>JAQTRC010000032.1:0-16359 GCA_028712665.1 Desulfuromonadaceae bacterium
GTGCTGATGGCGGCCGATATCATCCTCTACAAGGCCACACGCGTTCCGGTGGGACACGACCAGCTTCCGCATCTGGAGATAACCCGCGAGATCGCACGCCGCTTCAATTATCTGTACGGCAACGTGTTTCCCGAGCCGGAGGCGCTGTTGACCGAAACTCCCAAACTATTGGGGCTGGACGGCCGAAAGATGAGCAAGTCTTACGGCAATTCAATCTACCTCTCCGACAACGCTGAAGAAACTTCCAAAAAAGTCATGTCAATGGTGACCGACACAGAGCGCGTTCGTCGAAGCGACCCTGGAGACCCCGAACGTTGTATCGCCTTCAATCTCCACAGATTGTACGTTCCCAAGGAAAAACTTGATGAAATAGTACCGGCCTGCAAAGGCGCCACTATCGGCTGCGTTGATTGCAAGAAAATTCTGTCAGGCTGCATCAATGAGAAGTTGGCTCCGTTCCGTGCCGTGCGTGAAGAACTGGCTTCCAACCCCGGTTTTGTGGATGATCTGCTGCAACAGGGGAGCCGGCGGGCATCGAACGTTTCCGATGGAGTCATGTCGGAGGTTCGTACGGCGCTGAAATTCTGACATGCCCATTGGCGAACCTAATCATCTCCTGGAGGAGGAGAATCTTCCCCTTCTTGACGGTTTTCAGGAGCAGTACAGCGTTCACCTCGATAAATTCGAGGGTCCAATGGATCTGCTGCTCCATCTGATCAAGAAAAATGAGCTGGACATCTACGACATTCCGATAGCAATCATTACCCGTCAGTACCTTGAATTCATAAAATTGATGAAATATCTGAACCTGGAAGTTGCGGGAGATTTTCTGGTTATGGCGGCAACGCTTCTGCATATTAAATCCCGCCAGTTGCTCCCGCTGGACGAACAGGAAGAAGTTGAAGAGGTTGAGCTTGATCCGCGCGCCGAGTTGGTGCGGCGGCTTCTGGAATATCAACAGTACAGGGAAGCAGGCATGCTGATCGGCGCAAGAGCGCTCCTGGGACGCGAAGTATTTGTACGTTCTTTTCCTGATCCGGCGTTGGCTGAGGCACAGAATGCCGAGGGGCCTCTGGAGGTGAGCCTGTTTGATCTCGTAGACGCCTTCCGGGTTCTGTTGGTGCGTATTCCGGCCGAACAATTTCACGATGTGGCCGCTGCCGAGACCCTCAGCATTGCAGACTGCATCAACGAGATTCTTTCGCTTCTCCAGGAACGTGAAACAGTCCAGTTTGATGAATTGGTGAGTGATGATTTTACGCGGGAAAGGGTAATTGTCACCTTTTTGGCATTGCTTGAGCTTTGCCGGCTAAAGCTTGTCCGCATATTTCAGGGGAGCGAGCATGGTTCCATCTGGTTTGTTCCGTCCGTATCCAGGGATCCTGTCTCAGAGTAACCGTTATGTCGTCAGATCTCTCCGCTATAATTGAAAGCCTTCTCTTTACCGCCGATTCCGCCCTGTCGACAGATCGGATCTGTGAACTTCTGTACGAGTTTGATAAGAATGCGGTCACTGCAGCTCTCGCCGAACTGGCCGAATATCATTCGGGCAGGGGAGGGGGATTCGATCTGATTGAGGTGGCCGGCGGCTGGCAGTTCAGGAGCCGCCCCACTTTTCACTCTTATATAACCCGTCACATCAGGGCCAAAGCATCAAAATTTTCCCAATCCTCCCTTGAGACCCTTGCAATCATCGCCTACCGTCAACCTGTTACCAGAACCGATGTTGAGCATCTGCGCGGTGTTGATTGCGGCACGGTTCTGAAGTCGCTGCTGGAGAAAAAGCTGGTCAGAATTATGGGGAAAAAAGATATTCCAGGCCGTCCCCTTATTTACGGAACTTCTAAAGAGTTTCTTGAAACATTCGGCCTTAAAGACCTGAAAAGTCTGCCGACTCTTAAAGAAATCCAGGCGCTGGACGAAGCGCCGCAGTACGAGCGTCAGGAAGAGTTGCCGCTTGAGCAGAATATGAGGAAACCTCTGGAGGGTGATTTGCCTTTTGCGTAGATTGTCATATAATCATTCCATGCAGCCGCAATTGGATTATTAATGGCGAGGAGGCAATCCATGCAAAGGCAACCGGCCGTAGCAGGTCAATTCTATCCCGGCAACAGGCAACAACTCCGTGCAGAGTTATCCCGCCTGATACCGGAGAGTAAATCTACCAAACAGGTCAAAGGAATCATCTCACCTCACGCCGGTTATGTCTATTCCGGCTCGATTGCCGGCAAGGTGTACTCGCGAATAGAAATGCCGGCGACGGTTCTGATAATCGGACCAAACCATCACGGCTCCGGCGCGGCTGCCGCTCTCTATCCGGATGGCGAGTGGCTGACTCCGCTCGGGTCACTGGCCATCAACCCGCGCTTCAACACCCTTCTTCTCAAGCATGTGCCATATATCCAGTCAGACAGCATTGCCCATCAGCAGGAACATTCCCTGGAAGTCCAGGTACCATTTCTGCAGTATCTGCGCCCGGATGTTTCAATTTCGGCAATATGCCTGGGGCATGGCGATTATTCCGCCTTGCAGCAGATCGGGTCCGGGGTTGCCGCTGCAATCCGTGAATATGGCGAGGATGTGCTGATCGTTGCCAGCTCGGACATGACCCACTATGAATCGGCCGAGTCCGCAAAGAGCAAGGATGAAGCGGCTCTTGAGCGGGTATTGTCTCTGGATGCCAAGGGCCTCCTGGATACCTGCCGGAGCCGCAGGATCACCATGTGCGGAGTAATACCGTCGGCCGTGATGATTGAAGCCGTGCTCGGGCTGGGCGCAGCAAATGCCGAACTCGTAGCATACGGCACCAGCGGAGACGTAACCGGTGACAACCGGCAGGTGGTCGGATATGCTTCGGTGGTGGTCTATTAAGAGCTAAGTGGCTCGATTATTTTGATAACTTGCCCCTTATGGCCTCAACCACATGATAGGCATCGTTTATTGCGGTGTAGATCAGGTTGGGGTGTTTTTCCTCGGAAATAGAACCGGTGCTGATCTTCATATACGAGGGTGATATTGCGCCGCCGATAACGTAAACCCCTTTCCTGGTTGACTCAAACTCGGATGAGAGCAGCACCAGACGTTCACCCTCCTTGGCTATTTTACAAACCCCGGCCGTACAGGCAATCGTCTGAACACCCAGTTTATCGAAAATCGGCACCGGTCCCTGCGAGCCGATGCAGGCAATCACGTTCTTCATCGGGAAGCTCAAGGCATGGTAGAGATCGATCCCGTCAGCCTGCTTGAACTCGTTCATCCGGATCACCAGGCGATCGACGCCATCATCATCGACTTCACCGATACGAGGCATCGCTCCAGTCAATAGCCTAATGTTTCCACCAAGAAGGATCTCTTCTCCAAGTCTTTGAGCGGTTTCCTTGTTTACATCAAAAGTCTCTGCTTTATGAGCCCAATATACAGGATGGGTGTCGTTGACTTCGCGTTTGGCCTTCAAGATATTTATGATCACGTCGGCAGCGGTATTGCCCCCCCCTATGACAAGAGTTTTTATGCCGACATACTTACTTGCATCGTCAAGGTTTTTTGCAACCATTTTGGCATCGCCGTAGACGGAAAGCTCCCTTGGAATGTTGCTGCCGAAAGAGAGCACGACTTTTTTGCCTTTGAAGTTCCCTTTGGATGTAATTACCGTAAGAGCGTCACGATCGTCCCTGATATCCTCGAAATCGACTTCAGTCTGAATATGAAGGTTCTCGTGTTGAACGAAATGCTGTACATACTGTAGATAACTTTCAACCGTGACCGGCTTGTCGGGAGGCCTTAGTTCTTCGATCATGAACGGCTCTGGAGCATCCTTTGGTTTTGAGGCGTATACCAGCTTCCCTTCGGGATAGGTATTGGCAATCCCCTGAAATATTACCTTGCCGGACTCCAGAACAAGGTAGGATAGTCCGTGCTTGTGGCAAAGGTAAGCGGTCGAGAGTCCTGCCGGACCGGCGCCGATAATCAGAACGTCATGGATCGTTGCGTACATAAGCGGGTCCTTTTTAGTAAGTTAGTTTCCATCCGGAAACTGGTAGTTCCTCATCCGGTTTTTCCGGATGGGAACAAGTTAGAAGTTACCAGTATTACGGGTGAAGCGGATATGAATTGCCGACAAATTCAGTATAATAGACATGATATCATGCTGTCTTGCAAAGATAAAGTATTATGGAGTCAGGTATTGGCTTGTTAAAATATCGCTTTGGGGTACAATTATAATAATACTGTCAAACCACTAAGGAGGTCGATATGGAAAACCGGGATAAAAAAATCGCGGCAGCAGCTTTGTTGATGGTTGCAGGCGGTGTAATCGGAGCCGCAATTGCCCTGCTATTTGCCCCGCAAGCCGGAAGCAGGACAAGGAAAGACATTGTTCGCTACGCAAAAAAAGCCCGGCACAGGGCCGATGAAGCGGTGGAGGAACTTGCTTCGAATGTGAACAGCATGGTGGACTCAATTGGCGAAAAGACCGAAGAGTTGGTGGAGAAGGGGAGGGATGTGGCAGGCGGCGCCCGAAAAGACCTCATCAGACTGATAGAGGAGGGCGCTTCAAAGCTGGAGAAATTCAGAACCTTACTGAGCAGGATGTAGGTGGGGAACATCCGATACAACATCGAGGCGGTTGGTGCTGTTATAAGGCATCAGCCGCCATTTTTTTGTCATTTCTGTATAATAACGCTCATTGCCCCGGTTTCAGGAATCAGCCTGTTGAAATAGTCGATCGTAGGGAAGCTTTCAGATTTTAGTGGTGTTACCTTTGAGCTGTAACGGCTGATGTAGATCAGGTAGCGGATTCCGAACCGTTCTGCGGTAGCAAGATTTGCCTCACTATCTTCTCCCAGCATAGTCCGGTCGGAACGATAGTTGATGAAATTCTGTAAACGCCCCCAAAAACGGTCATCCTCTTTTGGCAGGCCTACCTGGTGCGCGGATATAATGCCGTCGAAATATGGTCCGATGCGTGTATTCTTCATCTTGAGATCAAGTGTTTTGGAGTGGGCGTTGGTGACAAGCCATACCTCTTTTTTATGCCGTTTCAGGAACAGAAGAAACTCGATTACGTAAGGGTGAACGGCTATCAGATGCTCAACTTCTCTTTTCAAAAGCGGAATGTCGAGTTCGAGCCGGTCGGACCAATAATCCAGATCAGTCCAGTTGAGGCTGTTTTCCTGGGACTTAAAGAGAGCGTAAAGAATCTCTTTGGCATATTCGATAGAGGCATGATTGCGTGCCGCCCAGCGCTTGGGAACATGCTCAAGCCAGAAATGGTCGTCAAAATGACGATCGAGCAGCGTACCATCCATGTCCAGCAGCACTGTGTCTATGTCGTTCCAGTCAATAAGCATCAACCGTTCTCAATCTTAAGCAACATATCGATCCAGACACGACATTACGTCGGGAGGAGGAGAGATGTCAAGGTGTCGAAATCTTTACAACCACAAGCGACACGTCGTCTGAATACGGACCCTCTCCGACAAATGAAGCCAACTCCTCGAATATTGCAGCAAGGATTACGTCCGGAGCATCATGGCGACGAGCCGCAAGCAGCTTGCAGAGGCGGTCGGTTCCGAAAAACTCGCCGGACGCATCTTCCGACTCTACAACTCCATCCGTATGGAGCAGCAGAACATCGCCATCCGTGATTCCGTAATGCCGCTCCTCGAATTCCACCTCCCGGGCAATGCCAAGAAGCATCCCTTCTGCATCAAGCTGTTCGATCTCGCCCGATCTCCCACGAATGAAGAGTGGACGTGTATGGCCTGCATTTGCATACGACAACATCCGGTCGTTGAGATCGAAACGTACCGAAAAAGCGCTCATCTGCAGCTCGGCTCTACAGAGGTCGTCATGCATAAGTTCATTGACCGCAGTCAGGAGCGCTGCCGGGGGGCGTTCGGCCCGCACCTTGGCATGCAGAAGGGTGCGAGCCTCGGACATCAGAAGTGCAGAGCCGAAGCTGTGCCCGGCGACATCCGCGATGACTATGTCCAGTACTCCCTGTGAGATGACAAAAAATTCATAGTAATCGCCACCTACGCTGGCTGCGGGAGAACAGCCGCAGGCCATGCTGATTCCGGGAATCTCCGGCGGCGCAGCGGGAAGCAATGAACGTTGTATTTCGCGAGCCATGTCGAGTTCACGCATGATGCAGAGATGCTCTGTCAGGGCGGCCGCAGCCTTTTTACGGTCCGTAATATCGCGCATGATGGCAAGAAGGTGGGCTACACCATTCAAATCCAGGCGTGTCAGGCTGATCTCCGAATCAAAGGCATTTCCGTCCCTGCGAATAGAACGCCACTCAAAAAACTGCGGAGTTCCATCCAGCGCCTCCCGCTCATACAGTGTCATCAATTCGTCTGAATCGACACTTCGGGTTTGTCTGGCTGGAGAGAAGGAAAGTAATGAGTTTCCGACAACTTCGTCCTGGTTGCAGCCGAACAACGCGCCGGTTTTCATGTTGCAGGAGATTATCTGCCCTGACTGCATCAGGACAATGGCATCGCTGGCCTTGTCAAAGAGGGTGCGGTAGCGCTTTTCGCTGTCGCGCAGCGCTTGTGTCCGTTCCAGGACCAGATCCTCGAGGTGCTCCTGATATGCGCGATTTTCACTTATAAGCCTGGCTCTTTCAAGGGCGCGATTTGTAACATGCTGCAGTGATCCGAAATCGATTGGTTTGATCAGATATTCCCATGCTCCGCGACGAATGGCCTCGATTGCGCTTTGCATGTCGGCTGTTCCCGATATTACGACAATCGGTGTCTCCGGCAGCCGGTCCTTAAGTTTAACGATCAATTCGAGTCCACCCATCTGCGGCATGTTCAGATCGGAAAAAATTATGTCCGGGGTGAATTTATCGAGTGATTCGAGCGCCTCTATTCCGTCTTCCGCCCTGGCAGTCTGACAGCCGCACTCCTCAAGCATGGCGCAGATTACCGAACGGACGGACTCTTCGTCGTCGACTACCAGTACTTTGGGATGTTTGTTCAACATCAGGTGGAACCTCCGTCACAGCGATCTTCTTCGTGGGACATCGCGCAAGTGATGTCGATAATCCAAACGAGCAGATTAAATTATAGATATACCACAAAAATGACTCGCGACAATCAGCCTATTACTCCGTATACTTTGCTTCCCGATAAGCAGTTACGAGCATCAAGGAATTATGCAGTTTCACCTCTCCCTCCGGAAAGTGGGGGCCAAAGGCCGGATGAGGGCCTTCGCCGCTTCCCACTCGACCCCTTTATTTCACCCATGATTTTAAACTGTTATCAACCCTTCGGAACAACCCAATTATATTGACGTTATATGCTGTTATAGCGTATAAAGATCGATCCACTATGCTCGACAAACTTCTTTACATAGAAACCTTCGGCTGCCAGATGAACGTGAACGATTCCGAAAGGATCGTAACAATGCTCTCTGATCTCGGATATGCACCCACTAACGATCCTTCCGCCGCCGACATGATCCTGCTCAATACCTGCACTGTTCGGGGCGGAGCGGAGGAAAAGGTTTATAAGCGTCTGGCAAATCTGCGTATCTACAAGCGGGACGGCAAGTCTCAGATTATCGGAGTAGGCGGGTGTGTTGCCCAACAGGAGGGGGAGGAACTTCTCAAAAAGTTCCCCTATCTGGATCTGGTTTTCGGGACGCACAACCTGCACCTTTTGCCAGACATGGTGAACGGGGCGTTACGTGGCGAGCGCCGTTCGGAAACGACCTTTATCGACAACGATATGCGGCTGGACCTCTTTCCCACCATCAAGGGGGAATCCCGGCTTTCCCGGTTCGTGACGGTCATGCAGGGGTGTGACAACTTTTGTTCATATTGCATTGTGCCTTATGTCCGCGGACGTGAGATCAGCCGCCGCTCGAAGGATATTCTGTCTGAAGTGAGTCAACTTGCGGATGAAGGGGTCAGAGAGGTTGTGCTGCTCGGCCAGAACGTCAACTCTTATGGCCTTAAAACAGAAAATGAGCCGGCTTTCGCAGAGCTGATCCGTCTGGTTTCTGAAATATCAGGAATCGATCGTATCCGTTTTACAACATCGCATCCCAAGGATATGTCCGATGCGCTGATCGCCTGCTTCGGAGATATTCCAAAACTGTGCGGCCAGATACATCTTCCGGCTCAGTCGGGGAGCGATGCTGTGCTGAAGCTGATGAAGCGCGGCTACAATCGCGACTCCTATCTGGATAAGGTCAGGAGGCTTAAATCCGTCAGACCTGATATTGCCGTAACAGGTGATATCATAGTCGGTTTCCCAGGTGAAAGTGAGGCCGATTTTGAGCAGACACTTACTCTTCTGGAGGAGGTTCGCTATATAGACCTGTTCTCATTTGTATATTCGGCACGCCCAGGCACCAGTGCGGCCGAACTGGAAGAATATCTGACCCGCGCCCAGAAGATTGCCAGACTTGACAGGCTGATGGAACTGCAGAAGCGTATTACCCGTGAGATAAGCCAGACTTATATCGGCACCCTGCAGAAGGTTTTGGTCGAAGGGGAGGGGAAACGTCCGGCCCAGCTCTCCGGTAAAGCGGACAATGGAAGAATCGTCAACTTTGCCGGTGACAGCAATCTGATCGGCAGCTTTGCCGATGTCCGAATTATCCAGGCCTACCCTAATTCGTTTCTGGGGGAATCACTGAAATAGACTTACGAGGTTATATATGTCTGATGAACAAGCCGTACCAACTACCAATAATTTCCTGAAAACCATAATCGATGACGATCTGAAGAGCGGCAAACACGACAAAATCGTGACCCGTTTTCCGCCGGAGCCGAATGGCTACCTGCATATCGGCCATGCAAAATCGATCTGTATCAACTTCGGCCTGGCGCGTGATTTTGGAGGTCGTTGCCACCTTCGCTTTGACGATACGAACCCGGCCAAGGAAGAGCAGGAATACATAGATTCAATCAAAGAAAGCGTACGATGGCTCGGCTTTGATTGGGGGGAGCATTTGTATTATGCTTCAGACAATTTTGAACAGTTGTACCAATGGGCGCTGCATCTGATCAAACAGGAGAGGGCGTATGTTGAGGATCTGAGCGCCGAGGAAATCCGTGCCTATCGCGGTACGCTGACCGAACCTGGAAAGGAAAGCCCGTACCGTAATCGTTCAATCACGGAAAACCTCAACCTGTTTGCCTCGATGCGTGCCGGTGAGTTTCCTGACGGCACACGGGTTCTGCGCGCCAAGATTGACATGGCTTCGCCCAACATGAATCTGCGCGATCCCGTTCTCTATCGGATTCTCCATGCTCCGCATCCGCATGTCGGCGATGCCTGGAAGATCTATCCCATGTATGATTTTGCTCATGGGCAGACCGATGCCATTGAGGGGATTACGCACTCGATCTGCACCCTGGAGTTTGAATCCCACAGGCCGCTCTATGAATGGTTTCTGGATAACCTGCCGGTACCTTCGCGTCCGCGTCAGTATGAATTTGCGCGGTTGAATCTTACTTATACGGTGATGAGCAAGCGTAAATTGCACGAGCTGGTTCAACTAGGTATTGTAGATGGATGGGACGACCCGCGTATGCCAACCATCGTCGGAATCAAGCGGCGAGGCTATACGCCCGCCGCAGTTCGTTCCTTCTGTGAATCGATCGGTGTCGGTCGAAGCGATTCCTGGATTGATATCTCCATATTAGAGGAGTGCGTCCGTGCCGATCTGAACGAAACTGCACCTCGGGCCATGGCGGTTTTAAAGCCGCTAAAGTTCATTATCGATAACTACCCGCCTGATCTGGTTGAGGAGTTTCAGGCAGCCAACCACCCACAGAAACCGGAGATGGGAACCAGAACGATCTTTTTTTCCCGCGAAATCTGGATAGATAGCGACGATTTCATGGAAGAACCGGTCAAGGGCTTCTTTCGTCTGACGGTTGGGGGAGAGGTTAAACTCCGGTTTGGTTACATTGTTAAATGCACCGGTGTCGTAAAGGACGTGGCGGGAAACATTTCGGAACTTCACGGAGAATACGATCCGGCTTCACGCGAGGGGATTCACACCGCCGACGGCCGCAAAGTCAAAGGGGTCATTCACTGGGTTTCCTCTGCGCATGCCGTGACCGCAGAGGTGCGGCTTTTTGACCGGTTGTTCAACGATCCGAATCCTGACCGGGGAGGGTCAGATTACAAACAGTTCCTTAACCCCCATTCGGTCGAAACACTTCAATCCTGCAGGCTGGAAGCGACTCTGTCAAGCGCGGATATTGAAACCAGATACCAATTTGAGCGACAGGGGTATTTCCGTCAGGATCCGAAAGATTCACTTCCTGGGAAGCTGATATTCAACCGGATAGTAACCTTGCGGGATGTATGGGCGAAGAAGTAAAACATGAAAGATAGGTGCGTATCTAAATGAATGAAAATAGTTTCAAGTCAGGCTTTGTTTCGATCATTGGTCGTCCCAACGTTGGGAAATCGACTCTCTTAAACGCCATTATCGGCGAGAAGATTGTCATTACGTCTGACAAGCCGCAGACCACCCGCAACCGGATTCAGGGAATCCACAATATTCCCTCCGGCCAGATCGTATTTATCGACACGCCTGGAATACACATCGGCCGCTCTCGTCTTAACAAGAGCATGGTGGATGTTGCGCGTTCCGCCATCAGCGGTGTCGATCTGCTCCTTCTGGTTGTTGAGGCCAATTCCAGGGCTGATGCCGATTTTGTAAACGATATTCTGAAGAGGGTGACAATTCCGGTTGTGCTGGTTCTGAACAAGATCGACCTTCTGGCTGACAAGAATCAGGTTCTGAAAAAAATTGCCGACTGGGCCGTACTGCATCCGTTCAAGGAAATTGTTCCTATTTCGGCAGGCAGGAACGACGGAGTCGAGCATTTGGTAACGGTGATTTCAGGGTATCTCCCGGAGGGTCCGGCGATGTTTCCTGACGATATCCTGACCGATATGCCGGAAAAATTCATAGTGGCCGAGATGATACGCGAAAAGGTGTTCCGCCTGACCCGTGACGAGATTCCTTATTCGACTGCGGTTGTGGTTGAGAGTTTTATCGAGCGGGAGAATGGCGTTATTGCCATATCAGCCGCGATAATGCTGGAGCGGGCTACCCAGAAAGGAATCGTTATCGGACACAGGGGTGAGATGCTGAAAAAGATCGGCAGCCAGGCACGACAAGATATCGAGCGTCTGCTTGATACCAGGATATTTCTGGAGCTGTTTGTCAAAGTTGTAGATAACTGGAGTGAAAGACCTTCAAAATTGAGAGAGCTGGGATACGAATGAAACCTTTAGTAGCCATCGTCGGCCGCCCCAACGTGGGCAAATCCACGCTGTTCAACCGGCTGCTCGGACATCGCCGCGCCATCGTTGACGATACCCCAGGAGTAACACGTGACCGCAATTATGCCGCCATCACCCGCTTTGACAAGCCTTTCATCCTGATAGACACCGGTGGATTTGAACCGGTAACCGAGAATCGCCTGTTGCAGCAGATGAGAGAACAGTCCCGACTGGCGATAGATGAAGCGGATGTTATCATTTTCATGATGGATGCCAGAAGCGGGCTGACTCCTGCTGATATTGAGGTAGCAGGAATGCTGCGCCGTGTCAGGAAGCCGATCTTTTATGTTGTCAACAAGGTGGATGGCGATAAGCTGGAAAATGAATCAGCCGAGTTCTACTCCCTCGGAGTTGGAGAACTGCATACCATTTCGGCTGAACACAATCGAGGAGTCGGAGATCTGGTTGAAAGTATCCTTGAGGTATTTCCACCCTCTACAGAGTGCGAGGTTGAAGAGAATATCACCCGCATAGCAGTTGTGGGACGGCCCAATGTCGGAAAGTCTTCACTGGTCAATCGGCTGCTCGGTTTCGAGCGGGTTGTTGCAAATGAGACTGCAGGAACGACACGTGATTCAGTTGACACACCCTTTACCTGCAACAATAAACCGTATCTCCTGATTGATACCGCCGGTATCAGGCGTAAGGGAAAAACAACGGAGAAACTCGAAAAATACAGCGTCTGCGATGCGTTGCGCAGCATTGAGCGCGCCGATGTGGTGCTGATGGTGATCGATGCCGGGGAGGGAGTAACGGAACAGGATGAGCGTATTGCCGGTTATATTCATGAGGCCGGCAAGGGGTGTGTTTTTGTTATCAATAAATGGGATGTTCTTGAAAAGGATAATGCAACGCTTGGAATATATATTGCCAAAATCAGGGACGGTTTCAAATATCTGGCATACGCTCCGATCGTCTGCGTTTCGGCAAAAACCGGCCAACGCACCGGCAAGATTATTACAACTGTTGATGATGTCATGGCGCAGTTCTGCAGACGTGTTTCCACTTCTCAGCTTGTTCAGGTATTCAATGAGGCCACAGCCGCTCATCATGCTCCCTTGTCCCACGGACGAAGGATTAAATTCTACTTTGCCACCCAGGTTGCCACACGTCCGCCCGCTTTCGTCATATTCACCAACCAGCCGGACAACATTCATTTTTCCTACGAACGCTACCTGATCAACAAGTTCCGGGAGGCTTTCGGCTTTGATGGCGTCCCTCTGCGGATCATGTTCCGGGGAAGAGATAAATCCGACTCTCCACGCCGCACTGCAACCACCCCTCCCAAGTCGTGAAACACCCTATAAAGACTTTACTTGTGGGTACTGTTAAAGTATTATTCCTCAGTTTTAAATTTATCCGGGACGCAGAGGAAACCTGAAGAACAAGTGGTTACGCCTATAATCTGATAATCCAAGCGGGTGCGGATACTATCTTAAGCTAACTCCTTGTTTATACTCAATGTAGAAGCGCCAATTCTGGGTCTGTTCTCCCCGGCATATTTTAAAGACATAAGCCTTGCAGGCATGACAGATTACCATCATGCCGATGCGGAAAATAAGATGCGTGAAATGGGTTACCCATTTATTCTCAAACCTGGCCGGGCTGAAATTAAAACTCCGGCCATTCTGCAGAATTTTCTTTCACTGCTTCTTCACGATATCCCCATATTGGAACGTAAACTGTATGAAAGGGTTGCCAACTAGTGACTACCAAAACCATCCTGATAGCCGATGACTCGGCAACCATGCGGGCAATGCTGGTTTCCATCGTTGAATCACTTGATAACTACCGGATCGTTGAGGCATCCAGCGGGTTCGATGCTCTGAGACTGTTGCCGCGAGAAAATGTCGACCTGATTCTTACCGACATAAATATGCCCGATATCAACGGACTTGAGTTAATCAGTTATTTAAAAAACAACCCCAACTACCGGCACATTCCGGTTTTCATCATTTCAACCGAAGGAAGCCCCAAAGATATTGAAAAAGGGAAGCTTCTGGGCGCGGACGAATATGTGGTCAAACCATTTAATCCATCTCACCTTCAGCAACTGATCACATCTTATCTAAGCGCTGTACCTTGAAAGTATGCCATTGTTTTTACAGGATTAATGCATGAGCGACTCAGGCGCAACAGCAAATAGCAAGGCCATCAGGGACTTTCTGGCCGAGGCCGAAGAAATTGTAGAACAGCTCGGTTCTGAACTGGCCGACCTATCCGATATGGCGGAAGGTGGTGACTTCAAACCGGATATCCTTAACTCCATTTTCCGTGGCGCGCACTCTCTTAAGGGCTTGGCGGGAATGTTCGGTTTTAGCGATGTCGCCGAGCTTTCCCATAATATGGAAAACCTGCTCGATTGGCTCCGCCTTGGAAAAATTCCACTAAATAGCCAGCTTATTTCAGTCCTTTTCGATTCTTACAAACTTCTGACCGCTCTTGTCAGACTCCTGTCTGAGGGGGACAATACCAGCAGGTCTACCGAGATCGCTCTCTGCGTTACAAGGATCAATGCTCTTCTTGCACCTCCGGAAAAGCAGGCAGTAACAGCTCCGGTACAATCCCTGGAATTGCCCGATCATATAAAGGGGGCGCTGACCGAATACGAGGAACACCGCCTGCATGATAATCTCACCAGGGGGAAGAGCATATTTACTATCCATACATCATTTGATCTGAACAGTTTCGATCAGGGACTGGCTGCAGTCACCGAAATATTGAAGGGTTGCGGTGAGGTTATAAGTACTCTCCCTTGTGTGGGGGGGAATATGGAGACTCACATCGATTTTGAAATTCTTCTGGGCTCTTCCTGCCTGCTGGACGATCTGAAGAATTTACTTGGAAGTGATGCCGCCTCAGTTTCACGGCTTGAAGTGGGTGTTGAACATGAGGGGGAAACAGTTCAGCAGTCATCCACTATTATATCCGAAGTTCCTGCCGACGATTCATATCCGTTATTTCCCCAGGAATCTCTTCCCCCCCCACGTGACCAGAATATAGCGACTACTCCCTTTTCGGAAGATTCTGTTATAAGCGCCAAGAGCATGAGCAGGACTGTCAGAGTTGACATCGGAAAGCTCGATGAACTGATGAATATTGTAGGTGAACTTGTACTGGCACATTCGACCATTGCCGGTGTTACAATGAGGATGCGCAATGAGGGTTTTTCCAGAATGGCCATAGAGTTGGGCAAAGCCGCCAAAGGGCTTGAGAGGAAACTGTCCGACCTGCAGAAAGGAGTTATGGAGATTCGCATGATTCCGGTCGGTCAATTATATGAAAAAATGTCACGTATTGTTCGTAAAATCTCAAGGGAACAGGGCAAAAAGGTAGAACTGAAATTTTTTGGCGCCGACACCGAACTGGACAAGCTGATCGTTGAGGATATTTCCGACCCGATGATGCACATCATACGCAACGCAATTGATCATGGCATTGAGCCCGCGGAGATGAGAGTTGCGCTAGGGAAAGGCGAAAAGGGAATCATCCGGATCTCGTCGTGTCAGAAGGGCAACCACGTCGTTATTGAAGTTGAGGATGACGGAAGCGGCATTGATCTGGACAGGATCAAGAACAAAGCCATGCAGAAAGGACTGATCAGCGACTTAGATTCCCTATCCGACCGCGAAGCGCTGGATCTGATATTTCTGCCCGGCTTTTCAACTGCTGACAAGGTCAGCGAAGTCTCGGGGCGCGGCGTTGGTATGGATGTGGTCAGAAATAACATTGCAGCGATTTCCGGAATGGTTGATATTGAAACCAGCAAGGGAAAGGGTAGCCGCTTTATAATTACACTTCCGATCACTCTGGCCATAATCAAGGCTTTGATCATAAACTGCAGCGGCAGAATATACTCCATTCCGATTACATCGGTTCTGGAATCGCTGATTGTGACCGACAAGGAAATTAAAACGGTTGAGCGGAAAGAGGTTATCCAACTGCGTGACACCACTCTTCCACTTCTGCGTCTTGAATCTTTTTTCAATATCAGCCGGAATGATGTGCGGCCCAAAGAGTTTTACGTTGTTGTTGTCGGAGTTGCTGAAAAACGTCTCGGAATTGTGGTCGATGACCTGCTTGGCCAGCAGGATATAGTTATCAAATCTCTTGGTGAGGCGTTCAAGCGCCTCCGTGGGATTTCCGGCGCTGCAGACCTTGGCGACCAGCGGACTATCCTCGTACTCGATGTTGGCGGAATTATAAATGAAACTATGCATTCCGGGAACTGACACATGTATAAATCCTACTTCGGCTTCAAGGAAAAACCTTTCAGCAAAACCCCCGATCCACGCTTTTTATTTTTAAGTCGCGGTCATGAAGAGGCGCTTGCAAGGCTGGAATTTGTTGTTGAAGAGCGGGAAATAGCCGTGTTGACCGGTGAAATAGGTTGCGGAAAAACGACCTTGTCACGCGCGTTAATGGATCGCCTGGGTGATAAGTTCCGTTTCTGTTACGTCGTTAATCCGCGTCTGAACGCAGTTGAATTTCTTAGAACCGTAGCAAGGATACTTGATGTTGAAAAACCGTCCGATGCCAAAGACGCGCTGATCGATCAAATTCATACGGCGGTATATGCCTCGAATCAGTGCGGTATATGCCCGGTTCTGGTAATTGATGAAGCTCAGATGATTACTGAACCTGAAGTTTTTGATGAGATCCGCCTTTTGACAAATTTTCAGCTTGACGATCAAAATCTGCTGGGGGTGGTTATCATGGGGCAGCCCGAATTGAGGTCGATGATGTCGTCGACAAGATTCGAGCCGCTTCGCCAGAGGATTTCGCTCAATTATCACCTGCATCCGCTGCTCTTGGACGAAATTATGGAATACCTTGATTTCAGGCTTGAGGTTGCGGGCGGCTCTCCCGGATTGTTTTCCCCGGATGCCGTCCAACGTATTCATGAACTGACTGGAGGGGTGCCGCGTAAAATTAATTCAATGGCGACCAACGCTCTGCTTGTTGCCTATGGTAGTGACGCGGCTCTGATAGACTCTTCAATAATTAATGAAATCAAAGACGAACTGATGAT
>JAQTRC010000032.1:16459-34253 GCA_028712665.1 Desulfuromonadaceae bacterium
GTAGGCGGAACAGATCATGGATCTTGCAAAAATCAGAAAAAAGTTTCGGCGTACGCCTGCAGCTGATTCCAATGTCCATTTTAAACAGGACATTCAGGAAGCTCAGAGCGCTCTCCCTTTATCTGAACATACGGCAACAGCGGCATCCGTTCCTCCGGAGGCCGACTTTATTAACGATATTATTCCCGAAAAGGGGACTCAGGCGTCTGCTGCAGCCCATTCTACGGAAAGGAGTTGCACCTGCAGGGAACCGATTGAAATCATTCTGGCCGGCAGAAGGGCGGCAGGGTGTGATGAAGAAATTCCGGATGATGATGAAGAGCTTTCCACGACCGTTTCCGGAAACCACCTTGAATATCTCTGTTTCAGAGTATCTGATGAAATTTATGGCATCAACATAATGGATATCAAAGAGATCATCAAGCCGCGGGATGTTACAGAAATCCCTTGTGCGCCTGAATTCGTGTCCGGAATAATATCGTTGCGCGGCACCATTATACCAATTATCGACATGCGCTCCAGGCTGGGCCTCTCCTGTGAAAAAGAAACAGGTAAAGAGCGTGTTGTGGTAATCAGAAACAGTCAATCTTTCAGCGGACTATTAGTTGACGAGGTTATTCAGGTTGTACGTATCGATAAAGAAAATTTGGAACCCGCGCCATCTGTGCTTGAGGGTATAGATAGAGATTTTGTGAGCGGTATCGGGCGATCTGAAGGGCGGTTGATTATTATACTCAACCTCGGGAACATTGCCGACATTCATCTGTTCTGAAAGGGGTGGGCTCATAATATGGATCGAGGTCTGGATAAAATTCAGTTGGCCTGTTTCAGCCTTGGCGATAAACTGTTTGCAGTAGATATAATGCGTATCAAGGAGATTATTCTCCCACTGAAGCTGTCGAGTCTTCCACGGGCTTCGGATCTGTTAGACGGTGTCATAAACCTCCGTGGCAACCTTATCCCGGTGATGAATATTCGCAAACGCTTTCAGATGCCTGCCGGGGATGATAATATACAGTCCAAACTGCTGATTGTATCTCTGGCAAGACAAATACTGGCATTGATGGTGGATGATGTAATGGAAGTAATATCCGTTTCGGCAGAAGATATTAAACCCCCTTTACAAATGGTATCAGGTGTCGGCATGGAATTTATTCTTGGTGTATGTCTTTCAAACGATCGGGTTTTTATGATTCTGGACATTGATTCATTACTGGGTCCGCAAGAGATGCCGGAAGTATCGAAATCGGCTGGATAAACGAGATTTCAGGAGCAGTATGACAACGAGACTTCAGGAAATAAAGTGCTCTCTCCAATCGGACGACGAAGAGATACGCCGTTCAGCACTTCAGGCGCTAAAAGGCGTCCCATTTACCGGATCTCTCGCTCTTATTTTCAGCGCGATGGGAGATGAGAGCTGGCGGGTTCGCAAGGAGTCTGTCGAAGCGTTTTTGAGTTCGTCGCCTGATGAACCCGCCATAGATAAATTACTGGAGCTTCTTCGGAATGAAGACAATGCAGGCCTCAGAAATTCTGCCGCTGAAGCTGTTATCCGGCTTGGGACTGAAGCTGCTTCACCGCTGATGAGGATGGTGAAGGATCCCGACCCGGATGTTCGAAAATTCATTGTTGATCTGATGGGGGCGATCGGGGACCCTCTGTTTGTCCAGCCGCTATTGAATGCGCTTCAGGACTGCGACGTCAACGTTGCCTCTGCTGCCGCCGAACGTCTGGGCTCTTTAGGCGATTCGCTTGTTGTACAGGATCTTGTTCAAGCAATTGCCGCTAATCAGGCAGTGTTGTTCCGGTTCAGTGCGCTGGGAGCGTTAAGCGCCCTGGCAAAACCTTCGGTTGTCCCGGAAGAGATTCTGAGTTTGGCCGACCATGATATTCTTCGCAAAGCTGTTTTTGACTGCCTTGGCAGCATTTCCGACGACAGTTCGATTCCTTTGCTGCTAAACGGATGCTACAGTCAGCAGAAGGGGAGCCGCGCGGCTGCAGTAAAAGCGATGTTTAAGATTTATGGGAGATCAGGGAGTGAAGTCCGATATAAGATAACAGACGATCTTAGATCCATGAATGGAAATGACGTGATTACCGGTTTGTTGAATCTTTTTGACAGCCGGGATTCATTGCTCACCGAGGCGTTGATATGGTTCAGCGTTGCTACCGGAGATATCCGATTCATCCCTGTCCTTTTAGAGTCATTTGTGGACGAACGCTTTACCGAATCCATCCTGAATGCGCTTAAACTGTTTGGACCGGAAGGGATTTCGAAAGTGGTTGAACTCTATCCGGCGTCAATTGAAAACGCACGGAATGCAATTTGTACTCTAATCGGCGAATGCCGTTATTCCGAATACAGTGATCTGGTTGGCAGATCCCTTAAAGATAACTCTGCCGGCGTTCGCACGGCTGCGGCAACCGCAGCCGCCAGGTTGGGGATGATTTCATCTATTCCTGATCTGGTTTCGCTGACTGACGACACCGATCCGAATGTTTCTTCTTCTGCCGTTTCATCTTTGCAGGAGCTTGCTTCAATTGACCGTTCAGACATATTGAGTGTAGCCAGACAGTTCGGTGATTCGGAGGTACCGCGACACCGGCGGCACGCATCTCTTCTGTACGCTTCCCTGGGCGAAAACGAGCGATTGCTGCTGCTCGCAAAGGATGAAGATCCTACGGTCCGCAAGGCTGCTGTTAATGCGATAGGCCGTCTTCGCATTAAATCGGCGGGCACAATACTTGTCATGGCTCTTGTCGACGAAAATCCGGATGTCAGGATGGCAGCTGCCGAGGCTCTAGGAAACATTAATGATAACAGCGCAGTTGAGGCTCTTGAACATGCTCTGGAAGATGAGGATACATGGGTACGCTGTTCGGTTCTGAAAGCGATAGCCAAGATTGACCGGGATCATACCATGTCGATTATTAAACGGGTCCATCCCGATGCCGAAGGGCTCTTTATGATTACCTGTCTTCAGATTCTTGAAGCAGATTGCAGTTCCGACGCAATTCTTATCATTAAAAGTTCACTTGCGAATCCTGATCCTGACATAGCAAGACATGCTTCAATGTCACTTGAGCGCTGTCTCTCTAAAAAATAAAAAATCATGTCATTCTCTTTAACAAATGAACCCCTTATGTCCGAAGACGAATTCCTGCTTATTCGGGATTGTATTTACGGGCATTGCGGAATTTTTTTTGATTCGGATTCAAAGTACATTCTCGAAAA
The DNA here is from genome assembly GCA_028712665.1 of Desulfuromonadaceae bacterium. Lineage (GTDB taxonomy): Bacteria > Desulfobacterota > Desulfuromonadia > Geobacterales > Pseudopelobacteraceae > JACRCG01. The sequence goes on from JAQTRC010000032.1 coordinate 19,695, forward strand.
GCGCCTTTCCCGCCGCTTGACCGACCTCGATTTGCACTCTTTTTTTGACTACTACCATTATTTAAAGTACAACAGGAATAAAGACCAAGAACTCACCGATATCATGGATGTTCTTACTACAAATGAAACATATTTTTTCAGGGAATCATTTCAATTAAAGGCATTTACCGATGAAATTATTCCGGAGTTGATAAAGGTCAAATCGGCGCGGAACAATCGTTCGCTGCGCATTTGGAGCGCAGGCTGTTCCACCGGCGAGGAGCCATATACAATTGCGATGCTGCTTAGTGACATACCCGAACTTAAAGGTTGGAATATCGAAATTATCGGTACCGACATCAGCCAAAGGGTCCTGCAGCACGCACGCCGTGCCGTGTACGGTAAATCATCCTTCCGTGCTACGGAAGATCTGCAACTAAAGTTGTTTTTTAACCAGCAGGATGATGGCTACAAAATAAAAGATTCCATCCGCGAGCAGGTTACGATAAGCCATCTGAACCTGTTTGATACCAATAGGATGATAATGCTCGGCAAGATGGATATCATTTTTTGCCGGAATGTGATCATATATTTCGACCTAGCAGCAAAAAAACGTGTAGTTGAGTCATTTTACAATGCCCTGCATGACGGCGGATTTCTTCTGCTGGGTCACGCAGAATCATTGATGAACATCACGACTCTCTTCACGCTCAGACATTTCAAGAATGACTTGATCTATCAAAAGCCGAAACGTTTTGCTTTAGAACGTTAGAAATTCTTTCTCCGTTTTTTGCAGAAATGATTTACTGAACGTTCTTATCTTTGTTTATTGATCCTTTTTATCAGGGCCGGGTGGTGCAAGTGAAAAAAATCAAAATTGTCGTCATAGATGATTCGGCATTCAGTAGACGCACCATTACCAAGATGCTTCAGGGCATCCCTGACGTTGAAGTGGTCGGATACGCTATCAACGGCGAAGAGGGAATACAGAAGGTTATCGCCCTGAAACCTGATCTGGTTACGCTTGACCTTGAAATGCCAAAAATGGACGGATTCACACTTCTTCGTATTTTAACCACCCGTTTCTCGATTCCGGTCATTGTCATCAGTGTTCTAAGCGGCGCCGACAAAGTTTTCAGGGCTCTTGAACTTGGGGCTCTGGATTTTGTATCGAAACCGAGCGGCACCGCCTCGCTTGACCTGCTCTCTATCAGGGAGGATATTCAAAAGAAAGTTCTGCAGATTCTCGCCTTGAAATCGAAAAATCTTCCCGGTTCCGGATTACCGGCGGCCCCGGAATCTGCACAGACAGATGCCTTGTTAAAATCTCGCCGTTCCGGAACCGGACAAAAACGCTCTATTGACTTATTTGCCATCGGATCATCCACAGGCGGTCCGCCGGCGCTTCAACAGATTTTCTCTTCCTTTGACCGGAAATATCCATTTGCAGTTGTTGTTGCCCAGCATATGCCGCCCGGATTTACAAAAGCATTCGCAGATCGACTGGACAGGAGTTCCGCGTTTGATGTTAAGGAGGCGGAGGAGGGGGATCTGGTTATTCCCGGAAGAATTCTGGTAGCTCCGGGCGGTATGAATCTTGTTTTTGATGTCTGCGGCGGCCAGGTAACAGCCAGAATTGTAGCTCCTTCGGATGCGGACCGCTATGTGCCGTCTGTCGATTTAATGCTTGAGTCGTGTGCCGGTATATATAAGAAACGTGTTGCCGCAGTGATACTGACCGGTATGGGCAATGACGGCAGTAGAGGGGTTCGAGCGATAAAGGAGCATGGTGGTTATGTTATAGCGGAATCGGAAGAAACCGCAGTTGTTTACGGGATGCCCCGCGAAGTGGTGGCTACCGGGCTTGTGGATCGGATACTCCCTTTGCACAATGTTTCAAATGAGATAATTTCCAAAGGCGGCGTTTCCTGATTTTATTCATATTTTTTTAATCTATATAAAATTATAACCGCAAAGAGAGGAAGATGCCGTGGAACAGAAGTATCAGCCGAAAGAGATAGAGAAGAAGTGGCAACAGCATTGGGAAAATGAGAAGACTTTCAAGGTTTCCGAAGAGACGGAAAAGCCTAAATATTATCTGCTCGAGATGTTTCCGTACCCATCAGGCCGGATACACATGGGGCATGTGCGCAACTACTCCATCGGTGATGTTATTGGGAGATTCAAGCGGATGCGCGGTTTCAACGTGCTGCATCCAATGGGTTGGGACGCATTCGGAATGCCGGCAGAAAATGCCGCCATTCAGAACAAAAGTCATCCGGCGACCTGGACATATCAAAATATTGAATATATGCGCTGCCAGCTAAAAAAGATGGGGCTGTCATACGATTGGGACCGTGAACTCGCCACCTGCGATCTTGAATATTATCGATGGGAACAGAAGATCTTTCTGGAGATGTTCGCAAAGGGATTGGCCTACAAAAAGAGATCTTTTGTCAACTGGTGCCCGAAGTGCGAGACAGTGCTGGCCAATGAACAGGTCGAAGATGGCGGTTGCTGGCGCTGTGACAGCGAAGTAAGCCTGAAAGAGCTGGATCAGTGGTTTTTTCGGATAACCGACTATGCCGAAGAGCTGCTTCAGAATACCTTCAACCTTCCGGGTTGGCCGGAAAGAGTTCTGGTCATGCAGAGAAACTGGATCGGCAAGAGTTTCGGATGCGAGATCGATTTTCCGGTAGAAAACGGCGCCGATTCGATACGTGTATTCACCACGCGTCAGGATACCCTGTTTGGGGCCACTTTCATGTCATTGGCGCCCGAACATCCCCGTGCAATGGATTTGACAACTCCGGACCGGAAGGAGTCCGTATCGGCCTTTATAGACAAGATTAGAAAGACGGATCGAATTAAGCGCACAGCCGAGGATTTTGAAAAAGAAGGCGTCTTTACAGGCTCTTACTGCATCAATCCGGTTACAAAAGCAAAGATGCCTGTTTTTTTGGCCAACTTTGTCCTGATGGATTACGGCACCGGTGCTGTAATGGCCGTACCGACGCATGACCAGCGTGATTTTGAGTTCGCAAAAAAATACGATCTTCCGCTAAAAGTTGTAATCCAGCCTCCCGGTGAGACGCTTGACCCGTTAACTATGTCCCAGGCATATACAGAACCTGGGATAATGGCAAACTCCGGCAGTTTCGACGGAATGAAGAGTGACGATGCCAAGGAGGCTATTGCCGATTTCCTTCACTCCAAAGGCGCGGGCACAAAAACAATTAATTTCAGACTGAGGGACTGGGGTATTTCCCGTCAACGATACTGGGGCAATCCGATTCCTGTTATCTACTGCGATGAGTGTGGTGTCGTGCCTGTTCCGGAAGAGGAACTCCCGGTTGTGCTCCCCAAGGACGTGCTCTTTACCGGCGAAGGGGGGAGTCCACTGGCTCAGATGGAATCGTTTGTAAACTGTTCCTGTCCATCATGTGGCAAACCGGCGCGGCGCGAAACGGATACGATGGATACATTTGTCCAATCCTCCTGGTACTTTCTGCGCTACTGTTGTCCTGATTATCAGGAGGACATACTCGACCGTGACCGGGTTGACTATTGGATGTCCGTTGATCAATATATCGGTGGTATCGAACATGCGGTTCTCCATCTTTTGTACGCCCGCTTTTTTACAAAAGTCCTGCGTGATCTTGGACACATAACCGCCGGCGAGCCTTTTACAAATCTGCTGACACAGGGAATGGTCATAAAAGATGGCGCAAAGATGAGCAAATCAAAAGGTAACGTTGTGGACCCGGATGGTCTGATCGACAAGTACGGCTCCGACACCGCACGTTTATTCTCTCTCTTTGCCGCACCTCCTGAAAAGGATCTGGACTGGAATGACCAGGGGGTTGAGGGTTCTTTCCGCTTTCTTAACCGAATCTGGAAGCTTGTTAACGATCGTCTCGACGAGATCAGTGGAGCCGCGCAGGTGAATGTCGCCGCACTTTGCCCTGACGAAAGAAATTTAAGACGGGCAGTGCACAAAACTATTCGCAAGGTAACGGAAGATGTCGAAGAGAGGTTTCATTTCAATACTGCCATAGCTTCGGTTATGGAGCTTCTTAACACGCTTCAACCGATAAAGCTTTGCACGCCGCAATCTTCCGCAGTTATGAGAGAAGCTCTTCAAAGTGTAATTCTGCTGATGGCGCCTTTTGTCCCGCACATTTCAGAAGAGTTGTGGCAGCGCATGGGCAATACGGTCTCACTTTCACAAACTGATTGGCCAAAATACGATCCTGAGGCTGTTGTAGATGAAGAGCTGCTGGTCGTGGTTCAGGTCAACGGCAAGCTAAGATCCAAAGTTGCAGTTGCTGCCGGCATCAGTGAAAAGGAACTCGAAGCTCTTGCTCTGGCGGACGAGAGAGTAGCGCCATTCATCGAAGGAAAAGTTATCCGCAAGGTTATCTGCGTACAGGGGAAACTGGTCAATATCGTAGTGGGGTAGGGAAGATGACAGATTTATCGTATTACCGCTTGTTATTACTCCTCCCGCTCCTCTATGTTTTAACCGGGTGCGGTTATCATCTGACAAACTCTGTATCGGAGCGTTTGGCCGTTGGTCAGCAGCTATGGGTCCCTTTTATCGGAAATGAAAGCGTCAGCCCGACGGCTCAAACGGTTCTGCGGCGTGCGTTGTATGATGAGTGTCATGCGCTCAGAGGCATGGTCCCTGCCAAAAGCGAGGGTTCTGCAGGGCTCATCATGAAAGGGCGCCTGCTTTCCTATTCAAACAGTGCTGTGGCGTACAGTGCGGTTGATCGTGTACGCTTTTTGCGCCTGACGCTTTCAGTCGAACTGGAATTATACCGTAGGGGAGAAGCGGCGCCGCTCTGGAAAGGCGTGCTTGAAGCGGCAAAAGATTACCCTGCCAACACAGACCTGGCCTTGCAGCGTAATGCTGAAGAAAGCGCTCTGGATGCCGCTTCCAGGATCATCGCCCAAAAATTCATTTCCGCTGCGGAGCAATCCTATTGATAATGACACCTCAAGAGTTTGAAAAGTCCATTTCCAAAGGCGTTATTCCTCCTGTCTGCTTTCTCTATGGCGAAGAGCCTTTTCTGGTAGAGCGAGCAGTTCGCATGTTGCTAGACAGAGCTGTCGATGCCTCGCTCAAGGATTTTAATCTTAACGTATACTTCGGCAATGAATCCAAAGGAGTGGATATAGTAGACGCTGCCCAGACTTTACCGATGTTTGCAGAGCGACGCACCGTTCTTGTCAAGCGGGCCGAACAGCTCAAGGCGGAATCTCTTGAGATATTGCTCCCCTATATACAGAATCCGGCAAGCAGCACCTGCCTGCTGCTTACCGGAGCCAAGATCGACCAGCGTAAGAAATTTTTTCTGGAACTAAAAAAACATGGTGTGATGGTCGAGTACAAACGGCTTTATGATAACAGACTGACCGGGTTTATCCAGAGCGAGTCTGTTGCGCTTGGCAAGCCGATAGATTCTGCCGCAGCAGAACTGCTTGCCGCTTTGATCGGCAATAATTTGCAGGAGCTCTCCTCGCAGATCGAAAAACTGCTTGTTTATGCCGGGAACCGGGCAGATATTTCGGTTGAAGATGTGCGTACAATGTCGAGTAGCAGCAAGGCTTTTACCGCATTTGAACTTGCAAAATTTCTTGGGTTTCGCGATCTGCCAAATTCGATCAAAAGCCTGGACGCTCTGTTTCTGAACGGTGAAGAGGCGCCGATGATGCTTGGAGCTTTGGCGCAACATTTCAGGAAGTTGTGGCGGGTTCGGGAACTTCTTGACGCAAAAAAAACGCATGCCGATATAGGCAGGGAGCTTAATATTCATACCTTCTTTTTGGGAGAGATCGTGCAGCAGGCTCGAAATTTTAAGCGGAGTGAGTTGAAAAGGATTTTTGACGGATTATACCGATGCGATCTGTCTTCAAAGAGTGGCGGACATCCCTACACCCTGCTGCACGCCCTGATATTCTGGATCTGTAGCGGCGAGTGCGGTGAATGCGATTGGCTGCTTGCCTGATTTCTCCCTTTGCAGTTATATTTTTGTCTTAACCATCATCGGTTAACATACACGAAGAGGGGGCATGCACAGAATCGGCAGCCCCCTCTTCGCATTATAAACAGCTGATTTTATCAGCCGAGAGTGTTGACCAGTCTTGTCAGACGAGAAACATTACGCGACGCATTGGAGCTATGGATAACCCCTTTGGTGGCTGTTGCGTCAATGACCGGGATGGCCTGCTTCAGGGCTGCGACTGCAGCATCCTTGTCCTTGGCCTCAACCGCCTCACGAACTTTTTTGATATATGTTTTCAGCGTCGAAGATACGTGACGATTGCGTGCGTTCTTTTTTGCATTCTGCTTGATCCTTTTGATTGCCGACTTATGATGAGCCAAACTACACCTCCAATTATTTCTGTCTACTCGAGTAATGTAAGCGAAGCTAGCTTTTTACTATTATCATCACTCTGTTGTCAAGCTATATTATCCTGACTTGACGCCCCTCCACTTTTATCTTGCCGTCAACATACAGTTTTATTGCTGCAGGAAATGTACGGTGCTCCGCTTTCTGTATCCGCGCCGAGAGAGAATCTTCCGTATCGTCCTGTTCAACCTGAACCACGGATTGCATGATAATCGGGCCCGTATCGGTGCCGCCATCGACAAAATGTACCGTACAACCGGTATAGCGCACACCATAATTCAGGGCTTGCTGCTGGGCGTGGAGGCCTGGAAAAGCAGGGAGCAGGGCAGGGTGGATATTCATGATGGCGTTGGGGAAGGCATTAACCATGGTCTCAGACAAAATTCTCATAAACCCCGCCAGGATGACAAGTTCCACACCGTATTCACGCAGAATTTCTACTGTGACGGCATCATATCCCTGGCGGTCGGTAAAACCCTTGTTTTCGTGGATCACAACCGGAATACCATGACTTTTTGCGCGCGTCAGCGCGTAGGCGTCCGCTTTGTTGCTGATAACGCAACAGATTGAAGCATTGATCTGACCGGCTTCAATGGAATCTATAATGGCCTGAAGGTTGGTGCCGCTGCCGGAAACCAGTACTCCCAGTTTGCAGGGTGCTTTGCCGGGCATGATTAACCTTCCAGCAATTCAACATGCTCTTTTCCAGCCCCGCAAACGGCAACTTCACCAATCATCCAGGCCTTGTCTCCCAGCCCATTCAGGCGGTCAATTACGTCTTCAGCCTGATTATCAGGTACGGCCAGCACCATTCCGATTCCCATATTGAAGGTACGGTACATCTCGTCGCGGTCAACGTTACCCGCATCGCGCAGGATATCGAAAAGGGGAGGACGTTCCCAACGGTTCAAATATATGTCTGCCTGGCATCCCTTCGGCAACACGCGGGGGACATTTTCGAGTAAACCGCCTCCGGTGATATGGGCAATGCCGTTAATGGAAAAGTCTTTGATAAGATTTAAGATGGATCGTACATAGATGCGCGTGGGGGTGAGTAAAACATCTGCAACGCTGCCTCCGGCGCCGTTCAGTTCGGAATCGATCGATAGTCCCATCTGGTCGAATATCAGTTTGCGGGCCAAAGAATAACCATTGCTATGCAATCCGCTGGAGGCGATACCGATCAACCGGTTGCCGACAGATATTCCTGATCCGTCGATCATCGCCTCTCGATCCACCACACCAACTGCAAATCCGGCGACATCGTACTCTCCGTCGGCATAAAAACCGGGCATCTCGGCGGTTTCACCGCCTATCAATGCACAACCGGCCTGTTTGCATCCTTCGGCTACTCCCTTTATGATATCGGCGGCTTTTTCAGGCATAAGTTTGCCTGTAGCCAGGTAATCCAGAAAAAAAAGCGGTTCCGCCCCCTGCACAATTATATCGTTAACGCACATTGCAACCAGGTCGATACCCACGGTATCGTGACGGTCAGTCATAAAGGCGATTTTTAGTTTTGTACCGACACCGTCTGTGCCGGAAACAAGAACCGGATTTTTGTATTTGGCGGCGTTCAGCGAGAACAAACCGCCAAAACCGCCGATGTCCGCCAGGACTTCCGGACGGGAGGTGGCCTTGACAAGGGGCTTGATTAAATTGATAAAACTGTTTCCGGCGGCAATATCCACCCCGGCGTCCTTGTACGTTACATGCTGATCGCTCATTCTTAATATCCTCTCAAACTGAACCGCTCTTATAAAACATGGCCTCTAAAATGTCAATTTCAAACTGACATCAGATGCAGTGCCATCAGAATATCTCTTGACAAATCTGCATGTTTTGGGATTATTGAACATATGAAGAATGTAAGCACAAGCTATTTTGGGTTCAAAGCAATCAACACTCTCCTGCTGACAGCCTTGATAAGCCTCTCCCTGAATACTCATTCCAGAGCAGATATCTACCGCTATGAGGATGATGAGGGTATAGTTCACTTTACCGACGCGCCAACCGATAAACGCTTTAAAATTTTCATGCGGGATTTGAAAAAAGACAAGGAACTTCGAACAAAATTGAAATTTGCCGGTTCGCTGAATCCTGCCGAATACGAACAGATCATAAGGGCTTGTGCAGTCAAATATGGCGTCAACGCTCACCTGATCAAGGCGGTAATACATGCCGAATCAGGCTACAACCCGAACGCGGTCTCCAGTAAAGGGGCCAGCGGATTGATGCAGCTCATGCCCGGCACGGCTAAATCGCTCAAGGTTGCCAACCGGTTCAATCCGAAGGATAATGTTGAAGGGGGCGTCAAGTACCTCCGTTTTCTGCTTGATACTTTCCGTGGTGATGTCTCGCTTGCGTTGGCCGCCTACAATGCCGGTCTCAGTAAAGTCGCCAGATATGGCGGTATTCCGCCGTACAACGAGACCCGTACCTACGTTAATCGAGTTCTCTCCTATATGCAGACATATCAGTCCAGTGGCATCTAAATGAGATCGAGCCTCCCCAACCAGATACTAAATCCGCCCAATATCCTGACCATGGCAAGAATTGCGGCCATCCCTCTGATGGCGGCGCTACTGCTATCTCCTTCGCGCTCTGCAGGATTTTGGGCTGCTATCGTCTTTGCCCTGGCATCCATTACCGATTGGCTCGACGGATATCTGGCCCGACGCATGGGGATAGTCACGGTATTCGGCAAGTTCCTCGATCCAATCGCCGACAAGCTTATCGTCATGGCGGCGCTGATCATGATACTCCCATTTAATCGGGTTCCTGCCTGGATGGTGCTGGTAATTCTGGGACGCGAGATAATAATAACCGGATTGCGGGGAATTGCCTCAAGCGAGGGAATTGTGATCCAGGCCAGCGAACTTGGAAAGTTCAAGACCATCTTTCAGATCGTAGCCATACTGGGGCTTGTTCTGCATTATGATTACAACTGGCTCTTCGGGATAGCTCATCCGCTGCTGACAGTCAATATGCATAATTTCGGGATGTTTTATCTCTGGATTGCTATAATTTTGACTATCTGGTCCGGTGTCGATTATCTGGTAAGATTTGTCAAAGTAATAACCCGCTGATTCCTCTCCTATAGGTTCGATAAATCCCGGCTATTTTTCAATAATCAATCAGTGCTGCACGATATTTATACCCACTCGCTGTAAGGCAGGACAAAGCCAATGCAATACTTTAACAGTGATGTCATATCCATATGTAATAATACAACATATTCGGAGTGTGCAGCTTCAGTTTCGTCCAGATATCCGGTTCGTGTGTCAAAATACTACGCCAGCTTGATACGGCAGGATGGAGATGCAATCTGGAAGCAGTGCATGCCCGATATCAGAGAACTTGAAGACGATATCCAGTGTCCCGACCCGTTGGAGGAATCGTCTTTAAGCCCGGTCCCAGGCCTTATTCATCGTTACCCGGACCGGGTGGTGCTGCTGGTTTCAAATCTTTGTCCCGTCTATTGCCGCTTCTGCATGCGCAAACGCCATGTCGGCAGCGGTGACTCTCCGATGGGAGAGGCGGAACTGAAGAGGGCGCTTGAGTACATTGCCGCCAACCGGGCCATCCATGACGTGATACTGTCCGGGGGCGACCCGCTCATGCTTGACGACGCTTCATTGGAACTCGTATTAAGCAGCCTCAAGGCGATCAATCATGTTTCAATCATCCGAATCGGCACCCGTGTTCCGGTTACTCTGCCGGAGCGGATAACTCCCCGGCTCTGCACCCTTCTTAAACGCTTTCATCCGCTCTACATCAACACCCACTTTAACCACCCGGATGAAATAACCGGGGATTCAAAACGGGCCTGCGGCATGCTGGCAGATGGCGGGATGCAGCTCGGAAACCAGACTGTACTGCTAAAAGGGGTCAATGACGATGCAGATATCATGCGGAGGTTGATGACCGGACTCTTAGGTATCCGTGTCAAGCCATACTACCTGCACCAGATGGATCTGGTCCGCGGGACGGCCCATTTCAGAACGTCCGTTCGCGCCGGCCTGGAAATAGTGCGGGGACTCCGTGGTCACATATCCGGCCTTGCCGTGCCACATTATGTAATTGATTTGCCGGGGGGGAAGGGGAAGGTTGCCGTTCTTCCCGACGATGTCGAACGCGAAGGGGATATGTTGCTGCTCAGAACCTATACCGGCGAGCGGGTTGAGTACCGGGATCTTGTAGACGCAACCTGATGTATTACAACTCCTCAGGAGTAAATGCCACCACTTCATCGATCGAATCAGCCCCGGCCGCCAGCATGACCAGCCGGTCAACCCCCAGAGCGATGCCTGCTGAAGGGGGCATGTCTGATAAATCCCGAAGAAACGGTTCGGGCAGAGTGAGAGGCGCATTGCCGTTTTCCAGGCGTAAACGGTTGGCCTCTTCAAAACGACGTCGTTGTTCGAGCGGATCATTGAGTTCACTGAAACCGTTTGCCAACTCCAAACCGCCGAGATACAGTTCAAAGCGTTCTGCCAACTCCGGATTTCCCGGTTTTGTCCGGGCCAGTGAAGCCAACTCTGCCGGATAATCCATCAAAATAACCGGCGAGTCAAATGCGGCCAATGCCGGTTCGACGTTTGCCGTCAATATCTCCTCGTAAAGCCCTTCTCTAAGACAATCAGATACTTCCCTCTGCCCAAAACGCAAAAACGCCTCCTGAACGCTGATACTCATCCATGATTTAAATGGATCGACTATTTCTGTCTTATTGCGGTAAACCGGATTATCGGGAATACAAACAGCTGCAACATGCTGAAGCAAACCCTCACAGTCGGACATAAGAGAGCGGTAATCACTGTCAGCCCGATACCACTCCAACATCGTGAATTCGGAGAGATGCCTTGAGCCGCGCTCTTGGGCGCGCCAGCAATGCGATATTTGAAAAAGGCGCTGGTGCCCCTTGCATAGCAATCTTTTCATACAGATTTCGGGGGATGTCTGGAGCTGCCAGGGGAGGGGGGTTACCGGATTTATATGCTCTTCGGGAGCGTTTGCAGGAATAAGAAGGGGGGTTTCAACTTCCAGAAACCCCCGCTTCCAAAAAAAGTCACGTATTGCTCTTATTATATGCGCCCTTAGCCACAAGGCGTCGCTCTTCATCCGCTTTTTAACCTTTAACTCTGGTTGAATATTCTCCGCTACGAGTATCTATGACGATCAGTTCTCCCTCTTCGATGAAAGGGGGGACGCGAAGAACGTAGCCGGTTTCAACTGTGGCAGGCTTTGAATCATTGCCGCTTGTGTCACCCTTGGCCCATTGCTCGGTCTCGACCACCCGCAGGTTGACGAAGTTGGGGAGGGCCACACCTATAGCCTTTTCGCCGAACAGCATCACATCCACTTTGCAGTTTTCAAGAAGGAAGTTCTTGGCGTCACCCATTGTATCTTCTTCCATTACAACCTGCTCGTAGGTCTGCTGGTCCATAAAGGTGTAGTGGCTCCCTTCCTTGTAAAGATACTCCATCTGGCGCTCTTCGAGACTTGCGGGATCAAATGTCTCACCTGATCGATATGTCCGGTCAAGAAGGGTGCCGTTGATCATGTTGCGCATCTTGGTGCGGTAAAGGGCCTGTCCTTTGCCCGGTTTGACAAAATCGAAAGCGACGACCAGATACGGGTCGCCATCCAGAGTAATCTTCAAACCTTTTTTCAAATCAGCTACGGTGTACATTCGTTCCTCGCAAAATCGTATTTTTAAACAACACAAGCCCTCCATATCGGACGGGCCTGTTATCCATCATTCGGAAATAAACTTGTTATTTGGCGCGATAGGTGATGCGTCCACGGGTAAGATCGTAAGGAGAAAGCTCGACCGTCACCTTGTCACCGGGAAGAATTTTAATAAAATATTTGCGCATCTTACCGGATATATGGGCAAGCACTACATGATCGTTCTCAAGCTTGACTCGAAACATCGCGTTCGGCAGCGGCTCTACAACTGTTCCCTCAACTTCAATGGCTTCTTCTTTACCGCTCATAAACAGTACAGCTCCTCGCAGCTCATAATTTGTACTTACTTTTTAACATGCTTATCGATAGATTAAAATAGGATGAGTGATAACAGCGCCACATTACTTTTAGTACCCTCAAAATGCAAGCTAAATTGTACATTTAGCAAAATGTCCCATAAGATATATTATGTCAAGTACGATAGGAATTATACTATGGGTCATAACCTTTTGATATTTTTGATTGATTTTGGTGAGAAGCGGCTGCATGATCTTATTGACATCTACTCTTCCCCTCCCGGATCAAAAACCTTATTTACAGTTATAGTCAATACCAGAAATCAATCTATGCATTTGCATCAAAATATTTTTTGAGAATTTTATAAAAAGCATATGCGGATAAATTTAATCAGTCGAATGCGGAGAATTACATGCCCCCCCTCTTTCCGGATCTTTAAAAATTGACAGCTGTAAATATTTCAAGAATGAACATAATATATCTTCCCTGTCATAGTGAAAGACTGTACAAATAAAAGAGTTACAGGAGGTAGTACAGATGATTCCCGAAAAACTGCTGGAAATACTGAAACAGGACGGCGTAGTCGCCATCGCGACTCTGGGCCAGGATGGACCGCATATGGTTAACACATGGAACAGTTATATCCGTATATCCGCGGATGGCCGTTTGTTGATTCCCGCCGGTTACATGCATCGAACAGAAGCGAATATTTCGTTCAACCCTGACGTGTTGATTACTCTGGGAAGCAGCAAAGTGCAAGGTTTGCATGGACCAGGCGCCGGTTTCCTGATTAAAGGCAAGGCGAAGTTCATAACATCTGGCCCGGATTTTGATCTATTGAAGTCAAAGTTCGAATGGTTGCGCGCCACATTGGCAGTTACGCCCGATTCTGTTACTCAAACGTGGTAGTTCGACAAGGGATAATTGGGGGCAGTTTATCTATCTGTATAGTTGATGTCCCCAGAATACTGCACTCTATGTAAGTTGTTCACATCCAATTTATCACCTGTGCTTTCATGTTAATCATGTGCGGAAATTCGCCCAGAAAATTCATTCCAAGCAGTCCGGTTTCCAGCCCGCTTGCATGTGGCAATATAAGTATATCGATGGCTCTCTTGATTTTAGGACCGACTGAGACAAAATCTGCAGTCGCTATATGTGTAACAACTTTTGAACCGTCCGCAATTATGCTGAATCCCTGCCTTGTGTTCTCGGTTTTTATTCCCAGTCGCCGGGCAATCGCCGGTGAAATTGTTACTCCTGTCGCCCCGGTATCCAGGATCAGATAGACGTTTACTGATCTACCCTGGTATCCGATTGTCACCGGAACATATATTTGATTTCTTTTTACGATTACCGCCGTTTTTTCTTTCTCTTTTTCCTTGTAGCTGCTTGGCATCTTGTCAATGTCGTCAGTCATTGAAACGACGCCGTTTGCATCTGTATGCATGAAAATTTTTCCGCTTTGGGCGGCATCGATTTTGAAGAATGATAATATAAATGCAACAATTATGATTATTACATTCTTCATGCAGCACTTCCTTCCCGGTTCCCGCATCTTACCCTCTTATATATCCCATAACGTTAGCGGGCTGCCCTTGACATGAGACAATCGGTGCTCGTAACTCACTGATTTCATATAATGTCTCGTGTCAAGGACAGACCCCTTTATTGCTCTCTCTCCTGGTGCTTTTTTTTGGTTCCTTCTCACTTTCAGTATTTGATCTTGAGGGTGTTCAGCTCCTCTTTGGTGATATCCTTCCAACGATTAAGATTCCAGTTGCCGACCCATCTCTTGAAGATATCCAGATTGGCTTTTCGTTCAGCTTCAGTGGTACCCAAATTATCGTACATGTTGCCCGCTTTTTTGTCAGACTTGCTGCTGCCGTCATCCAGTCGCCGCATTAGCGCGCCGGAGTCTGGCCAGCCCACATGGGCGACCAGATGACTGTATGTGTCCAACCGCATGCCGATAGCTTTGTCTGCCCACTTTTTTTTGTCCTTGGCAAACTCCCCATGCTCCGGTGAATCCGCCCCATGGCAACCTGTGCAATGTTTGTCAAAGATCGGCTTGATATCCTTTTGCCAAGTCACCTCTGCCGCTTGAGCCTGCACTGCAAAAACGAATGCCATTGTCGCCAATAATCCAGTCATTAATCTCTTCATAATC
>JAQTRC010000001.1 GCA_028712665.1 Desulfuromonadaceae bacterium
GGTCGGCCAGGGTGTACTGCCCGCCGACAATTGATTTCAGTTCATTGATTAATGATGGTTGCATTTGTGAATTCCTTTTCTCAGTTGCTGCAAAGCTGGTCCGGTTTCAGTCCGACAATAAATGCACCCCAATGTTTACCGTTTATATAGATAGGGTGTGAAAGATCATTGAGAATTTCGCCGGTGTCCCTGATGTAGGTTTGCAGCAGAAACGGCGTAATGTTCTTCGCCCGGCGGATCTCCAGCTGGCTTGATGCATAATGTCTCTTCTCGCGTCTGTTTACAAGATCGGTTTCATAATTTCCTGTCAACGGTCGCTGGTTTTTGCTGTGATGCGTCGAGAGATAACCGTTCGAGTCCACCACCAGAGAATAGATCGCCCCAGGCAAGCTCTCCAGCCCCTTGTCGAACAGCGGCTGCAATTCGCGGTCAAAGATATCGTTGTAAGAGACTTCGAACTTCTGCGGGTTTGTATTGGGGACCGGACGGTAGTTATGGTCATGGAGTTGCCTCTCTTGTCTGCCTGCTTCGGTGAAAAAGTCCGGGATACTGCCGTGCCGGTTATATGGTATGCGTATGGTGACTTCTTGAGAAAATTACAACAGCCAGTAAAACAGAGGCAAAGTACCGAATGACAATAACAGCCCGAGACCGATCAGAGCGGCTGAAAGTTCGGCGTCCATGCCAGCCACCACTGCCAGTGCTCCGGCCGTCACCATGGGGGGCATACCTGCTTCAATTATTGATACGTCAACTGCCAGACCGTGCATTCCGAACAGACGGCAGATCGAAATGGCTGCAGCAGGCGCAAGAATCAGCTTGAGCAGAAGTCCCAGACAGAGCGGGGATCGCGAGGTCGGTTGCAGTTGCAATTTCAACTGGAAACCGATGGCTGTCATAACCAGCGGCGTCATTGTAGTGGCGATATTTTGCAGCAGCCGCTCAACCAGGGGAGAATAAGCTCCCCATGGGAGCAGAGCAATACCGACCGCCAGAGCGAGGGATGGCGGGAAAAGGAAAATCCTCCTGACTACACTCAAAAAGTTGGCGGAGCCTTCACGTCCATACAGCGCCAGAATCATCGAACCATAGGTTGCAAAGATCAATATGGTGCCGAACTGGTCATACATAATCAGGTGGCGCAGCCCGGCATCTCCGAAGAAGGCCGTAATTATCGGCACTCCCAGGAACGATGTATTGCCAAGCGGAACTACCAGCAGTAGAACTCCGGTAGCCGAGCGAGGCCATTTGAACTGATGGGCTGCAATAAGAATCAAAACTGCAGAAAAGAGCAGAGCCCCCCATGCAATAGCAATTGGTAGCAGCGCTTCAGTTGAAAATTCTATCTGCGGAACCTTCAGCAGAATCACGGCCGGCAACGAGACATAAAGTGCGAACATGTTTAGGACCTGAACTGTTTCAGGCGGAAAGGCCTTCAACCTCCGGAACAGGATTCCCAACGATACGAAAATGGCTATTAGTGCAAAATTATCCATTGCTACCCTGTTTTCAGATGTCAGATTGCCGCAGGAGGAGTATACGGCGGCGCGGTTAATTATTTTCTGTTCTGGTTTACATAGATATTGCTTCTCTGCTCTGCAAATTTCAGATGAACCAACATCTCATACTTCGCCAGTTCCGGTTCTCTTCCGCGAATAGCTTCCAGAACCGTGCGATGCTGAAGGTATAGGGTCCGGTGGTCATAGGCAGTTATATATACCGCCCTCCAGACACTCATCTGAAACTGTTTCATGGCGTCAAAAATGCTCTGCATCAGATGGAGCCAGACTACATTGTGTGTGGCTTGAGCAACAACGATATGGAAATTGGCGTCAAGTTCAAGAGACGGTTTATCAGCCTCAAGGTTTTCTCCCATATCTGCAACTATCTTTTCAAGTTTTCTGATATCTTCCGGCAAGGCTCTTTCTGCTGCATAATATGCGGTAGACGCCTCCATGCATTTTCGTACCTCAATTACATCCAGCGCCCTCTCCCGCTCGCATTTGATCAATTCTGAGAGCGGGCTGCCGGCCGATATTTCCACCAGGGATTTGACGATGGTTCCTCCTCCCTGATGCGACTCAACCAAACCTGAAGTGGCAAGAATATTGAGCGCCTCCCTGACTGACGGGCGCGAAACTCCGAACAGTTCGACCAATTCGCGTTCCGGCGGCAATTTTTCGCCCGGGCAGAAGATTGCCGACAGAATTGATGAACGGATCTGTTCGGCAATCTGGACGGACATTTTTTTGGGCTTGATAGTCTTGAAAATCATAACGGCTCGCGAAAATGGTTAATTGATCAGGAAGAAAGGCTGAAGGTTGAAGGCTGAAGGTAAGTCAAAAAGATGCGGTTCTACCTTCAGCCTTCAGTCTATCAACCTGCTTCAATTTACTTGAAATTGGCCATGGTCTCTTTAACCGGGACATTGATCTTCCTGTAATCGACTATGTATTTCTGTTCCAACTTCTTGTACTTACCAGCATCCCAATCCTTTCTGAATTGGACTGCGTCGTTAACCCAGGTTGCTCCGGCAACGGTGCGCCCCTTGTCATACATCGGCAGGAGAGCTTTTTCAAAAGCAGTCCGCTCGGCACTTGTCAGAATGTGGACCTTCATACCCTTTGACTTCAACTTGGCGATAAAGTCGTCGTCGCACTCACGGTTCAGCTTTCGCTGAAAGGCGCTGACTTCGGCAGCGGTATCTTCCATTATTTTACGGATATCAGCGGGGAGTGCGTTCCATTTCTTTTTGTTCACCTTCATAATCATAACGTTATATGTGTGCTGATCTTGAGTCATCCATGGCTGTGATTCGAACATTTTGGCGGAGTAGATGTTGACCGAGGGGTTTTCCTGGCCATCTATAACCTTTTGCAGAAGGGCATTGGGAAGTTCCGGATAAGCCATTGGAGTCGGGCTGCCCCCCATGGTGGATATCAGGCCCATGTACATCGGGCTTTCCATGACGCGAATCTTCTGACCTTTGATGTCGCCAGGCAGCTTGATCTCTCTCTTGCTGGAGGTAAAATTTCTCCAGCCGTTTTCGAGGAAAACTACTCCATGGATCCCTTTTCTATCGAGCAGCGCCAGCAGTTTCTTCCCCTGCTCGCCGTCCAAATATGTGTAGGCCGCTTCATAGGTGGGGAAGAGGAAGGGGAGGTCAAGCACCTGGAATTCGGGTGCGAAGCCGGCGATTGCGCCGGTTGTGGTAAAGGACATCTCGATGGTGCCGAGCTGGACCCCTTCGATAATGGCGCGTTCGCCGCCCAACTGGCCGGCCGGGAATACCTTGATGTCAACCTGGCCTTTTGTGCGCTGACTAACGAGTTCGGCAAATTTGTGTGCGCCGACATCAATCGGAGTACCGGCGGTGATAACGTGCGCCAGCTTGAAGTTGTACTTGGCGGCGAAAGCCGGGGCCGCAACCAGCGTGACAACTGCCAGCATCAGAACAAACAGTATACTCTTCTTACAATTCTTCATTTTCTGCCTCCTGTGCGATTTTGTACTGCTCGGTTGATAATGGGTTCGATTTTCCCCTCTCCAACCCTCCACCGCTGGGGGAGGGTTGGAGAGGGGGGTGAACATCAGAACTGTTTCTGTTTCGGGTCACCTCCTATGGTGGTGTTGCAACAGACAGCAAATCAGGAAGCCACGTTGAGAAGATCGGGATATAGGTGTAGACGATCAGCATGATGAACATTGCGATGATAAATGGAATACAGGCCTTTACCACTCTGCTGAGCGGGAATTTGGTCATTCCCGAGGCAACGAACAGGTTCAGTCCGAGCGGTGGGGTCAGCATACCCAATTCCAGGTTGTAGATCATGATGATGCCGAAATGAATCGGGTTGATGTTCATCTTCATCACGATCGGATAGAAGAGGGGCGCCAGTACGAGGATCGCCGAGTTCGGTTCCATGAAACATCCGACAATCAGGAGCAGCACGTTGACCGCCACCAGGAACATCCAGGGCTGCGGTGCCACGGAGATGATCCACTCGGCAACCTGCTGCGGGATCCCCTGGCTGGTCAGATACCAGCTGAAAGCGCTTGCCGAGATGATTATGAACATGATCATGGCCGAGACTGAGGCGGAAGAGGTCAGGATGTCGACGTAATCCTTCAGTTTGATATCCTTGTAGATGAAGCTGCCGACGATGGCGCTGTAGACAACCGCGACCGCAGCCGCTTCGGTCGGGGTGAACAATCCAGTGTAGATACCGCCAAGAACGATCAGCGGCATCATCAGACCCCAGAAACCATCCTTTAGAGCAGCTAAAATCTCCTTCATGTCGGCTTTAGTTCCGCCGTCTGCCTGCCCGAAGCCCCCCTTTTTAGCGGCGATGTAGCACATGACTGCAAAGACGGCAGCTGTCATAAGGCCTGGCACAACACCGGCCATGAAGAGTTTGCCGATCGGTTCGCCGGTAGCCAGGGCATAAACCACCATCGGGATCGAAGGTGGAATCATGATCCCGAGTGAGCCGGCCGAAGTTACTACTCCTACTGAATACGCGTCGTCATACTTGGCCTTCATCAGGGCAGGCATCATGATGGCGCCGATGGCGGCCACCGTGGCAGGCGAAGAGCCGGAGATGGCTGCGAAGAAGGCACAGGCTGCGGTAGCCGCAATCGCAAGACCGCCCGACATGCCGCCGAACAGGGCGGTAGCTACCCTGATCAGGCGCTGCGAGATACCGCCGGCCGTCATTATATTGCCGGACAGTACGAAGAATGGTATCGCCATCAGCGTGAATGAGTCAGCCGAACTGAACATCTGCTGGATGATGACCAGCATCGGGACATCGGTGAAAAAGTATAGAGAGAGCATGACCGTGCCGACCATTGCTACCGCGATCGGTGTTCCGGTGGCGAGTATGCCTGCCAGAATAACAAAGACGATGACACTGTTCATTTCTGCTCACCTCCGGTGATATTCGTTTCTACTTCAACCACTATCTCTTCTACATGTTCACTGGCAAAAAGGACCGCCTCGGCCTCCGTCGGATCGGTAAACAGTTTCACAATATTGTTGATGAAATGGATTATGCTGAGCGAAAGCCCTACCGGCATGGCAATGTATGGTATATACATCGGGATCCGCATGGCGGGCGAAAGTTGTCCGTACTCCATGGTTTCCTTGATGAAATCGATGCTGGTGTATATCAGGATGCCGATAACGACTACGCCGATTAGATTCAGCAGAACTTCAGCGGTCAGCAAGAGCTTGTGCGGCAGAAACCGTATAAGTGCATCGACCCCGATATGCTGATTCTTTCTCACTCCGATCGCCACACCGATAAAGATCGACCAGACGACCAGAAAGCGTGACAGCTCTTCGGACCAGATCGGGGTGTAACTGAAACCGTACCTTGATACGACATTTCCAAAAACGAGCAGTGAGACTGTTGCCATCGATAGAACTGCAATGCTGTTCTCGATCCATTCGAGTGGCTTAATCAGTTTGTTCATAAAGATCCTCCCCTATAGTTTATTGATTTCAAAAAGTGTTTCATTTATATTAATAGTTGTTGTAATACACTGTTTCATAATGTTGTAATACCAATTATCCTTTTTACGTAGGCTTGTCAATATATTTTTAAGACTCGGAATATATCCTTATTGACAGGGGAGTTAAGATGAATTACTCTGTTAAGTAAGATGGCATTACAAATAAAAAAACGCGGGTAATTAGGTAATAGATTAAGTGGCCTGCCAAATATAACAGTTAAAATATAAAACGGGTTTAATTGAAAAGTGTGAGGAGGGGAACCATGTACCAACAATTCAAGGCCAAGGCTGAAGCGGTCAGCTCCGAAGTTTACCGCTTTGTCACAAACGATGCCGCGCTCGATTTTGTCATTAAGTTTTTGCACAGTGAGGGTTTGTTTGACGAACCTCACTCTTATGCATTATGGGCAGATTGCCAATTCCTGAATGGAATAGACCGTCAACTGCTTGAAAGAGTTGCCGGGCTGAAGTTTGAAGTCACCCGCGAACTGGCGGCTCATGCCAAATTCGGTATCAGCCAGATGGAGTGGGCTTTGGCGGATACCGGATCTCTGGCTCAAAACTCGACCGCCATAGAACAGCGTCTGGTCTCTTCACTCTCGACCATCCATATCGCCCTCGTTCCGACAGACGGCATACTCCCGGACATGCCTGCGCTCCTTTCAAAAGTTCACCCGAAGGATTGTGCATATCTGGCCATGATTACCGGACCGAGCAGGACTGCGGACATCGAACGTGTGCTAACCATCGGTGTACACGGACCGGAACGGCTTATAATCGTTTTTGTCGATGAACTGGGAGGGAAAATCTAATGGATAACGCGTTCAAGGAATCCATCAACAAAGCTGTCAACAATGCCAATTTGACCGGTGCGCTAGGTAAATTCTCCGAGGCATACAAGGTCAACCGTGCGAAGGCGTATGAAGGGATCGACTTCGAGGAGCTGCGGGGGCGTATCGCCGAATTGAAGTCGTATGCCGCCTCCCACTTGGAAGAGCTTTCCACGCAGTTCACGCAGAATGCCGAAGCCTCTGGTGCGAAAGTTTTCAGAACGAACGACCCGGCCAAAGTCAGGGAATATATACTTAAGGTCGCGCAGGAGAATAACGTCAGAACGGTTGTCAAATCAAAATCAATGGCTACGGAAGAGATTCACCTGAATCCGTACCTGGAAAAGGCCGGTATCGAAGTAGGGGAGACCGACCTTGGAGAATGGATCATCCAACTTGCCGGACAGACGCCGTCGCACATGGTCATGCCGGCCATTCACATGACCAGGGAGGAGGTCTCCGATCTGTTCAGCAAAGAGGTCAACGAGCGGCTGAGTTCCGACATACCGAGGCTGGTCAAGGTTGCCCGCGATGAGCTTCGCCCTCGGTTCCTCGAAGCGGAGATGGGTATTTCAGGCGGAAACATCGCGGTGGCCGAGACAGGCAGCATAGTCCTGATGACAAACGAGGGGAATGCCAGGCTTGTGACGTCGCTTCCGAAGATTCACATTGCGCTGGTAGGGATCGAAAAACTGATCGCCAACTATGCCGATGTCGCAACAATCCTGAAAGCGCTTCCCCGGAGTGCCACGGCCCAGCTGTTAACCAGCTACGTTTCGATCATCACCGGCCCGACGCCAAACAGTGACGGTTCGATGAAGGATCTGCACATAATCCTGATGGACAACCGCCGGAGCGAGATGGCGGCTGACCCCAAGTTCAAGCAGGCGCTGCAGTGCATCCGTTGCGCCTCATGCCTCAACGTCTGTCCGATATTCCGGCTGGTTGGCGGACACGTCTTCGGCAAGGTCTATACCGGCGGTATAGGCACTATCCTGACCGCCTGGTTCGATGAATTGAAAAAGTCCGAAGATATCCAGGGGCTCTGTATCCAGTGCGGCGCCTGCAAAGATGTATGCCCCGGCAAGATCGACATACCGGAACTGATAATGGAGATCAGGCGTCGCCTTGTAAAGGAAGAGGGTCTGCCTCTGCTGCAGAAGGCGATCTATTCGGTGGTCAACAACCGCAAGCTCTTCCACGGCATGCTTCGGGCAGCCTCAATAGCGGGCAAACCCTTTACATCCGGAAAATTTGTCCGCCATCTCCCGATGTTTCTGGCGGATCTGACCGATGGGCGGAGTCTCCCTGCCATCGCATCAGAGCCGTTCCGGGACCGGTTTGCCAGGATCAGGCAGCCGAAGCTTAAAGAAAGGGCAGCTTTTTACGCAGGCTGTCTGATCGATTTTGCCTATCCGGAAATGGGAGAGGCGCTGGTCAAGGTACTGAACAGAGCAGGTATCGAGGTGGTTTTTCCGATTGAACAGACCTGTTGCGGGGCCCCTGCCCGTTACAACGGCGCCTACGAGGTTGCGGCAGGCAACGCCGTTGACAACATCAAAGCCCTGCTCGCTGAAGAGGTGAGCTACGTTGTCTCGGCCTGCCCGACCTGCACCGTGGCGTTGGACCATGAATTCATCAACACCTTTGAAAGCCTGGGAGAGACCGAATGGATTCCGAAGGCGAGAGAGCTGGCAGCGAAAACGGTCGATTTCTCAACTCTGGTCAAAAAACTGATCGATGAGGGGCGGTTGTCGCTAAAGGATGGGCAAAATCTTGGAAAGATCACCTACCATGATTCCTGTCATCTGAAACGGACCCTGAAGGTGTCGGAGCAGCCGAGGGAGCTGCTGCAAAAAGCGGGATATGAGCTGACCGAGATGTTCGAATGCGACAGCTGTTGCGGCATGGGGGGTTCCTACTCGCTCAAGCTGCCGGAGATCTCGGCCCCGATCCTGCAGAGAAAGCTGAAAAACATCAAGGAGACCGGCGCAGCGGTGGTCGCGATGGATTGCCCCGGCTGTGTCATGCAGATCAGGGGAGGGTTCGACCAGGATGGCGCGGAGGTAAAGGTGCATCATACGGTGGAGTTGCTTGCGGAGCGGTTGGAAGAATAAAATCGTATTTCCAGTTGAAATATTGAAAAAGCAGGGTATGCTGTAATCATGATTACTACAACTACACTCAAGAACGGCGTGCGGGTCGTTACGCAGCGTGTCGATCATATGCATACGGTTACCACCGGTATCTGGGTAGCCAGCGGCACCCGGCATGAGTCTCCGGAAAACAACGGCGTAGCCCATTTTATCGAGCATATGCTTTTTAAAGGGACCGAACGCCTGAACGCCCGCCAGATATCGCGCGAGATCGACTCGATGGGGGGTATTCTGAATGCCTTCACCAGCCATGAATACGTCTGTTATTATGCCAAGGTTCTGGCCAAATTCATGCCGCGTTCGGTCGATCTCCTGTCGGATATCTTCCTGCATTCCACCTTTCCGGCTGATGAAATTAAACGGGAACGAAAAGTTATTCTGCAGGAGATAAAAATGCGGGATGACTCTCCCGAAGAGTATATCCATGACCGCTTTCACCAGAACTACTGGCAGGGGGAGTTGCTCGGGATGCCGGTATTGGGTACGCTGGATACGATAGCTGTTCTTTCACGTGAAGCGATAATTTCCCATAAGGATAGCCGCTACCGCCCACGGGATATCATTATCGCCGCCGCCGGCAATGTTCAGCACGATGAACTTGTCGCAATAGTCGAGCCTCTCTTCTCACCCATCGCTTCAATAAACAGTTCAAAACATCATGATATTAAACGGAATAAAACCAGAGAGCTGAATCTGACTGAAAGGGATATGGAGCAGACCCTGGTTTGTATGGGTACTCGCGGACTACCCCAGGATCACGCAGATCGCTATGCGCTGTTTCTTTTGACGACGATACTGGGTGGAGGGATGAGTTCGCGGCTGTTCGAGGAGATCCGCGAGAAAAGGGGGTTGGCATACTCCGTCTATTCCTACATAATTGCGCATGCCGATTCCGGATCGCTGGTGGTTTATGCAGGCACCGAAAAGGCCCACTGCCTTGAAGTGATAGACATAGCCAAGAGAGAGTTGACACGGCTTGTGAATGAAGAGGTCCCGCAGGACGAGCTTGACGCCGCCAGAGAGCAACTTAAGGGGAAGACCCTCATGTCTCTTGAAAGCAGCGACAGTTTGATGACCAGGCTGGCCAAGAATGAGATTTACTTGAAGAGACAGCAGAGCATAGAAGACGTGCTTGCGAAATATGACGCGGTCAGCAGCCGGGATCTTCAGAGGCTGTCGCAGGAACTATTCAGAAGTGATTATTTGCATCTTGAGGTAATGGGGTGTGTTGCAGATCTGGGGCTTAAAGAGGAGATGCTGGAGGTGTAGCCGAACTCCCGCGAAACAGTTCCACCCGCTTCTGCAGAATATAATCGCCCCTTTTCTCCCCTTTCATCTCCTCCAGCCTGACCCTGTCGATCCGCAGTTGAGAGGTCGTCAGGCCGGATATCCGTACAGCCTCCCACCAGCCGTTATATGCCTGACCCCCAGGTTTGTCACCCTCCGAGACCAGGGGCAGAATCTCTTCAATCCCCGCTTTCACCGCCCGCCCGGCCATCCTTATCTTTGTAGCATCACGCTGTTCATCCCAGATGTTCAGTTTCCCGTGCAGCCGGCTGATCCAGGCCAGGGCGATCCGATAGTTGGCGGGGAGCCGTAACCGGTCGCAGAAGTCAATGGCCAATTGAAATCCGGCCCGGTCATGCCCGTGATGTTTCGGGTAATCCGCCGGATCCGTGGCCAGTTTGCCGATATCGTGAAAAAAGGCGCAGAAACGCGTCAGAGGGTTGTCCGTAGAGAGTGAAACCCGCTGCAGCACCTGGCAGGAATGTGTGAAGAGATCACCCTCCGGGTGGTGAATGGGTGGTCCGGCAGGGATCGCGGGGAAGCGGAAGAGCTCCGGCAGAAAAGTTTCCCCTACATTCAGTTCCAGCATACGCTGAAAATACCGTTCCGGCTCCGGCGATTCCATAGCTTTAAGCATTTCGCGCGAAAAGCGCTCAACCGGGATCATGAGAAGCGGTACATTCCATTCAGCAGTGCGGATCAGTGCCTCGGTTTCGGCTGTCATCCCCCAGCCGCACGCTTCGAAACGGAGCGCGCGAAAGATGCGCAGCGGATCGTCCTGGAACGATTCGGGAGTGCAGAGCCGAAGCAGATGAAGTTCCAGGTCTCTTTTGCCGCTCATCGGATCGATGATTTCTCCGGCCAGATTCATTGCGATCGCGTTGATTGTGAAATCGCGGCGGGCAAGGTCATAGGTCAGCGCGGCGCTGTCCGGAATGGCGGTCAGTTCTATCTTGCCAAATGCCGGGTCATGCAGTAACCAGATTGGGGCGGTGCTTTTTCCGCTCACCAGGCGGAAACCGGAGGATGAGAGCTCGTCGGCAGTCAGTGCGGCGGCCAGATCGATATCCTGGCCCTCTTGCCCCAGGAGGATGTCGCGCACAATGCCCCCCACCATGAAGATCCGGTCATGGCAGGGGAGGGGGAAAATCTGCTTCAATAAATCCGCATGACGATTCGGAAAGAGCATCAACTGTACCTTCTGGAATCCCGCTCATACTCTTCAACTATATCCGCAAGCGCCGTATGCCGGCTGACTCCTCCGAGACGCTCGCTGATTCCGGTTTCGCGCAGGATCTCCCGCACTTTGGCATGGGCTTCCACAACCCGCAAATGTATCCCCTCCAGCTCCAGCTCCTCGTCGAGCTGCGCCAGCATCCGCGCACCTGCGGCGTCGATATAGGGTGATGTAGAGAGGTCGCAGACCGCCTGTTTAACGGGAGTAATTTGCTTATGGATGCTTTCCAGTACGACGCTGTTTATGTTCTCTACGTTAAAATAGAGCAGGGGGGCTTCAACACGAAACAGAAACAGTCCCGGAAACAGTTCGTTGTCGGTATGTCTGGTTGCATCGCTGAAACGGGTGCTGCCAGGAATCCTGCCGAGAACGGATATGTGCGGTTTGGCCATCAGGCGGAGCAGGAAAAGGATGGATGCAATTGCGGATATCGTTACCCCTTTAAGAATGCCGAGAAGAAGCACCCCCGAAAATGCAACAAGGGCCACGTTGAATTCCGTCCGGCTGATTTGCCACAAACGCTTGAAATCCTCGATATTTATGAAGCCGGCGACCGCAACCAGGATGATTGCAGCAAGGACGGTATGCGGAAGATTGCGCATCGGGTCTGTGAGGAAAAAGAGCACCATCACAAGGGTCAGTGATGCAAAGACAAGTGAGAGTGGCGAACGCGCACCGGCCTTCTCGTTGACCGCGGATTGCGATAAACCACCTGCGACCGGGTAGCCGTGCCCCACTGCAGCTATCAGGTTCGCCGCTCCCAACCCCAAAAGCTCCTGACGGGCATCGGTAGTGTAATGATATTTGGCTGAAAAAGTACGGGCCGTTGCAATGCTCTCTACGTATGAAAGCAGGAAACAGGCAAAGGCCAACTCCATCAGTCCTTCAATGTGCTGATGGCTGATGGAGGGTATTCCGAACGCCGGTAATCCCGACGGGATGAGTCCCACAACCTTCACACCCTGCCCGGTCAGCCCGAACAGAGATACAACGCAAATTGAGATCAGAACGACGGCCAGCGCCACCGGGCGCCTCGGAAACAACCGTTCTCCGGCAACAAGAAGCAGGAGTGAACTGACTCCTAGTAAAGTGACGATGATGTTTGCATTACCTATTTGTTGAGCGATGACAATAATGCGTTCAAAAAAGTAATCGCCCCCTCCATCGATACCGAACAGTTTTGGAAGTTGCATCGTGGCGATGCTTAAAGCTGCCCCGGCCTTGAATCCAAGCAGGATTGATTCGGAAATAAAGTTTACAAAAGAGCTGAGGCGCATGATCCACGCCACGATGCAGAAGAGTCCGACCATGCCGGCAGTAATTGCCGCCATGCCTGCATATAGGGAAACATCCCCGGCAGCCATTGTACCAACAACGCTTGCCACCATAACCGAAATTGCGGCGGTAGGGCCGATAGCAAGATGCCGGGATGAGGCGAACAGAGCATAGACGATGCCGCTGAAAATATAGCAGTAAAGCCCGGTCTGAGGAGTCAGGCCGGCCAGTGAAGAGTAAGCCATCGCCACCGGTACCGCATATGCCGCCAGTGTGAGACCGGCAATAATATCTGACCAGATCCATGCTTTCTGATAGTGGGGGAGCCAGTAGATAATCGGAATCAGTCTGGTAAGCTGACGGAAAGTGCCGCTCATGGATGAGGATCTGTCATTTGATAGTTCCTTCAATCGGTCACTGCTCTCCTGTTTTAACGTCAAAAAGTCGCCGGAGGGCCAGATTCCGGACATTTCAAGCTGATTGCAGTTACCGATGGGAAGCATGAAGCAACTACAAGCCATTAAAACAGCAATTTCGGGTTTAAACTAACCGATTAATTTGTATTTTCTGAGCATAAAATCAAGGTTGCTCTGAATTACCGGCTTTACGATATAATCATTGCAATCGCCGTTTATGATGGCTTCAATCATATCCTCGGGTGTATTGAGAGCGGTGGTCATAATGATGACCGACTTGCCGGTTGCAGAGATACCGGCATTCTTTTCATGGCTGCGTATCCGTTTAAGCAGTTCCTGACCGTCCATCTCGGGCATGACAATGTCAATAAACAGCAGAGAGTATGGAACACCTTCCTGTAGAGCGCGCTCAAAATATTCCAAACCATCAATGCCGTTAACCGCTCTTGTTACGTCCCCGATCCCGAGCTCTTTTAAGATTGCTTCCAAGAACGTCGCCTGTAATTCGGAATCCTCTACAATCAGAGTCTTTTGCGTTTGTTTCATATAATCCTCCAGATATTTGCTCTAATGAGACTTTCGAAAGTTCGCGCCACAATATCAGGGTTATGATGATGTTCCGTTACTTTTCAAATTGGCAGGGTTCGCCAACAGGGAACGGTCAGGTATCCGGAGTTTCATGTTTTTGGAATAGGCGTTTTCGCCCTTCATGGTCGACGGCCACATACGTGTACGAAGCTTCGGTGACCATGAAAAAGGAGTTTTCTTTATCGATCTTCAGATCCGGGAAACCAGGCTTCACCCATACCTCCAATCTGATGGTGATGGAGGTGTTCCCGATTTTCGTAACTTTGCCGTAGCAGCAGACAACGTCGCCGATCTTAACCGGTTTGATGAATTTCATCGCGTCCACCGCGATTGTAACGGCGCGTCCCGCACTGATTTCTATTGCCATCATGCCGCCGGCGATATCCATTTGCGACATGATCCATCCCCCGAAGATGTCGCCGTTCGCGTTTGTGTCACTCGGCATAGGGGAGGTGCGGAGAAGCAATTCTCCCTCCGGATATGAACTCTGGTTTAGCATGTATACCTCCATATTCTATTCTATTTTGCAAATAAATTATTTCTTTCCAAGCTTATACAATGCCTGGTCAATATCCGCAATGATATCGTCGGGATGTCGCCAGGGAACGGCCGGCTCATCATGTCGATTTATTATCTTCATTACGCCCTGCATCAGGTGAAGGTTCGGCCCGATCTCCCTGTTCGGCGGTTATCTCCTCCGGATTCAATTGGATCGAGGCCGACGATAAGCGTTCCGGCCCGATCCCTCCAAGGGTCAGCAAATCTTTTTAGATGACTCCGTCAATTCCCTGCAGTTCTCCTCACCCCATTCTTGTTAGCTTTTTCCGCAACAGCAATTTTTGGAGAGGTATGGGGAGAGAAAAAATACCAGGTTGATAATCTTCAAAGACGCCATGCCGCTGTAGTTTATCAAATCGTAGTCGCTCCTGCTTATTGCGAACCATTTCGTACTCAGTCTATACAACCCAAGTGTCAGCGCCGATGGAATCGCGACCTTACAACGTGTTCGCAGTTACTTCATTGCGGATGAACGGATAATACTCCCTGTCTGCCCCGAGCATATGCGTCATAACCACATCGTACGCCAGAAACTGGAACAGATCGCCGATCGGGAGTGCGGATGCGGAGAACTGCCGTGACAGTTCCATCCCTTTTGCAAGCAGTTTGGCGTGTTCATCAATGTGTTGGCTCAAGCCCGGAAAGCCTGCTATCTCAAGGATTTTCTCTTCATCACGGAAGTGTTGTCCCACCTCGTCAAGCAGCCGACCGATGAGCAAGGAAACGTCGGCGATTGGACTGCCGGAGAGTACAGCCTCAAGCAGTTCGTTGGAAATTTGAAACAGGGCTTGATGTTGTGCATCGATCTGCGGGTTGTCGCAACAAAAGGAATCGTCCCACACCATCCGCACAAAGTCTCCCTTTATTGCTCCTGCCGTTGTCAACTCATAATCCTGTGCGGCGGCAAATTCAACCCGGTTGCGGCCACGTGATTTGGCGCAATAAAGCAGCTCATCGGCCTGCGAGACAATGTCGAGGGCCGATCCGCCGACAGTGCAATGCCGTGTCACAACGCCAAGGCTTGCGGTGACATAATCGGCAGTGGCCGATTTTTTGTGAGGGATGGCAAGCGCCTGAATGCCTCGACGAATACGCTCGGCAATGATAACCGCTCCGGAGCGGTTGGTTTCCGGCAGGATGCAGGCAAATTCTTCACCGCCATAGCGGGCGGCCAGGTCGGCGGGACGGCTCGCGCAGTCGGCGAGCACCCGACCGATCCGGCGCAGGCAGTCATCACCGCCCAAGTGTCCATAATTGTCGTTGAACGCCTTGAAATGGTCGATGTCCAGCATGATCAGCGACAGTTCCGCCCCGGAACGGGCATGACGGGCATGTTCCTGGTTCAGCGCCTCGTCGAAACGCCGCCTGTTGGCTATGCCGGTTAAAGCGTCGGTAATACTGATGGCTTTAAGCGCTCGTTTTGATTCCTTCAGCGCCTCTTCAGCCTGCTTGCGGTCCGTGATGTTGCGTACTGTTGCTTGAAGAACTGTCTTGCCGTCCAGTTCCATGGCGCTCAGTTGCACCTCGGCAGGAAAGAGTTTGCCATTATCAGCACGCTGATGTACCCACTCGAAGTTATGGCTGCCCATATTCATCGCTGTGGCGATGTGGCTATTTGCCAAGACAAAAGAGTCCATACCACATTGTTGCAGTGGCGGCGATAATTTACCTGGATGTGTTGTGCAGAACTCTTCCAGAGTAGCACAGCCAAACATCTCAAGACACGCCCTGTT
This sequence comes from Desulfuromonadaceae bacterium, assembly GCA_028712665.1. Classification (GTDB taxonomy): domain Bacteria; phylum Desulfobacterota; class Desulfuromonadia; order Geobacterales; family Pseudopelobacteraceae; genus JACRCG01. The sequence continues at coordinate 15,598 of JAQTRC010000001.1, forward strand.
GCAATCAAAGAAACCGTCTTCGTTTAGAAGCATCACCGCTTCGCGGGTAGAATCAAAGAGCGTCCGGAATTTTATCTCTGAACGCGCAAGCGCCTCTTCCGCCTGCTTGCGTCCGGTAATATCCCGCCAGGAGGTAAACAAGGAGAGTTTTCCTTCCAACTGCATCGACGCGATGGTTACTTCAACGAAGATCTCCGTGCCATCAAACCGGTGATGTACCCACTCAAAAGTGTTGGAACCGTTCCGGAAGGCTTCTTCGATCTTTTCCTCAGCCGATTGTGACGATTTTTTCCCATCGGGCTGAAATTCCGGCGAGAGCGAATCCGGCGTACGCCCGATAATTTGTGCCCGATCCCCGCGCAACATGGCCTCGGTTGCCCGGTTGCAATCCACAAAAACGTCGTCCCTGATAATCAGATACGGGTCCGGCGAATCCATGAACATGATGCGATATCTATCAAGGATATTCTGAAGCAAGACTTCTCGCGCTGTCAGATCCTCGTTTATCCGTGCAATTACATGGGTGCGCTCGATAACCTTTGATTCCAGAGTGGCGTACGAAATTTGCAATTGTTTGGCCATGTTATTAAATTCGCTGGCAAGATCTTCAAGTTCGTCACCGGTTGAGACCGCAATACAGTGGTCGAGAACACCTCTGGCAATCAGTGTGGCGCCTTCCTGAAGTGAGTGTATTGGTTTCATCAGTCTGCGCACAACAGCCAGGCAGACGAACAGCGTAATAAAAATGCCGAAGAGGACCAGCAAGGCGCTACGGATTACCTGACTGTATAACGGTCGATACGCTTCAGCGAGCGGTTCCTCAACAAAGACGAACCAACCGAGTTGCGGGATTGTGCCAAAAGCGCTCAGGACAGGTTTGCCATCCAGGCTGAGGGCTTGAACATGCGCAAGGTTATTGTCGGTTGGTTCTTTAAGTGCTGCCCGAACCTGGGGCAGGGCAGCCATACTGGTTTTCTTGAACACCTGGCCAATATCGGGATGTGCAATCAAGAGTCCGGTAGTATCAACTGCATAGGCGTGTCCGGAGTTTCCAACCTTGATTTGAATGATTCCGTCAAGCAGAAATTCAAGGTAGACTTCAGCGACCGTTATCCCGGCCTCCTCGGGGCCAACGGCCATTGCGACAGTCATAAGAGGGGCACCGTCGCGAAAGTAGATCGGACTGCGATAGAGGCGCCCGGATTTGGGCAGGCGGAAAACATCAGAGGAAGAAAAATCGGTGCCGCTAAGCAAGACGTCGGCAGCATGGCGAGATACCCTGAAATATTCCCTGCCATGAGAGTCGAGCAGATAGATTTCACTAATCGCGGCAATGTGCCGCAAGTATTGAATATCCTGACGGCGTTGATCGAGTGCTGAAGCCCCTTGTTTTGACGTCGTAATAACGCTGATTCTTTGTTCGACGTCAAACAGGTACTGCCCGATCTTTGCTGCCGCAGCCTCTGCTTTTTCGCGCTGCAGTCTGATGACGGCCTGCTTGCTGTCCTGATACGCCAAATTAATGTTGAGCAGGCCGCTCAACAGCAGGGAGCACCCGGTCAGCGCACCAAAAATAAGGACGTATTTTTTGAACAGTGTGATTCGTCTCGACATAATTAAACCGGCAGCGTTCTAAGTCACTCAAATGGTTTGTCGTTCGGGTTCTTAAAGAGCCTGGTCATCGCTTCACTCATAGGAAAGCCAAGATTGACCCCCTTGGGCGGAATCGGCGACATCAGCCATTTCCGGTACAGAGTTTCCGCCTCGCCGGATTTCATGATCCGGGCGATTTCCTGATCTACCACCTTCTTGAAAACAGGGTCATCCCTGCGCATAACGCAGCCGTAGGCTTCGTACGATTGAGGTGTGCCGGTCACGATCCATTCGTCCGGGCGCCACGCGTCACGGATAGTGGCGTACAGGAGTATGTCGTCCATCATGAACGCGTCCGCCTGTTCGGCCTGAAGTACCGCCAAAGGCCTTGTGCCCCGATCAAAGGTCGAAATGATATTTATGCGGGAATTTTTTTCACTGTTCATTTTACGGAGCATTTTTTCAGAGGTCGATGCCGCAAAGGTTACAACATTTTTCCCCGCCAGATCCGGGAAGTCCCGGATACCGGAGTTCTTACGCGCCATAAGGCGCGAACCGGCAATGAAAATCGTGTTGGAAAATGCGACTATCTTCTGCCGTTCGGTGGTGTTGGTTGTTGCGCCGCATGTGATGTCTACAGTGCCATTCTGGATAATCGGAAAACGGGTCTGCGTAGTAAATGGAACCTGTTTGATCTGCAGCTTCGGCAATTTCAGTTCGCGCTTGACGGCGTCGGCTATTTTCAGCGCAATATCGTACGAGTAACCCATTACCTTCCCATCGCTGGTAATATAGGTAAAAGGAATTGTGGATTCGTGGTAGCCAAGCACAATCGTACCGCTATCGGCTATCTTGCGCAGGGTTCCGGTTCTTTCCCCGGATGAAGTGGCGATGGCGGGAAGGGCGTCTGACAGAGTTGTCAGGAAAGTAAATAGAAGGACTATTGTGAGTTGTTTCATAGCATACCTCGGCATGGCGGAATCCCTTTCCGCAGAAGGTACATCACTCGGAAAGTTATTGCTGTTTCCGTGGTGATAGTACTCGGTGAATGAGACTGCTTCAATGATAATCTTAGAAACATATCGGGTCAGGAAACATATGGATCGCCAGATGGATATGGTTAGTCATCAGATAAAGCCATGAAGAGGGAACCCATATCGCTCTATGCCAACGTGCAGTAACACGAGAGAGCGCCGCCGATCTTCTGCATCAAAGGAGATGTTCTGCTTCGCATTACCGCGAAGAATCAGATGATAGAGCGCACCTGGATTATGTAATCGTGGTTTTCTGAGCATACGGCAACTTTACCCCAAGTCTGCAAGTTTGCAATCCTGACAGTAGTCTTTTAATGGGTGAGCCCCATTTGTTCCTTCCTTGTTCACTTTTTCCGCAACAGCAACTTTATGGAGAGGTATGGGGAGAGAAAAAATACCAGGCTAATAATCTTCAAAAACGCCATGCCGCCGTAATTTACCAAATCAAAGTCGTTCCTGCCTATTGCGAACCATTTTGTACTTAACCGGTAAAAGAGGTCTGGAGCGAGTTGAAGGATAAGAAACCATAATATCAGGAGTGCATAACTGATAAGAAATGATCCTCCCAGTATTGTAGCCAGTGACTCCAGGGTGATGCTGTTTTGCTCTCCATCGTTCATGGCAATATCCTCCATTAAGCCGGTATCTTACTGTTCGAGAGATATCTCTAATACGATTAGTATATCACCTAATCCATCGAAATTCTGAAACAGGGTAAAAAACTGACCAACAGGGGATAACTGCGAAATTTGGAACTCAATCTGCTGTTGACGAAAACCGGCGCCCGGAATAATCCGTAGCGCCGGTCATGTTTCAGCGATCAGCCAGAGAGTCCTATTTTGCTAGGCGCATTCAGAATATCCGCATACGTGGCAGACAGAACAACCCCCCTCATGCTCAACAATGCCGCCGCACTCCGGGCAGGCGCCCCGCTCCTGCTTGACCTTCTCTGTGTCGATATCGTAGCCGTTGTATACCATGTGATCCTGGATGGCTTTGGCCACCGCATCGGCGCAGGAGGTGACGCGGTTGTCGCCGAAACCGGATGGACAGTGGCAGGAGATCCCCAACAGCTGTTTGACAACCTGACGGGCCTGGATGCCGCTTCGCCATGCCAGGGAAACCATGCGTCCGATCGCCTCGCTCTGGGATGCAGCGCATCCGCCGGCCTTGCCCATGGTTGTAAATAGTTCGAACAGGCCGTTGCTATCCTCATTGATCGTGATATACAGCGGCCCGCATCCGGTCTGCATCTGGTGGGTCTGACCCTTGAGCGCCTTGGGACGTTCGCGCTTGACGACTTTTTTCTCCTCTTCCGTTGGAGTTGCGGCGACGGAAGTGAGCTGCTGCTCCTCTTTCTTTCCGGTTGTGAGCACCTGCTCGTCGCGCGAGCCGTCACGGTAGATTGTTACACCCTTGCAGCCGGATTCGTAGGCGAGCATGTAGACTTTTTCAACGTCGTCGATGGTGGCGGTATTGGGAAAGTTTACGGTTTTGGATACGGCATTGTCGGTGTAAAGCTGATAGGCGGCCTGCATCTGGATGTGCTCTTCCGGAGAAATGTCATGGGCTGTGACGAAGATGCTGCGAACATCGGCCGGAACCTCACTGATGTCATGAACGGTGCCGTGCTCGGCAATCTTTTTCATAAGTTCTTCAGAATAGAAGCCTCGCTCCTTGGCGATCTTTTCGAACATCGGATTTACTTCCACGAGGACGTTCTTGTCCATGACCGTGCGGATGTAGGATACGGCAAAGAGCGGTTCCACACCGGATGAGGCATTGGCTATAATCGAGATAGTGCCTGTGGGGGCGATGGTGGTAACAGTTGCGTTCCGCTGTGGCGGGGCGCCTTTCTTGTCAAACGTCGAACCTTTGAAGTTGGGGAATGAACCGCGTTTCCTGCCAAGCTCCTGAGAAGCAATGTGTCCTTCGTCATTGATGAATTTCATGACCTTCTTGCCAAGTTTGACCCCCTCATCTGAACTGTAGGGGACGCCCAGCATGATAAGCATGTCGGCCCAACCCATGACGCCTAACCCAATTTTGCGGTTGGCGTGCGTCATGTCGTGTATCTGCTGCAGCGGGTAGTTGTTGGCCTCGATAACGTTGTCCAGGAAATGGACCGCATTATGGACCGTTTCCCTTAATTTTTTCCAGTCGATAGAGCCCTCTTTCACGAACATGCCGAGATTTATGGAGCCGAGGTTGCAGGATTCATAGGGGAGAAGCGGCTGCTCACCGCAGGGATTGGTGGATTCTATCTCGCCTATATGAGGAGTGGGGTTATCCCGATTCAGGCGATCCAGAAAGATGATGCCCGGCTCGCCGTTTTCCCAGGCCTGCTTGACAATCCGCTGAAACACCTTGCGGGCATTAAGCGTTCCGCAGACCTTTTTGTCGCGGGGATTGATCAGATTGAACTCTTCGTCACGTTCGACGGCCTGCATGAACTTTTCGGTCATGCCGACTGAAATATTGAAGTTGTTAAGGTGTTTCTGGTCGGCCTTGCACATGATGAAATCCATGATGTTCGGGTGATCGACCCTCAAGATAGCCATGTTGGCGCCGCGCCGGGTTCCACCCTGCTTGATGGTTTCGGTGGCTATGTCGAAGACCCGCATGAAAGAGAGCGGGCCGCTTGATATGCCGGTTGTCGAACTGACTATGTCGTTGGCGGGGCGGAGGCGGGAAAATGAAAAGCCGGTGCCGCCACCCGATTTATGGATCAGAGCGGTGTATTTGACGGCATCGAAAATCTCTTCCATAGAGTCGCCAACCGGCAGAACAAAGCAGGCCGAAAGCTGTCCAAGCGGTCGTCCGGCGTTCATCAGGGTAGGGGAGTTGGGAAGAAACTCAAAGTTGGTCATCATTTTGAAAAAGGTGTCCGACAGTCCGCTCAAGTCGGCTTTTTTATCGAATTTCCTGTCAGGAGCGGCAATGGTGTCGGCAACCCGCCTGAACATATCGGCCGGCGTCTCAAGGACCTTTCCGGTGATATCCCGACGCAGGTAGCGTTTTTCCAGCACGGTGGCAGCATTTTTTGTCAAGCCGGTGATTCTGTTTCCGGTCGGTTCCTTTTTCATTTGGCGGTCTCCTTGATTTAGCAAATATATGAAATTAAAGGCGCAGTATCTTCAGGATAGTATCTGCGATTACAAAAACATGACCACAACATTTTGTGTTGGCTAGGAAATTAACCACAACATATATGTGCTGTCAACAGATATTTTTTCCCGGAATCTAACACATTGAAACAACACGAAAACCAATATTTCCGGAAGTTTCAGGCCTCTATTTAATGAAAAGTCAACATTGGATTTACACATTAACCGATTTGTGGTAGAGCTCAACGCTAATTCAAATGGAGCGAGATGTGAAACGTGCCTTCTTTATAATGATCTTTCTGACGGTTCTAACCTTTCTGACGGTCGGGTTATCCAGTTCTGACGCCGATCAGAAGGGCGCCCGGGCAGCGGCGCTGGTTGGCGCCCCGGTCGTGTATGACGGGGCGGTACTTACCGAAGATGTTACCTGGCGTGGAACTGTTCTTGTCAAAGGATTTGTTGTAGTGGCTCCTCAAGCCACCCTGCGGATAGAAGCAGGCACGGTTGTCCGTTTTGCCGGCACTGCTTCGAAAAATGGAGCTGTACGTCTGGTCGTTCAGGGGAGGATTCAGGCATTGGGAACAGCCGACCGTCCGATTTTGCTGACATCGGGGCGATCCAGAACTGCTCGCGGCGACTGGGGCGGAATTTCGTTTGTCTTCAGCGAAAAGCGGAACCTGCTGGAGCATTGCCTGATCGAATACGCCGACTATGGCATAGATGCCCGTTTTTCAACAGTAAACCTTAAAATGGTCTCCGTCACAAAATCCCGCACCGCTATACTTGCGCATGACGCAGTTTTGCTGATGACAGGCGGGAGCATCAAGGAGTCTGAAACAGGTATCGAAGCGCATGACAGCGAGCTCGAATTAAAAGATGTCACCATCGCAGATTGTCAGCGGGGGCTTCTGATGCACCGTTCTTCTGCCGGCGTCTCCTCAGCAAGAATATTGGGTAATGAGCTGTACGGTCTGCTGTCCGAAGATAGCCGGGTTAAATTATCTGCGGGAGAGTTTTTGAAAAATGGAAACGGAGCCCGTTTCAAGGGGGGGGAAGGGCAGATACAGGCGACCCGCTTCATCCAAAACAGAGAAACCGCACTTCAACTTTCCGGAGCCCGCATGAAGGTGCAACGCTGCCAGTTTACCGGCAACAGTCGTGATGCGATACGTCTTGATGACGGCCGGGCCCTTATTTCGGGCAACGTCTTTAATTCCAACAACGGCTTTAATCTCTACAATGCCGGTCATGAGGATGCAAGTGCAATCCTGAACTGGTGGGGGAGTGACGATAAGTCGGTAATAGCCGAAAAAATTTATGATGCCGTTCATGACCCCCGCTCAGGTAGTGTACAGGTATTTCCCTGGCTGACGGGAAAACCGGCGTTGATGCCGTAGTACCGCTTCAGTTTTATCATCTGCAGGTTTTTAAGAGAATCAGAGGATAGTAAATGTCGATATATCTGGATAACGCAGCCACCTCCTTCCCAAAGCCGGAGACGGTTTATCAGGCTGTTGTCCATGCGATGCGCCAGGTCGGCGCTTCCCCTGGAAGAGGGGGGCATCGCCGCTCTCTGGAAGCCGCCAGAATGATGTTCCAGACCCGTGAAACTTTGGCCGGCCTCTTTTCGATCCAGGATTCGTCGCGAATCATCTTCACTCACAATGCAACAGGAGCTCTCAATCTGGCGCTTCATGGCGCGCTTCTTAAGGGCGACCACGTCATCACGACTTCAATGGAGCATAACTCCCTTTTGAGACCTCTGCATGCGCTCCGGAATGATGGTGTTGAAGTTACGGTCGTACAGACCGGGCCGGACGGTATCGTCGATCCGGAGATCATTCGCTCGGCGATGCGGAAAAATACGCGCATGATCGCAATCGGTCATATTTCAAACGTCTGCGGGGCCATTCAACCTATCGACCGGATTGCGTCTCTCTGTCATGAGGCGGGCGCCCTGTTTCTTGTCGATGCCGCCCAGTCGGCAGGCTTTATGAATATTGATGTAATGTCCGCCGGTATCGATCTGTTGGCCGCCCCCGGCCACAAAGGGCTTTTGGGACCGCCCGGCACCGGCTTTTTATATGTTGCGCCTCACGTGGCTCTAAAGCCGATTCTTGAAGGGGGGACCGGAACGAGTTCCACTTCCGATGAACAACCCCTCACGATGCCGGACGGTTTTGAAACAGGCACCCATAATCTCCCTGGCATTGCAGGTTTAAAGGCCGGCATTGACTTTATCCTCGAGAAGGGGATCGATAAAATATTGCAGCATGAGCGGAATCTGCTGAATGAGGCGCAGCTCCGGTTGATTTCAATTCCCGGATTGACGATTTACGGACCAAAAGATAAGGAATATAGAGGTTCAGTGCTCTCTTTCACAGTATCGGGTATAGACGCGTCTTTGCTGGCGACCGAACTAGATCATGGATTTGATATTGCTGTGCGGTCCGGACTGCACTGCGCTCCGCAGGCCCACCGCACACTTGGCACGTTTCCGGGCGGTACGATACGACTCAGTCCTGGATGGTTCAACACGAGTGAAGAGATTGCATTTTTTTCCGATGCCGTTGTACAATGCGTCAATAAAATAAGAGAATCGGCGTAACTACATAGAATTCAGAACAGAGGAGCCGGAATTCAAAAAGGAAAGCGATATTGTTTTTGTCACTCCCGGAGGGTTCTCTTTTAGTGCGCTCCTGTTTGTCATGGAATTTCTGATGTAACTTCCGGATTATTCTGACTCATGAATTCAAACTCCTGACTCTTCTGCATATTTACGAATCGATTCACTAATCCATTCCGAAAGGCTACACGTGAAGAATTTTATCCTGGATACCAACGTTCTGCTGCACGACCCCCAATCCCTTTTTAAATTCGAAGATAACAACATAATTATCCCTATTACAGTCATTGAAGAGGTGGATCGTTTTAAAAAGGATATGAACGAGACCGGCCGGAACGCACGGATGGTCTCGCGAATACTCGACTCGATGCGTGAAAAGGGGTCCCTGGCATCAGGTATTCCAATGCCCGAAGGGGGAACCTTGCGGGTTGAGATGTTTACGGAAAAACATTTCAAAAATCTGCCGGTCGACCTGCGGGTAGACAATGGCGATAATCGAATCCTGGCGGTTGCCCAGAGTATCAGAGATCGCTTCCAGGATATTCCGGCGATTTTTGTGACTAAAGATACCAATCTCCGTATCAAGGCGGATGCCATTGGTATGATGGCCGAAGATTACGAGTCCGACAAAGTAGACATTCAGGATCTTTATTCAGGGACTCGCAGTATAGTGGTGCCGCCGGATGCAGTTGATCGCTTCTATGGCCAGGGATGGCTTGACGCGCCGATGGAACTTGCTCCAAATGAATTTATCATGATCGTTGACAGCGTCAATCCGTCTCATACCGCCATCTGCCGTAATGACCCCTCCAACGCCCGCATAGTCCCGGTTCGCAAGATCCCGAAAGAGGGGATATGGAGTCTTTATCCCCGAAATCGGGAACAGTCATTTGCGCTCGATGTCCTGATGGACGACACCATCAAACTGGTGACGCTGGTCGGAAAGGCGGGTACAGGCAAGACTCTGCTCGCGATTGCGGCCGGCCTGCATAAGACCGCAGAAGAAAATGTATATAATCGCCTCCTGGTCTCCCGACCGGTTTTCCCGATGGGCAAAGACATAGGATTTTTGCCGGGAGACATTGAAGAAAAGCTCTCTCCCTGGATGCAGCCGATCTTCGACAATGTTGAACTGCTGATCTCGGGCCATGAATCGGAAAAACGGCACAGCAAAGGGTACAAAGAGCTGATGGCGATGGGGCTTCTGGATATTGAACCACTCACGTATATACGGGGGCGCTCGATCCCCAACCAGTATCTGATCGTTGATGAAGCCCAGAACCTTTCACCTCACGAGATTAAAACCATCGTAACCAGGGTGGGGGAGGGGACCAAGATCGTATTAACCGGGGATCCTTATCAGATTGATAACCCGTACGTGGATGCCTCAAGCAACGGTTTAACCTATCTGGTTGAAAAATTCAAAGGTGAACGGATCGCTGCGCATGTGACGCTTACCAAGGGCGAGAGATCCGAGTTGGCGGAGCTTGCGGCGAATCTGCTGTAAGCGCTATGGGAGTTATGGGGCGTATATACAATTGTTTCCCCATAATTCCCATGCTCCCATAACTCTCATAACTCCCATAAAATCAATTATAATCACCAATGAGAAAACATGCTTCTTCTCTCCATTGAAACATCCTGTGACGAAACCGCTGCCGCTGTGGTGCGTGACGGCCGCGAAATAGTATCTTCCGTTATTTCCTCTCAGGTTGCCATCCATGCCGAATACGGCGGAGTTGTTCCGGAAATAGCTTCCCGAAAACATCTTGAGATGATATCTCCGGTGATAACCCAGGCTCTGGAGAACGCAGATATTGGCATTGGAGATATTGAAGGGGTCGCGGTTACCCGCGGACCTGGATTGTCCGGAGCCCTGCTTGTAGGATTTTCGGCTGCCAAAGCGATTGCAGCTGCGAAGAGAATCCCCTTCGTCGGTGTCAATCATATCGAAGGTCATATTTTTGCGGCGTTTCTGGAAGAGGCGGCACCTTTTCCATTTCTGGCGCTGGTCGTGTCGGGGGGCCACACCCATCTCTATCATGTTGAAGGTTTCGGCCGCTATACGACCCTAGGCAGGACCATTGACGACGCTGCCGGCGAGGCGTATGACAAGTCGGCCAAGATCATGGGGATGCCTTATCCGGGTGGTGCGCTTATAGACAAAATGGCATGTTCCGGCGATCCTGCCGCCGTTCGCCTGCCGCGGCCATTAATTCGCGACGGCAGCCTGAATTTCAGTTTCAGCGGTCTGAAAACGGCACTGCTTCAGCATGTTGCCAAACACCCTGTAACGATACCCGGCCAGGATGCCAACGACCTCTGCGCCTCATTCCAGCAGGCGGTATGTGATGTCCTTGCATCCAAGACGGAATCGGCGATCCGGCAGACATCAGCCCGCCATCTGGTTGTTGCCGGAGGCGTTGCCTGTAATAGCGGTTTGAGAAGCCGGATGGCCCAACTCTGCGATAAACTCCAGATCGGCCTCTCCATCCCTCATCCGTCGCTGTGCGGAGATAATGCGGCCATGCTTGCCGTCCCAGGAGATTATTATCTTTCGAATGGATTTGCCTCCCCCTGGACGCAGGATGTCACCGCTACCTGGGATATGGACAGCATTAAGGAGTTATTCCTTTGAGTTCATCCAGACGGCCACTTAAATCACTCGGTCAGAATTTTCTGGTTGACCGGAACGTCATCGATAAAATTATTCTCGCTGCGGAGATACACTCTGATGATGCCGTTCTTGAAATCGGTCCTGGCCGTGGAGCTCTGACGGGGCAGTTGGCAGAGCGTGCCGGCAGAGTTGTTTTGATCGAGTTTGACCATGCCCTGGCAGCCTGGCACCGGAATCTCTTCAAGGATGATGAGCGGGTTACGGTTATCGATGGTGATGTGCTCAAGGTAGATCTGGAAGCCGTTCTTTCTGCGACTTCCAGAAAATGGAAAGTAGTTGCCAATCTTCCATATAACATATCGACCGAAGTGCTGTTTCGACTTATCAAGGTGCATGACAGGTTATCACGGATGACCCTGATGCTCCAGAGAGAGGTTGGAGATCGACTTGCTTCCGCACCGGACTCCCCGGCCTATGGAGTGACAACGGTTCTGCTGGGGCTCTGGTTTGATATCAGCAGGGAGTTTGTGGTGCCCCCCGGCTGTTTCCATCCGAGTCCCAAAGTCGACTCGGCGGTATTAACATTTTCGGCTCTTTCATCCCCACGAGCCGACGTCGGAAACGAAGATATTTTCAAAAATATAGTAAAAAGCGCCTTTTCAATGCGTAGAAAAACATTGGCAAATTGTCTGAAATCGGCTGAATGCACCAGGGAAACCGATCTCGCCGAGCTGCTTAAGTCGTGCGATATTGATGGCCGGCGACGTGGTGAGACACTGTCGCTGGAGGAATTTGCGAGGCTTTCGCTCTGGTTGTCGGAACGGACATCATCATGATTATTGAAATTCATCCTGACCGCCCGCAACCACGCACTATTAGCAGAATTGCCGACTGCCTGAAAAATGGCGGGATTATCGGGTACCCGACCGATACCACTTATGGGATCGGCTGTTCCATCTTCTGCAAAAAGAGTATAGAGCGCATATATCAGATGAAGATGCGTGAACGCTCCAAGCCGTTCTCGTTCATCTGCTCATCGCTTTCAGAGGTTTCACACTATGCCAGGGTTGGGAACGCCGCTTTCAAACTCCTCAAACGCTATCTTCCCGGACCCTACACCTTTGTCCTGGAAGCGACCCGTGAGGTTCCCGATCTGCTCCTGACCCGACAGAAGACGGTCGGCATCAGGATTCCCGACAATCGAATCTGTTTCGATCTTGTCACGGCACTGGGGAATCCGATCATTACAACCAGCGCCAATCTCTCCGGTGAAGATCCCGTGGGCGACCCGGTCATTATTTACGACACATTCGGGAATCAGCTCGATTTTGTGATTGACGGGGGGCTTCTTACCACCGACGTAAGTTCCGTGGTGAGTCTCATTGATGATCTGCCGGTGGTTTTGCGGACCGGAATTGGTGACATATCATGGTGCGATTGACACTCTGTTTTCAGGGGGAGTTCCATGCGTAAACGTACAGTCAGAAACGGCATGCGGCTGGTCATGGTGGCCTTGATTCTGATAATTCTGGTCAGCTTTTATCACGGCAATCTCTCTGATATGTTTTTATTGTCATCCTCCGCCGAGAACCGCATCTATAGCCTGGGCATATTCTGGGCAACGGCGATAGGGAGCTTCGGCGTAGTGCTGGCGGCTTTAGGTTTTGCGCTCTCCTCTCAAAGGCGAGATGAATCAGTCCGTATTCTGCCGACTTTTCTGATTATTTCAGGACTGATCGTGCTGTTCTTTTATCTCCTGTCAGCTTCAATCGTCGCCCCGGTCAAGCAGGATCAGAAGCGGTTGAGGCCTGGAGAGACAATCACAATATAGAAACCAGCGTTGTCCGGTTTAGTATTTGCAGTTGCCTAAAAGTCCCCCCGCCCCTTGCGGGAGGGGGTCAGGGGCTGGGGGAATTTGCCACATTTGATGCTGACGGCAGCTTCACCCACCCCTCAATCCCCTCCTTTAGGCCCTCTGGGTCCGTCACCAGAAGTAGGTGCCTTTAGGCAAGGGAGGGGAGTCTTAATGCAAAGACCAAACCGGACACCACTGTATAGAGAAAATGTCATTTTGAGGTGAAGAGTGAAATCGGATACAGACAGTTTTCCGCATAAAAGCGATGAAGTAATAAAGATACGACGTTATATGGTTATCACCGCCATGTTGTGGACCATCCTGATTTTCGGGATGTTATTTGCCTATATTCTGGATAACCGTCGCGCGGTTCATGAAATCGGTCACAGCACAATGGATGCTGCTTTCGAGGAGGAGATTCTTCTGCACCGCTGGGCAGCCAGGCATGGCGGAGTCTATGTGCCTGTAACCGAGGACACCCCTTCCAATCCACTTCTAGCAAATGTTCCTGAAAGAGACATTACCACCCCTTCAGGAAGACGTCTCACTCTTGTCCCCACTGCCTTGATATCCCGCCAGCTTTTCGAACTGGCTCCAAAACAGGCTGGGATTCCCAAAGGGCATATCACCAGTCTGAACCCGATCCGGCCGGAGAATGCACCCGACGCCTGGGAGATGAAGGCTTTGAAAGCGTTCGAGCAAGGTAAAAAGGAAGAAGTTGAGCCGATACTGGTACATGGAGAACCGCACCTTCGTTTCATGCGGCCGCTCGTGACTGAAAAGTCCTGTCTCGAATGCCATGCCGCTCAGGGGTATAAAGAGGGGGACGTCCGTGGAGGGATCAGTCTGACGCTTTCCCTGGATCATATTAATAAGGCTATGAAGAGCGAAATGCAGCATGAAGCATTTGTCCATACAGTTACCTGGCTGCTTGGCATGGGATTTATCTGGTTCGGAACGCGAAGATTTACTCATGTAATGACACTGTTGCAAGATGAACGGAACAAGCTGCATCGGAACGAAGCGTCGCTCCGGACAAACCAGAGACAACTGACGGATATCATTGAATTTTTGCCGGATGCCACTTTCGCAATCGATAAGGAAAAGCGTGTAATCATATGGAACCGGGCCATTGAGGATATGACGGGAGTTAACGCTGCAGAAATGATCGGCAAGGGTGAGTATGCTTACGCAGTCCCGTTTTATGGAGAAGCGCGGCCGCAGTTGATTGATTTGCTCTTTACGGAACGGGAGGAGATTGCCGCCAGGTATCCCAACATAACCCGTGCCGGTGATACCCTCATGTCGGAAGTCTTTTGCCATGCCCTCCACAACAATAAAGGCGCTTGGGTTTTTGCCAAAGCCTCGCCACTGCACGATCAGTCCGGCAACATAATCGGTGCGATCGAGATTATCCGCGACATAACCGAACTTAAACAGACCGTTGATGAGTTGCAGGAAACCGAAGAACGATACCGGGCCCTGTTCACCAGGGCGAGTGACGGGATTTTTATCATGTCTACCGAAGGCAAACTGATCGAGGTTAACGATTCATTTGCCCGTATGCATGGCTACAGCGCAGAGGAAATGCAGCAGATGAACCTGTGGGATCTGGATACAGTTGAAACTTCCAGTTTGGCTCCGGAGCGGGTTCGACGCCTTTTATCCGGGGAAACACTGGCCTTCGAGGTCGAACACTACCACAAGGAAGGTCATGTTTTCCCGCTTGAAGTCTCTGCCAGCATGATTTATTCCGGTGGTGACTCCTATATACAGTGCTTTCATCGCGATATCTCCGAACGAAAACTGGCCGAAGAAGAGCGTATCCAGCTTGAACAACAGTTTCATCATGCCCAGAAGCTGGAGAGCCTCGGCGTACTTGCCGGCGGCATTGCCCATGACTTCAACAACATCCTGACGGTGATTTTGGGGCACTGTTACATGGCCAGGCAGGATATGAATTCCGAACAGGAATTCAAAGTATCGTTTCAGCATGTCGAAAATGCCGCCAACCGGGCCGCGGACCTCTGCCGGCAGATGCTGACATATGCCGGCAGGAGCGAATCCGAGCAGACATTGATCAGTCTGCGGATGCTGGTTGAAGAAGTCGTGAAGATGTTGCAATCGACGCTCAAGAAAAACGTGACCATCGAGCTTGACTTGCTGCACGACATCCCGATAATCAGGGGTGACAACGGCCAAATTCAGCAGATCGTCATGAATCTCATCATCAATGCGGCGGAAGCGATCGGTGAAGTCAACGGCAGAGTCAAGGTTGCTTTAGCAAAAGCGCTTATTCTTCCCGAACAGATATTTACAGATACCTTTGGAACAATTATCAATCCCGGCAGTTATGCCTGTCTTGAAGTTTCCGATACCGGTTGCGGCATGGATGAGGAGACACAGAAACGGATCTTTGAGCCGTTCTTCACCACCAAATTTACCGGCCGCGGGCTCGGCATGTCGGCTATTCACGGAATTATCAAGTCACATGAAGCCGCATTGCAGATGAGCAGCACGTTGGGAGCCGGCACGACCTTCAAGGTCTTTTTCCCGATGTCCGGAGCATCCGATTATGCAGTAAACCGTTCAAGCGAATCAGCAACATCTGTTAAGGGAGGCGGCAAAATTTTGCTGGTGGATGATGAGCAGACACTTCGTAACATAGGGACGGCACTGCTGGAGGCGCTTGGATTTTCTGTCATTGTCGCAACAAATGGGAGCGAAGCGCTTGAAATCTATGGCGAGCAGAGCAGCGAGATCGACGCGATATTGCTCGATCTGATCATGCCTGTTATGGGAGGTATCGAAACATACAACAAACTGCGTAATATCGCGTCGGCCATTCCGATTATCATCTGCAGCGGTTACAGTGAAGGAGAGGTGTCAGAGATCATCAAAAATGACAGGCATGCCGGATTTATGAGTAAACCTTATAACCCGATTGAGCTGCGGGAAGTGATGGTCAGGATGATGGAGCGGTCCGGCAACCTGCAATAACAATAATATTGCATCTGCATAATAGTTTTGTATAAGTGATATAATGCAGGAAGTGATGATACCCGGAAGGAGATTGGTGATGAAAGAAAACAGACGATTTTTGCGGGTCAATTATTTAGGCACCGGCTGGTTACACCATAATAAGGCCAGGTACAATTGTCGTCTTGAAAATATTTCGGAAAAGGGCGCATTGGTGAGCCTGAAAAAGGCGCCGGACGGCTTGATTCTTGCCGGTGACAATTGCATCCTGATGCTGGATAAGGAAGATAAAAAACAGAGATATCAGGAGTATGATGCCCGGATAGTCCGCTTCGAAACCGAGATGGCTGCTCTGGAATTTACCGAAACCGGAACCAGATCGTTCGACCTGCTTGATAATCTGATACGGAAAGAGTTGCAATTTACTAATGGCAGCCAAAAGTTGATCGATCTTGTTCACGAAGTTGCGGAGAAGGGTGGCGTTGGGCTGACGACCGCGTATTTTGACAAAGGAGAGATAGATCCGGAGAGGGAAATGCACACCCTGAGGTTATCTGTAGGAGAACAGTCGATTAATGTGCACCTCCTCCGTGAAGAGATAGAAGCATATTATGCCCGGAACGATACCGAACATGTTATGGCAAAAATCAATCATGCGATTGAACGATTAATTGCATATTCCAGGGAGAACTGCCATTAGGAACTGAAAGAAAAGGGGGAAGAAGGGAGATGTTTTACATTTTGCCCTTTCTCTCTTCCCATTTATACCTCGAATAAATCTTTCCTGAAAAGGAGAAGAACATACGTGAATATCTTTGCCAACCTGAAAATAGTAGACAAGCTGACCTTTGGCTTTGCCTCTGTTGTCTTTATCGGGCTTACAATCGGTATCTTCGGCTTTTTCCAGATCAATGCCCTCAGAATAGCCGATGAACTGCTTTATAATAAAGGGGTCAAGCCGATGGAGCATATCGGTAAGATTGCGGCTGATTTTCAGCGTCTGCGGGTAAATATTCACGAGTTAATCCTTGCCAGTGAACAGAAACAGATCAAATATTATGAGGGACGGATTGCAAAGTTCCGCGCGATAATTGACGACGACTGTAATAACCTTCAAACTGAGCTGCCGGATGCCGAGTCAAAAAAATTGTTTGCAAAGTTACTGCAGACTCGCAATAGTTTCACCCCCCATATCAAACGGATTGTTCAGCTTTCAAGGGTAAACAGTGATAAAGAGTCGATATCGTATATTGAATCGGAAGTCTTTTCCGATGCAGAACATGCCGAGATTGAAGCTATTGAAAATTTGCAGAATTATCTTGTTAAAAACGCCGAAAAGATATCGCTCAAGAATTCCGAAACCGTCAATCAGACAGGCAATATCTTGCTGGCTTTGGCCTTTGGCTTGTCGCTCCTGGCGGCAATCATGGCAATTCTGATTACCCGCAGTATTGTCAAGCCGCTTCGGATTGTTCTTCAGGCCGTACGCTCAGAACAGGAGAGCAGCAAAGAAAAGGCGCTACTTGTAACTGCAATTGCTGCGGGTGATCTGAGCAGAGAGGTGAGCATCACCGAACCATTGAAGATCGAGGCGAACCAGATAGGCAGTGATGAAACCGGGATGCTGCTCAAAGCGATTATAGAGACGAGCGAGGTGCAGTATTTGCTGGATCAGGCTTTTGCCGAAATGACCACCGCTCTTCGCCATAACCACGAGCATGATTTGCGGCACGAATGGTTCAAAAACGGCCAGAACGAACTCAACGATATCCTGCGGGGAGAGAAGTCAACCGCAGAACTTTCGGAGCAGGCGATCACATTTTTGACAGAATATCTTGGCGCAGCTGTCGGCGTACTGTACACCTTTGATGAGAGGGAGTCTCTGCTCCGGATTTCCGGCAGTTATGCTTTAACGAAACAAAAACGGCAGATTGACCGGATTGCGCTTGGTGAAGGAGTGGCCGGACAGGCGGCGCTTGAACGGAGGATGATCTGTCTGAATGGGGCCCCGCCCGATTATCTCCGGATCAGTTCAGGTTTGGGAGAGTCCGATCCGGCATATATAGTTGCCCTCCCTCTTCTGCACAACGGTACTCTAACCGGTCTTCTGGAAATAGGCTCTTTTACCAAATTTGGAGCGTATAATTTAAAGTTTCTGAATCAGATCATGGAGGCGCTTGCCACCGGGCTCAGCGTCAACAAGTCGCGACAACTGGTCAACGAACTCCTGGAGCAGACCCAAACCCAGGCGGAAGAGCTGCGTGCCCAGCAGGAAGAGCTGCAGCAGAGCAATGAAGAACTTGAAGAGCGGGCCCAGATGCTTAAACAGAAGCGCGAACAGCTCCTTGCCAAAAACCTGGAGGTGGAGGAGGCAAGCCGCGAGATTCAACGCAAGGTAGATGAATTGGAGCGTGTCAGCACCTATAAATCTGAATTTCTGGCAAATATGTCGCATGAGCTTCGCACCCCTCTGAACAGCCTGATGATCCTCTCCAGCCTGCTAAAGGACAATCGTGAAGGGAACCTGACTGACAAGCAGCTGGAGTTCGCAGCAACCATAAACGGAGCCGGCAGGGATCTGCTTAACCTGATCAACGATATTCTGGATCTATCGAAGATTGAATCGGGACGTCTGGAATTACACTATGAAGATATTGCACTCTCGGAAATTCGTGCTCAGTTGGAACCGATCTTCAATCCGGTTGCCGGAGAGAGGGGGATCGGTTTCACCGTAACCCTTGATGAATCAGCTCCTGAAACCATAAACGTTGATGCCCAGAGAACGCTTCAGATCCTTAATAACCTCCTTTCAAACGCCTGCAAATTCACCAGCAGGGGATCCGTTTCTCTGCGCGCCTATACCCCGCTTATTGAGGAAAGTCCGCTTGATACTGCATCGGTTGCCTTTTCCGTCACAGATTCCGGCATCGGCATCCATTCTGACAAAATGTCATGCATCTTTAACGCATTCCAACAGGCTGACGGCAGTACCAGCAGGACCTTCGGCGGCACCGGCCTTGGGCTCTCCATCTCGCGTCAGCTTGCTCATTCCATGGGTGGCGAAATCGCTTTGACCAGCGAGCTGGGCAAAGGGAGCACCTTCATTCTGTATCTTCCGGTCAAAAAGGCAAGTCAGATCACTCCGGTTGCTCCTACTATAGTTCCTGCCGCTCCGATAGCAAAAGAACCGGCGGCTTCAGCCGTCAAAACACTTGACCCGCTCCCAACGCCGCTTCCTGATGATCGAGAGATGACGCAGAATGGGGGGAAAAGCATTCTTATTATCGAGGATGATCTTACATTCGCCGGGATACTCGCCAAACTGGTGCGTGGTCGCGGATTTTTTGCACTGGTCGCAGGCGACGGGGAGAGCGGCATAGCCATGGCTGAGCGTTATCGGCCAAGCGCTATCATTCTGGATGTGATGCTTCCGCATATCGATGGCTGGGGTGTCATGCGCAGCCTGAAGGACAACCTGGCGACCAGGCATATACCGGTGCATTTTGTCACCTGTATGGAAGAACGTCAGAAGGCGATGAGCATGGGGGCTATCGGCTTCATCACCAAGCCGGTCAACAGCGAGCAGATGGATGCGGTATTCGGCGCTCTGGAGTCTGCAATAGAAAAGACCATGAAAATGCTGCTGATTGTTGAAGACGACCCGAATCAGGCCAAGGCGATGGTTGCTCTCCTTGAAGACAGAAATGTAATTATAGCTGTTGCCGGTAGTGGCTCAGAAGCTGTAAAACTCCTCTCCACCGAGAAATTCGACTGCATAGTGCTGGATTTGGGATTGGCCGACATGGGTGCGTTCGAGCTGCTCGAAGAGCTCAAAAAACTGAATCCAGAGCATCGTGTACCGGTGATAATTCACACCGGGCGCGAACTGACCCACGAGGATGAGAGAAGTCTGCACAACTATGCAGAGAGCATCATCATCAAGGGGGCCAAAAGTCCGGAACGGTTGCTGAATGAAGTAACGCTCTTCCTCCACATGGTGGAAACCTCTCTTGATCCCGGCAAACAGCGCATGATTCGCTCTGCTCTTGACAAGGAGGCGATGCTTGCGGGGAAAAAGATCCTGATTGTTGATGACGATATGCGCAATATATTCTCTCTCTCGAGCGCTCTGGCGGAAAAGGAGATCATAATTCTTGAGGCGGAGAACGGTCGTGAGGCGCTGAAACGTTTGGACGAGTTTGCTGATACCGACCTGGTTCTAATGGATATCATGATGCCTGAAATGGACGGCTATGAGGCGATGAGAATTATAAGGAAGGATCCCCGTTTTTACGATCTTCCGATCATTGCACTGACGGCCAAGGCGATGAAGGGGGACCGTGAAGAATGTCTCAAGGCCGGCGCGAGCGACTATATTTCCAAACCTGTTGATATGGAAAAGCTCTTTTCGCTGCTACGGGTCTGGCTCTATTCCTCAACCCAGCAGAATCAGGCAGATATGAATGACTGACGATGAACTGACGGCTCTTGAAATAAAGCTCCTGATGGAAGGAGTCGCCCAGGTCTACGGCTACGACTTCAGGGAGTATGCGGAGGCGTCCCTCAATCGCCGGCTGATCCAGTGGTTATCAGGTTCAGGATTTGCCACGATATCGCTTGCCCAGTCTCAGCTCCTGCGGGATCGAACATTGTTCGACTCTCTGCTGCGGGGGATCACTGTCAATGTCTCCGAGATGTTCCGCGATCCGACCTTTTTCAAGGCCGTCAGGGATCATGTGGCGCCTCATCTGAAGACCTACCCCTTTGTGAAGATATGGCATGCCGGATGCGCTACAGGCGAAGAGGCGTATTCAATGGCTATACTTTTAAATGAAGAGGGGTTGAAAGGGCGCTTCCGTATCTATGCCACCGATATCAACGAAGAGGTGCTCCGTAAGGCTCAAGAGGGGATCTATCAGCTACAGGAGATGCAGCATTATACCAGAAACTATCAGTTGGCTGGTGGAACAGGCTCATTTTCGGATTACTACACAGCCAGATACGACCATGCGATCTTTGACGCCTCGCTTCGGGAAAATATTGTCTTTGCGGCTCACAATCTGGCCGTTGATGCCGATTTCGGTGAAATGAACCTGATTCTATGTCGCAATGTAATGATATATTTCAAGCAACCTCTTAAGGAGAGGGTGTTGGGACTCTTTGACAGCAGTCTTGTGCCGGGTGGTTTTCTCTGTCTCGGCACGAAGGAGAGCCTGTATCAACGAAAAATCTCAGACCGTTACGAATCAATATTGCCACGGATGCAGATCTATCGGAAACGGTATGCGTAAAAACAGGGTCAGACGTTTCAAGGCGGTTGTGATCGGTGTTTCGAGTGGAGGGGTTTCTGCGCTAAAGCTGTTGCTGGGGGCGCTTCCAGTTGACTTCCCTGTCCCGATTATGGTCGTTACACACATTACTCCCGATTCCGATGATGGACTGGCGGTGCTGCTCGACACGTACTGCGCCATCCGTGTGAAAGAGGCTGACGAGCAGGAAACGGCCACTGCCGGAACTGTCTATCTGGCTCCGGCCAATTATCATCTTCTGGTGGAGCGGAGCGGTAATCTGTCGTTCTCCATCGATCCTCCGGTTAACTTTGCCCGCCCTTCGGTTGATGTGCTTTTCGAATCGGCTGCAGAGGCATACCGCACGGAGCTGATTGGTGTCATTTTGACCGGGGCCGGATCAGACGGCAGCAGGGGCCTCTTGAAAATTTCGAATTTTGGCGGTTTGACGATAGTCCAGGACCCTGAGGACGCCGAGATGGATTCCATGCCAAGAAGCGCGCTACAGTTGTTGAAAGCCGATCATGTAGTACGATTGAACGAAATTTCTCATCTACTAACGAGGCTTGTATCGGGGAAACCATGAACCTCAATTTTCAGAACTCGGCCATATCTATTCTGCTGGTGGATGACCGTCCGGAAAACCTTCTGTCGTTGGAAGAGCTCCTCTCTAACCAGGGATATGAACTTGTCAAGGCAACGTCCGGCAATCAGGCTCTGCAATTGACGCTAAAGCGGGACTTCGCCCTGGTGCTCCTGGATGTCC
Source organism: Desulfuromonadaceae bacterium (assembly GCA_028712665.1). Classification (GTDB taxonomy): domain Bacteria; phylum Desulfobacterota; class Desulfuromonadia; order Geobacterales; family Pseudopelobacteraceae; genus JACRCG01. The sequence goes on from JAQTRC010000001.1 coordinate 37,463, forward strand.
AGATGCCGGAGATGGACGGTTTCGAGACAGCCGAGCTGATGCGCGCCAATCCAAAGACCAGACATATTCCGATCATATTCGTCACCGCCGGTATGAGGGATCTCCAGTTTCAGTTCAAAGGATATGACGCCGGAGCGGTAGATTATCTCGCAAAACCGATAGAGCCGCTCTTTCTGCAGAGCAAGGTCAGAATATTTGCCGAGTTGTACCGCCAGCGCCGTGAGATCGAGCTGCATAAAAACCATCTTGAAGAGCTTGTATTGCTTAGAACAGCAGAATTAAGCGAGTCGGCCGCAGAACTTAAAACAAGCAATGAACGCCTTCAGTATTGGAACAATGAGCTTAAAACCACTGAGGAACTTTTGCGCAGACAGGTCTTAGAGTCCATGGAGACACGCGACCAGCTGCTGGCGACCGAAGAGATGCTGCGCGTGCAGATAGGGGAATATGAGACGACCCAGAGGCTATTGAACGAATCGAATGCCAGCCTCCAGACCCTGTTTGATGTCTCGCCTCTGGCAATCATCGTCTCTTCCTTTCCCGATGGAATAATTCGTGAGATCAACCTTACCTTCAGCAATGACTTCGGTTATACGGACAAAGATGTTATCGGCAGGAGAGGCGTTGATATAGGTCTCTGGTCGGATGCCGATGATCTGGAAAGTTTTATGAATTTGCTGTCGGAACGGGAGGGGGTATCCGGATTCGGCACAGAGATCAGAACCTTTCAGGGAATAATTCGGAATGTCCTTTTGTACATCAAACTGCTGGATTACAAGGACGAGAACTGTCTTTTAATCGTTTTTATGGATGTCACCGAGCAGAAGCGGATGGAGGATCAGATCCGGCAGACACAGAAGATGGATGTTATCGGTCAGCTGGCAGGCGGCATAGCTCACGATTTCAACAATATGCTGACCGCCATTTTGGGTTCTGCCGAGCTTATGTCACGCTTTGTTATTGATAATTCTGCCGCGATGAGACTGCTGGGCAACATTGAAAAGGCCGCCAGCCGTTCGGCTGAACTGACCGGTAAGTTGCTGGCCTTTTCCCGCAAAGGAAAGAAAAATGATGTACATGTCCTTATCGATACTACGATCAATGAGGTTATTTCGCTGCTGGAGCGAACGATTGACAAGAGGATTGCCCTGAAGACCAAACTCACTGCAAAAAACAGCACTGTAACAGGTGATCCGACACTACTGCAGAATGCCCTGCTGAACCTGGGTGTCAACGCCCGTGACGCGATGCCGGAGGGGGGAGTAATCACGTTTGCTACCGTCAATGTTCTGCTGGATGCCGAGTTCTGCGGCTCTACACCCTTTGACATAACTCCCGGTCCATATATCGAGATATCGATATCCGATACCGGCGTAGGGATGAAGAAAGATGTACTTCAACGGATATTCGAGCCATTTTTTACGACAAAAGACGTCGGCAAGGGAACGGGGTTAGGGTTGGCGGCAGTTTACGGCATCACTACAGATCACCATGGTTGCATAACTGTTCAGAGCGAACCTGGCATCGGAACTATCTTTAAATTATATTTTCCACTCTCATTCCAGAATAAACCGGAGATCGAGTCAACTGAGGATATAGTTCGCGGTTCAGGCGGAATTTTGTTAGTGGATGACGAACAGATAATCCGTTTTGTCGGACAGGAACTTCTGGAAGATCTTGGTTATCGGGTGTATCTGGCCGAAGATGGTGAACAGGCGCTGGCCTTGTACGCAAGGGAGAGGGAAAATATATCTCTCGTGATTCTGGATCTGGTAATGCCCGTATTAGGCGGCAAAGAGACCCTTGAGCGGCTTAAGAAGGAGTACCCTGATATCCTGGTTTTGATATCGTCCGGCTTCCATCGGGATGGGGCGGCTGATGAACTTGAAAAACTCGGAGCAAAAGGTTTTCTCAAAAAACCATATCTCCGCCAGGAGCTATACAAGGCGGTTGCCGAGGCGCTTGAAATGAGTGATGAGGGGAAGGATACTCCCGGATGAACGTTCTGATTGCCGAAGATGATGCCCCTACCCGCATGATGCTGCAGTCACTGCTCGGCAAGTGGGGGTATACCGTCACATCAGTTAGTGACGGTGATGAGGCCTGGCGGGTTTTAAATGAAGCTCGTAAGCCGTTGCTTGTTATTCTGGACTGGATGATGCCGGAGGTCGAAGGGCCTGAAATTGTCCGGAGGCTTCGGGTAAAAGAAGATGGCAACTCGCATTACATAATTATCACGACTTCCGCCAATAGCGAAAATGACGCAGTCAAGGCGCTTGACGCAGGCGCCGATGATTTTGTCGGCAAACCTTTCAACTTAAATGAACTGAGGGCGAGGTTAGCAGTCGGGCGCCGGGTGACTGCTCTTCATCAAGCGTTGGCGGACAAGCTGCACAAACTGGAAACAGCCAGTGAAACAATCTCGCGACTGGCCAGAACAGATGACCTGACCGGACTTCACAACAGACGTTCCTTTAACGAATTTTTTGCCCTGGCGTTGAGCGCTGCCCGTCGTCATGACCACCCTCTCTCATTGATCAGCATCGACCTTGATCATTTTAAAGCTGTCAACGACACCTATGGCCACAGAACGGGAGACCTGGTGCTAAAAGAGTTCGCAAATCTGATGCAGGAAATGGTCAGGACGGAGGATCTTGCAGTTCGATGGGGAGGCGAGGAGTTCATAATTATGCTGACTCACACAGCCTGCGAAGCCGCAGCCGCTTTGGCCGAACGCATACGGGCCGCATTTGAGCATAACCCCAGCAGCGCCTCTCCACTTCCCATGACAGCCAGTTTTGGCGTTGCTCAATTGCGGGACGGGGAGTTGGAGGACGACCTGATCCGGCGGGCGGATGAAGCGCTCTATCGTGCAAAGCATGAGGGGCGTAATCGTGTGGCGATCGGGTGAGATCTGATTTGGCAAGAGAGAAGCAAAATAAACTTGACTTGATTGCTTGAGAACTATACGCTCCGATCGCTGCATAACTACCATTTTAGGGGGCTTTATGCCGGACAGAATTCAATCACTCGAAACTCTGACACTTCATGCAGGGCAGACACCGGACCCAACCACACTCTCGCGAGCGGTACCGCTCTATCAAACCACTTCATATGTATTCAAAAGCTCTGAGCATGCGGCCAATCTTTTTGGCCTCAAGGAATTTGGCAACATTTATACCAGACTCATGAATCCAACTACCGACGTTCTTGAACAGCGTCTTGCGGCTCTGGACGGCGGTGTTGCTGCGTTGGTAGTCGCTTCGGGTCAGGCCGCGATAACATATGCTGTGCTTAACATCGCCAAGGTTGGCGACAACATAATTTCAACAAACTACCTCTACGGAGGCACCTATAATCTGTTCCATTATACCCTGCCCAGACTCGGCATTACGGTTAAGTTTGTCGATACCTCCGATCCGGAAAACGTCCGTAAAGCGATTGACGGAAATACAAGACTGGTTTACAGCGAGTCTGTAGGCAATCCGAAGAATAATGTAGACGATTTTGAGGCGATTGCAGAAGTGGCCCATAAGGCCGGCCTCCCTTATGTCGTCGACAACACGGTTACCACGCCATTCCTGTTCAAGCCGCTGGATCATGGTGCCGATATTGTCGTTTATTCGCTGACAAAGTTTATCGGAGGACATGGCACCAGTATTGGCGGCGCGGTTGTTGACGGCGGTAAATTTCCCTGGAATAACGGCAAATTCCCTGAGCTGACCGAGCCGGACCCATCTTATCATGGCCTAAGATACTGGGAGGCTTTGGGAAATATCTCTTATATTATCAAGATGAGGGTGTCGCTTCTTCGCGATATGGGCGCCTGTATATCTCCTTTCAACTCGCACCAGATTATCCTTGGCCTGGAAACTCTGCATGTCCGGATGGCGCGTCATGTTGAAAACGCCCGTGCCGTTGCAAAGTGGCTCGAAGCTCATCCGTTGGTTTCCTGGGTCAATTATCCAGGGCTCTCCAGCCACAAGGACCATGACAGGGCGCTTAGATATCTTCCTAAAGGGGAGGGAGCGATAATCGGCTTTGGTATCAAGGGGGGGATGGAAGCAGGCAAAAGATTCATAGACAACGTAAAGCTGCTTTCGCACCTCGCAAATATTGGTGATGCCAAGTCTCTGGTCATCCACCCCGCTTCAACCACTCATCAGCAGCTTACATCCGAGGAGCAGGTGTCGTCCGGCGTGACGGCGGATTTTATAAGACTTTCAGTCGGGATTGAATTCATCGATGATATAATTGCGGATATTGAACAGGCACTGGAAGTGTCGCAGAAATAGGAATAGCTGCAATTTTTATTCGTATCTATGGGCAACCCTTGTGGTTGCCCATTTTTTTGTGTAGTATTATCGCATTCAAGCCAGAGGAGCGGAACTCATGTATAATTTGACAATAAGAACCAGCTTTGCCGCAGCGCATAATTTAATCAATTATCAGGGGGATTGCGAGAATCTTCATGGGCACAACTGGAAAGTTGATGTTTCGGTCACTGCCAGAGATCTGGACCAGGCAGGTCTGGGAATAGATTTCAAAGTTTTGAAAAGGGAAGCCGGCGCCATTATCAATGAGTTTGATCATAAATATCTTAACGACAACCCGGCTTTTAGAGAAGTTTCTCCATCCTCGGAGCATATCGCCAGATATTTGTACCAACGCATATCAGAGCGGATAGACAACGACAACATCAAGCTGGCTTCCATCACGGTCTGGGAATCTGACAACGCTTCAGCCTGTTATTATGAGTAAATCGCTCTACGTCAGCGAAGTTTTTTCATCTATTCAGGGAGAGGGGATGCTTGCCGGCCGCAGACAGATTTTTGTCCGGCTGACGGAATGTAATCTGGATTGCCGATATTGCGACACGGAGTTTAATAAATCCGATACCTGCAGGCTCGAATCCAGGCCCGGTTCAGGTCATTTTACCGATTTACCCCAGCCGCTAAACCTTCAGAAGATAATTGCCGTTATTGACGACTGGCAATCCCGGTTGCCCGGAGCGCATCACTCAATCAGTTTTACCGGTGGAGAACCGCTGCTGGAAGCTGATTCCCTGGCGGAGTGGTTTCCTGAGATTCGAAAATTCATTCCCATCCACTTGGAAACCAACGGGACTCTGAATATCGCCTTGACGACTGTAATCGATCAGGTTGATTTCATCAGCATGGATATGAAGCTCCCTTCGACATCGGGATGTGGCTTGCAATTATGGGAGTCGCATCAGCTGTTTCTGAAACAGGCGGTCGCCAGTGATGTTTCGGTAAAGATTGTTGTGGGGGAGTCGACCGATTCCGCAGAAATTAACAAGGTGTGCGATATTATTGCTCTGGTTGACAGGTCAATTCCGCTCTTCCTGCAGCCGTTGACATTGCCGGATGGCCGGATAGGGATATCAACCGGACAGCTCCTCCGTCTTCAGGAAATTGCGTCGTCCAGAGTTTCCGACGTTCGTGTTATTCCGCAGATGCATAAACTGTTGAGGCTCTTATGATTATTGAAGAGATGACAATGCCGGAGTTTGAAGCGGGACTCCTTAAAACGCGAATTGTCCTGATTCCGTTCGGCTCTGTTGAACAGCATGGGCCCCATCTGCCGCTTTCCACAGATACCTTTGAGGCGTATCAGGTATGTATGAAAGCGGCCAGGCTACGCCCTCTTTTTGTCGCTCCTCCGGTACACTACGGTAATTGCAGGTCAACCTCATGCCATCCCGGTACGATATCCATCTCTACGACTACGCTCAAGTCGCTATTCAAGGATATTGTAAAATCACTGCGGGAAGATGGACTTCATACGTTTATTGCTGTAAGCGGCCATGCAGGAGGCGCTCACTGTATGGCTCTGCAGGAAGCCGGAGAGGAATTGTTGTCATGTTATGATGATATTTCTGTTGCAGTGGTGACTGAATTTCTGCTGGCGCGTGATTTGGGGAAGGGGCTGATCGAAACTCCGGGTGATTGCCATGCCGGCGAAATTGAAACATCCAGAATCATGCACTCCCACCCCGGCCTGGTCAAGGGAAGCGCGTCTGCCGAGTATCCGAACTTTCCCGCCGGCATTCTTGTCCGGGATAAACGACGCTGTTGGCCGGGAGGGGTCTGGGGTGACCCAGGCAAGGCCTCTGCTGCAAAGGGCGCCCGTATTGAAGAGCTGGTGGTCGAAGGATTGCTCGAACTTATCCGGAATATTGAGGAATAAGAGTGCTGAATACTCCGGGTATATTTTCAACTATCAAACTTAACGAGTTTATTCATATTACTTTATGCGATGAGACTCTGCACTATTTTGGAGGTTATTATCATGTAAAGGTTCTGGCGTATTGCGACCTGCCGCTTGTTGAGGATTATTTTGACAGCAAGGCAGAATTCGAAGATGCCGGAAAGCGGATGGGGGAGTCTGTCCGTTTTGAGCGTATTCTCGAAAAAATGGCTGTGCCGGAGGATGAAAAAATAGCTGTTCGCAGCCAACTGGTTGATGCGTTTTACGAGACCGCCCTTGCTTATCTTTCCGTGCCCGGTTTTGCGGGGCGTTTCGTTAGAACCGCCTACCAGAAGTGTATCAATAAGCCTGTCAATCAGCGTTTTTCGGGTGTTTAACGTGTCATCGCCCGTTGCCTTTATCGATAGGCTTGCATTTGGCGGTAACGGAGTATGCCGGATCGATGGCAAAGTCTGCTTTGTGCCGTTCAGTTGTCCGGGTGACGAAGTGCGGCTCAACATCACGACTCAGAAAAAATCATATTGTACTGCTGAAATTATTGAGCTTGTTTCACCTTCACCGTCGCGAACAGCGCCGGAATGTCAGATCTTCGGTTCATGCGGCGGCTGCAGCTGGCAGCATATCAGTTATCCGGTCCAACTTGCAGAGAAACGTCAGATCTTTGCCGACACTTTATGGCGCGGGGCTCGGATTGGAGGCGACCTGATCAGGGAGGTAGTTGCCGCCCCCGCATCCTACGGATACCGCAGCCGGGTTCAGTTCAAACTCTCTGTTCAAGATGGCGAGCTACAGATCGGCTTTTTCAGGCATGCTTCGCACACCGTTGAGAATGCCGCTCAAGGATGCCCCGTTGCGCTCCCGCAAATAAATGAACTGCTGAATTGTTTTAGGACCGTTCTGCCGGATTTTTCTGAATTGGAGGCGATTAGGCAAATCAGTATCGACGCCGGCAGGCGTGGAGTGATCGCGGTTGTTCAGTACATCGGACCGGATATCTCGAAGATCAGCTCTTTTCTGATTGACCGCTCTAATGATCTTTTACATTGCACAGGACTTTTTCTCCAGACCGGTCAGAAGCCGGCCTTAAAGCAACTGTGGGGTGGCGGCGAGATCAGTTATGAAATGCCTGGCCGGACTCCGGATAACAAGCCTTCTTTGCTAAATTACGGACCTGGCGGCTTTGCCCAGGTGAATCAAAGCCAGAACATCGCCCTGCTGTCAATAATCAGGCAGCTTGGGAACTTCACAAGCACTGAAAATCTGCTGGATCTTTATTGCGGTAACGGGAACTTTTCCATTCCTCTTGCCGCCGACGTTGCCTCGGTGGTTGGTATTGAGGGCTCTGAAGATTCAATTATTTCGGCAGAGCTCAATCGATCTGTTAATGATGTCCCTAACGCAGAATTTATCTGTGATAATGTGAATAGCGGGCTAAGACGACTCATCAGGGATGGCCGGGCTTTTGACGTTATTCTCCTAGATCCGCCCCGAACCGGCGCCGGAGATGCCGCTCCGGATATCGCCCGCCTTAACCCAGGCAGGATCATCTATGTTTCATGCGACCCCAGCACACTTGCCAGGGATTGCGGGCTTCTGGCCGGTTACGGTTATCGCGTTGCGGAATCTGTTCCGGTTGATATGTTTCCCCAGACTTATCATCTGGAGAGTGTCACTTTGCTTGTCAAAACTTGAGATATAAGGAGTTATTTGTGAAAATTTTCTCCAGATTGTTTTCAAAATCCCCGGTTGATCTATTGGCCAAGGGGGATGGTTTTTTCGATTCTGAACGGTTCTTTGATGCAAGAACCTGCTATGAAGAGGGTCTGCAGCGCTCTTTTGACGATGAGCCCCACGGCAATCAAAAGAAAGTATTTATGGAGCGGATTGACAGGGCCAATTTAAAGCTGGCTGAACTAAACCTGAGCGAGGCGGAGTTTGCATTCGGCAGAGGTGATTCAGAGAAAGCCATCGATCACCTTGAACTGGTAAAAACGTTGACTGACGATCCTGCCATAAGGGAATTGGCGGATAAACTTCTGAAAGAGCAGATCGATTCCGGCGGCAACTCTGCCGAACCTGCCGCTTCATCATCTTGTGCTTCCTGCTCCCATATTCAAGTTGACGATTATGCTGCTAACCAGTATGCTGACGAATCTCTTCATCCTCTGGAATATTTTGAATTGCTTATAGGCCAGTTACCTGAGGATCAATATCACCGATACTCCGGACTGGGAGAGGATTTTGCCTACGCTTATGTAGCGGCGTGCCAGGATAGGCATACTGAAGCACTCTCTTTATTGGATGAATGGTCTGGAGATTCAAATAGAGATATATACTACTGCGAAAGAGGTAAGGTTCTTCACCGGCTTGGAAACGCTCTTGAAGCGGAGCAACATCTTCGTGAAGCCGTACGGCTGAATGAGTTTAATTCTCTTGCCAGGTTGAATCTTGCTCTGTTGCTGATTGAAAGTGGTCGTCTTGAAGAGGTCATGCATCTGCTGGACTCAATGATCGCTGAAAATATGATGACGGAACAGGCTATGCTGATGCGTGGCGAGATTCTCGAATCGACCGGTAACATGAACGAGGCTATTGACCAGTATTCGAGGTTGTTGACAACACAGTATGCAGCTTCTGCTGCAGAAAAATTGCATTCTGTTCTGATCAAGACAGGTCGCCAGAGTGATGCGGCGCTGGTTTTCAAGCAGTTTCTTGGCAAATGCGGTCATTAATATTATAAAGCCTGATAAGGCGATATCTGGGGGGTAAGATGAATAAATCAGAGTTGGTAGATCAGTTGGCCATTAATAAGGATATTCCGATCAAGCGGGCTGAAGAGGTAGTCAATCTGATTTTCTCATCCATGACAGATGCGATGGTGCGTGGAGACCGTATAGAAATCCGCGGATTAGGTAGTTTTGTAATAAAGGAGTATGGCACATATACGGGTAGAAATCCGAAAACTGGTGAACCAATCAAGGTTTGTCCAAAGAAACTCCCTTTTTTCAAAGTCGGCAAAGAACTGAAAGAGCGGGTTCTTGGCTGAGCAGATTATCAAGTTAGAAGTTGTTTTTTGCGTTTTATGCAGCAGAAATGATTTTGTAAACGTATTCATCCGGTTGATCCGGACCAGGTTTCTATAATTATGAAGCATAGTGCGCTATAGATGCCTTTCAGTCTGTTAGAAGGCGCTTTGGGCGGTATCGGGCTTTTCCTGCTCGGTATGCGTCTTTTGTCCGATGGCATTCGTACGGTTGCGGATGATCGCGTCAGAAATGTATTCAGACAGGTCACGTCAAACCGCTATTTGTCGTTACTGTTTGGGACTTTAATGACACTGGCCGTCAGTTCCGGTAGTGCTGCCGTTATTTTTACCATTGGACTATTGAACGGCGGCATACTGAGTGTCTACCAGGCCATTTGTGTTCTTTCAGGCGTTCTCTTGGGCGCGTCCCTCTCGCTCCATCTTCAGGTAATCCCGTTTAGTCTTATTTCCGGCCCGCTGATCCTCTGCGGCGTTCTGCTGAAGTTCTTCTCCAGAAAAAGACGCAGGGCTCATCTTGGCACGCTGCTTCTTGGCATCGGTCTGCTTCTTTTGGGACTCTCCCTTCTTCAAGGGACCTACCGTCCAATTGGCAATCATCCCCTGTACGATTTTGGAAATGGAATGTTTTACAGTTCTACCTTCATGGCAACACTTTTTGGTTCGATAGTTTCTTTCCTGGTACAATCCGAGCAATCCACAATTTCGATCATCGCTTCACTGGAAAATATCCGTCCAATTGATCAGCATCTCTCTTTTGCCATGACATCTGGTGGAGTGATGGGAATGGCAGTAATGGGGGGGCTTGCTTCGGTGGGTGGGAAGTTTACCGCACGCCGGGTCGCCATACTCCTTATGCTGGTTACTTTGCTGACATCTATTCCATTCCTGATATTTGCCCAGGCAGGCTCGGCGCTATCAAATACAATTGCATCATTGATGGCCGCTACTGACAGAATTTCAGTATTGTCCTGGGGGTTTACGATCTCAGGCTCAATTACCGCTCTGCTGCTTTTTGCCATAGGGGGGCCGGCTTCCAGGTTGTTGCTGATTCTGGAGACAGCGGCCGGCGGAAAGTCGGGAGCCATGCAGTCGTGTGCCGGATATCTTGACAGGCGAATTATTTCCACTCCGCCAATAGCAATTGAGCAGGCGCGTAAAGAGATTATCAGAATGGCCGGGATAGTCTCATACATGTACGCTGACGTCAGAGGAATTGTAACGGACTTCGATGCACGCAAGGTGGAAACGGTTCGCCAGCATGAACAGGTACTGGACTCGCTGAATACCGAAATTAACTCGTTTCTGGCGGCTCTGTCAAACAGTGCTATAAGCCCGGAGATAAATTATGAAATTCCCGGTCTTATTCAAGTAGTTTCAACATTGGAGCATATTGGTGATGTTTGTGAAGATATTCTTGAATGTATTATGTCCAGAAAAGAGTCAGGTATAATTTTTTCTGAGGAAGCAATGAATGATTTGGTAGCAATGGCTAAATCGGTAAATTATATACTTGCCGATGCCGAGGGGGTTCTGAAAACCGGAGAATCTGGTGACCGTACCGAGTTGCATCAGTCCAAGAACGACATACGCAATCAATTTGAAAAAATCAAACAGTCCCATTATGAAAGGATATGCTCCGGTTCCTGCCACCCCCGCGCCACAATGCTGTTTCAGGAATTATCGTCGTCTTTTATCAGAATAGCCGAATTATGCTGGAATATTATAGGAACTCAGTTACGGAGACCCGATTAAGCATGAGGTGTGCAGCGATTGATCTTGGAACCAATACCGCTCGATTACTTATTGGCGACTACGATTCAAGCCATCTTGCGACACTCTGTGTGGAACGTGAAATTGTACGTCTCGGCGGTGGCTTTACAGACGAGCAGGGCCTTTCGGAAAACGCTCAGCTGCGCGCGTTAGGCTGTTTGAAACGCTTTTCCGGTATTATGAAAGAGTTTGGTGTTCAGCGGGTCACTGCTTCTGCCACCAGTGCGGTGAGGGATGCAGTGAATGGCCGCATTTTTGTTGAAAGGGTTTTCATAGAAACCGGCATTAGGCTTACCGTTATCGATGGAAAGTTGGAGGGGATATTGACTCTTAAAGGGGTCATTAGCGGCCTTAACGCGATCCATGACAGCATGGTGGTTATAGATGTCGGTGGGGGCAGCACCGAGATCACCATTTCCGAACATGGCAATATCCTGTATGACGTCAGCTTGCCGCTCGGTGTTGTACGGCTTACCGAGGGTTTCGGCACTCCAGAGGCAATGAGCGAACGTATTGCCGCTATCCTGGGAGATCTGCACGCTTCTGTTATCTCAGCCGGTGTATGTATAAAGCCGGATGCAGTTATGATTGCAACGGCAGGTACAGCTACCACACTGGCTGCCATAAAGATGGAGATGGTGGATTATGATTACCGCAAAGTTAATAATCTTCTTATGAGCAGGGTTGAGATAGCTGAAGTTTATGATCGCTTGATCGTTTTGAACCGGGAGGAACGTACCTTGATTCCAGGTCTTGAAGCGGGAAGAGAAGATCTGATCATCGCCGGAATCCTGATCATTTTGCATTTCATGGATCTTCTCGGATTCACCTGGCTGAAGGTCAGCGATTACGGTCTTTTGGAGGGACTGGCGCTTTCTGGAGACGATTTATGATTGGAGGGCTCTTTCCGCATCAGCTGCTCTGCACTCTGCAAAGCTTTTTCCGCACGGGCAATATTTCCCGCCTTCCGGTAGATTTCGGACATTTTAAGCTGGGTCGAAGCGGCTTTACCTGTCCGCGCACCGTTTATATGGACACTGAAAGTGCGTTCCAGGTATTCAATCATCATGTTAAGGTTCCCCTGATCACCTTTAAGAGCAGCAAGTTCCTCAAGATCAAGGGCAATTTTATTGCTTTCCCCTATTTGTTTATCAATCTCAAGTGACTCAAGGAGAAGCTTTTCGGCCTCGATAAACCTTCCATTTTCCCTCTCCATAGAACCGAGCAGCCGCAGAGAGTTAGACTCCTCATCCGCCTGTTCGTAGCGATGGTTTTCTTCGCGGGCCATGATTGCGACGGAAGCGGCTTCATTTCTGTCTCCCGCCGCCAGGTGGATGCGCGCAAGCAAATTCAAACGCTTTCCTCTTGGTGGTCCATTGTCGTATGACAATGATTTCAAGGACCAGGCAAGAGCCTTTCCGGTATGGTTTTGCGCAAACTCAATCAATGCTTTTTCGTAAGCTGCTTCCGGCATCAGATCAGGTTGACCGCCTGCCAGCTTGAGGGCCTCGTCAATATGGACGGTTGCCGATTCCGGTTTAAGATTTAATCTGTTCAAGCGCGCCAGATTGACCAGAGCAGTAATTCTGGCAGGGTTGTCCTCAATTGAGGAACTGATTTTAAGAGAATCGGCAAGGAATGTTTCAGCAGGTTGTATCTCCCCCTTCTCGTAGGCCCGGATACCTCGTTCAAGCTGGATCGCAGCTTTTGTCCCCGCCTCTGAGCGAACTGGAATTCGTCCGCCACCTCCGGCACAGCCAGCCAGCAGAGCCGGCAACAGATAATAAAGTATCCCGAACCGGTTGAATAAATATCTGCTATTCATGGCTGTCACCCCGGATGAATCGGCGTCCGCCAACCGGTTGTGATGAATTTCCAAATAACCACGAATTCTGCATCGCGTTTATCAGGCGGTCAGTACTAAAAAGCACGTCTTCTGCCTGGGAAAGAAGTCCAGGTATTTTGGGAAATGCCGATTCCGACAATACACGGGTTTCACGAGACAGTTTTGCAAGCTCTGCGAGTGTATTATCAGCTTTATCAAGTAATGGCGGAATTTTTTTGTCTATGGAATCAATCGTGCTGTTAATTTTTGTAAGTGCAGGAGAAATATCCAATGCGTCAATTTTATGGTTGGCTGAATCGAGCACCGCTACTGCCTTGTTTGATATGCGATCCAGGCTCCCGTTTAAGGAAACCAGCAGTTTGTCCGTTTGATCGCGTGTTCCGTCAAGATTCCGGGTCAGAACTTCAATGTTATGGATGGCTCTTTTAAGATCCCCGTCAGGGTTATTGATATAGCCGATGATGTCACGAACCTCAAACAGTACCGGTTTGACCTTGTCTGCAATTTCCTGGGCCATTTCATCCAGCCCCTTGGTCTTTACGTACAGAACAGTTTCGCCATCCTTCAATTCCGGTCTATCCAATGAGCCGACTGAAACATCCAGAATACTGTCACCGACCAATCCCTCCTTAACGAGTTTTATGGTTGAATCGTTACGAATCCAGGTGCGGTATTTTTTGTCGACTTCAACATTGATGTCAACCATGGCCTGCTCATTAAGGGAGATGGAAGTAACGCGCCCTATCCTGAATCCGGAGAGTTTCACCGACATACCTTTCGAAAAACCGGTGCCACGATCTGCTGTAAACCGAAGAGTGTAGCTGGGGGTGAAATAATCCTTCTGAACTCCATAAAGTACAAGCGCAACAGCAATTCCCAAGAGGGCAAATGCCATAAAGAAGCCGATTTTGCGCTCAAGATATTTAAATCTCGGGTCTTCCTCTCGGATCATTTTGCCGCCTTCCCGCCGTTTTTCTGTGGATGGATGTATAGTACAGCATCAAAATCCGTCTGAACAGACAGATCAGCCGTAGATGATAGATAAATGGAGGTTCTGTCCTCCTTTTTAGTGTGGAATCCTTCCAAAACAGATGTAAAGAGAGCCTGCTCAGGTTTTGAAATTCTTTCAAGGGTGTTGCAGTAAATCATAACATCAGGCTGCATTATAGCAGCCCTTGTAAATGCCGCCGCCCTTTTCTCAAAAAGTGAAAGATGGGCAGGGAATGCCATATGTTTGCCACCACAATTTAGATTATCAAGATAACTAGCGGCTAATTCATCAACTTCTGGTTCAGGTCTTCCTGTATGGTAATAGTATGGCAGAAAAATATTTTCCCACATTTTTAAATTAGAAACCAGTCCCCCGTTGAAAGGGACAATTCCCAGCTTAACTCTTGTTTGCAACAGTTTATCCGGGGTTGACTCCCCGGTTGAGTTGCCGGATACAACTACAGAACCCTGCTCCGGCGTCAAAATGCCCGCCATCAGACGCGTCAACACGGTGCTTTCTTCCTCACGGGCTGTCACAATAAGGACGCGCTCCCCCGCTTCGATTTGACATGAAAAATCGTGAAGTACTTCTAAATAGCTTACATCCATGAAGATGACGGCAGCTGACATGGAGTACATAGTAGCGTGAAATATTTGGTTGTCAATCTGAGATTTGAGAGCGTTCAGCTTCAGTCTAGATTCACTTTTGGCGAGCATAGGATGTTATATTCAAAAGAACAAAAGAGGCCCACATAACGTGGGCCTCTTTTGTTTCATAAAATCAGCGGATCAAACCATGGTTCAGGCCAGATCCTGAACACCCTGGTAGATAATGTCGAACAATTCCTGGATATTTTCCTCGGCAATGCAGGAAAAAGCGATGCGCAAGTCGGTCTTTGTAGTGGATATGGCTCCGACCCCGTACTTGTCCAGCAGGTGGATGCGCAGTTTTTCGGCCTCCACCGTTTTCAGTTTCAGGCACATGAAGTAGCCGGAGTTGAACGGATAGTAGCTCCAGGCAGAATCATATTTGCCGCTGTTCAAGACCGACTTGGTTTTGAGTGCGCGACCCTTCATGACCTGGAGTTTCTCTTCCTTCTGGGCCAGAAACTGGGGTGAACGAAGCGCCTCGATGACGAAGGTCTGGGAGGGATGTGGACAGTTGGAGATCCGCGCGCGAATAATCCCCATGGTTTTCTTTTCAAGAGCGTTCATGACCAGCGGGTTTTCAAAGTTGTTGCCGTCGGCAAAGGTAATGAAACCGGTGCGGAAGCCCCAGACAAATTCTTCCTTGGTGGCGCCGTCCAGTTTAACCGCCAGGATGCGCGGGTGGAGGTTGGCGAGCTTGCCGAACAGTGATTCCTTGAGGCTCTCCTCGTAAAAGAGTCCGAAGTAGGCGTCGTCCGATACGGCAACGATGTTGCAGCCGGCTTCTGCAACTTCTTTGATGGCAGCCACCAGAGCATCCCCTTCGGACAGAGTCGGAGTATACCCGCTTGGATTGTTGGGGAAGTTGAGCAGAACAACCGCTTTACCCTTTTCTTCGGCGCTGCTCTTCAGAAGGGCCTTGAATGCATCTACGTCGTATCCGCCGGTAGCGGTGAAAGTCGGGTGTTTCTTGACGATCGCACCGCTGCAGGTGCCGAAGGTCAGATTGTAGTTGCCCCAGAGCATGTCGGGAAGGATCAGGTGATCCCCCTTGTCGATGAAGAGGTCGGAAACGATCGAAAGTCCGTGGGTCAGGGCATTAGTGACGATGGGATTGCTGAAATGCTTGCCGTTTTGGCTGGGGTTTTCCCGCAGCATCTTCTCGCGCCAGAGTGAGCGCAGTTCTGGCTTGCCGGCGGGGGGTGCGTAAGGATAGATATCCTTGGGATCAAAGGCGGAAAGCTTGTCCTGAATGCACTGCAGAAACATCGGTCCACCGTTCTCGGTGGCGATACCGATGGTAGCGTTGTATTTGTGCGCCTTCTCCTTGGCTTCGGCCGACTGGGTCAGGATTCCCTTGGGAAAGAAGAGGTTTTTTCCAAGGTCGGACAGCATTTCCAATACATGCGGGTTCTGCTGGGCAAGCTGGTCGTTCAGTTCCTGGGCTAATGGGTTCATCGATTTCCTCCTGGAGTTGTTAATATCCTTTAGTAAGTTTATGAGTCGAAATCATAAGCTTTCAGTAGAACAATACCGGTACTGTTTTGTCAATAGAGAAAGTAACAATTCAGTATCCAGAATCCAGTAGCCGGAACTCAGAAGTCGGATCGAGACGAAGTTCCATATTCCTTTCAGATAACTGTTTAGTTTTTGAAATACCTGAAAATATTGCGGTTTATGCCTGGTATATTCCGGCTCCTGAATTTATGACTACTGGCTGCTTAATATATAAACTCACTCCTCTTACCTCTTGACCTGCCGCAGTAATTACGTTAGCTTTCCGTTCAATCCTGGGAGGGAATTTTTATGCGTGTTATTGCCGGAGTCTGCCGCGGAATGAAGTTGATGGCTCCTGCTGGAAATTCAACCAGACCAACCTCTGATCGGGTAAAGGAAGCTCTTTTTAATATTATTTCAAGTCGATTATCGCTTGTTGATGCCAGGGTGCTGGACATCTGCGCAGGAACCGGCAGTCTGGGTATTGAGGCATTAAGCCGTGGTGCGGCGTCGTGCAGTTTTATTGAGAACGAGCGAAAGGTTCTTGCCTGTCTTGAAAAAAATATTTCAGATTCACGCATAAAAAATCGCTCCGAAATTATTTCGATGGATGTAATTAAGGCGTTGTCTCTTTTTGCCCGGCGAGGCAAAAAATATGATATGGTCTTTTTCGATCCTCCGTACGATTCCGGTCTGTATGTTTCTGTTTCAGAAACAGTCGTTTCACTCGGGCTGCTGGATTCAAATGCGCTGTTTGTTGCGGAGTGTTCAATACGCAACCCTTTACCGGAATCGACTGGCCCGCTAATCAGGTTTGACCGCCGCGTCTATGGCGACACAGCTCTTGAATTTTATGCACTGGAGGAGACATGAAAAAAGTCGCAGTGTATCCGGGATCATTTGACCCGATCACTTATGGCCATCTGGATATCATCAAACGCGGTCTGACAATATTTGATGAAATCATAGTGGCTGTCGCCAGAAATTCCCAGAAAAACGCGCTGTTTTCTACTGAAGAACGGGTTGATCTGATTCTGGAAGTTATGAAAGGGGAAGAGCGGGTCACGGTTGACACTTTTAGTGGACTTCTGATAGATTACGTCGCATCCAGGAGGGCGCACGTGATCATACGAGGGCTGCGCGCCATTTCGGATTTTGAATATGAATTTCAGATTGCCCAGATGAACAGTACGATCGGCCGGGAAATAGAGACACTCTTCATGATGACTTCTCTCCAGTATGGCTACCTTTCCTCTTCAATCGTCAAGGAGGTCTGTTCGCTTAACGGAGATATAGACCGTTTTGTACCCCCTGAAGTAAAACTGGCATTAAAAAGAAAATACGGACTGACATAACCGGAAACAAAAATGCTTAACAGGGAATAGGCCGTATTGAAGAGACGATCCAATAAGATTACGGATGTCGCGTTTAAAAGCGCTTCATTCATTTAGACGGGTGTGAGGTGGAGCATGATTACCAGAGAGATGATAATATCAGACATCATTACACGTCATCCTGAAACAGTTGCCGTCTTCAAGAAATATAATCTGGATTGTTACGAATGTCAGATAGCCGATCTCGAGACCCTCGAGCATGGGGCCGGGGTTCATAAGGTATCCATTGATGAATTACTCGATGCAATTAATCGGTCTCTGAAATGACGCTGCTCTCCCGCTGTTTGACCTTTGCTATTTCAACTCTCTATCCGTTGCTTTCCCTCTATAAGTGGTGCAGATATGTACGCTGAATATTTTACTAAAGGACTGAAGCTTACAATCTGTATCCCGATGGAAAATAGTGAGATGTTCCGGGATTGGGCTATAGTCGAGACTCTTGAAGAGGATATAGTCACTCTCCTTATGTCGCGCGATGAACTTCCCAGTGAAGTGCAGCTTGTTGACGGGTTACGATTTGATCTTCGTTTTGGTAAAGCAGGAGCTGGATTACGTTGTGGCGGCTTTTTTGCGGGAAAGGGAGCCCCAGGCGAAATCAACGTACGTCTTACCGGTGAAGTGGGCACCAGCGAACTGCGGGAATTTTTCAGGATTGATGCGTTTCTCCCATTCAGATATCAACTGTCAGAAGAGCAGAACCTGGATGTTCTGATCGGGAAGTGGCGCAAGAGAAAAAAAAAGAGGCTTGAAGAGGAGGCTGAGCGTAGAGAAGCTTTTGAAGAGAAGCAGCGGGAACGGTTATTCAGAGTTGCTGTGGGTGAATTGGATGACGATGGCAATGAACAGGTTAAAAGCAAGGAGCGGAATGTCGAAGAGTTTAACCCTGTAGATGAGAGTTGGGATAATGTTAACGCAACCGCTATGAACCTGAGCGCAGGGGGTTTCAAGTTTGTCACTTCGGATGTTTTCAAAATGGACGAACTTGTCATTATGGAGATCTATATACCCGCCAATCCGCCACGTATCATGGACTGTTTATCGCGGGTCGTGTTCAAAAATAATAATAATAGTATTAAGGATGGCAAGGAGTATTTTAATGTTGCGCTAAATTTCGTGCTCATTGACGACCGTGATCGGGATTCGATCGTAACTCATATATCCCATCTTGAGTCACTCCGTATTCGCCAGAAGCGTCAAATGCGGCCCGTTGAATCGCGGGATGCAAAAAAACGTATTTCCCCGATAATGCTGGCTCTTTACATAGTCGGGCTCTTGGCCCTGATTTTTTTGATTGTCGCCTATTTTTATGAATACACCCACAAAAAAGAGCAATTTGGCAACGAAATCCAGAACACCTTTGGAGATGCCGTAAGGAAGTATAGGGAGAAGATTGGCCAGTAAACATAAAGTCCGCTTGATTGTAAATAAAATGTGTGATTTCTATAAAATAAACCGATACGTGATAATATCGTTTTGAATTATTAGATAAAATGAAATCTACAGGAAGTTGATATGATTATTTTGAGTAGCAGGCTCTTCAATAATTACCGCGTTGCTTTTTTGTCGCAAACTCCGATCATTTTCAACAGCGTCATGGTGGAAAGATGAGAAAATTCCTTTCTGGTTTGCTCTTCCTTGGATTTTGCGTTAATGCAGTTCCCCTTTTTGCCGCCCCTCCGGATGCCGGCTCTATTCTTCGTGAAACAGAAAGAGTTGCACCATCACTTCCCGAAAAAGTTCCCGAAGCAAAGGTCAAGCCGGCGCCAACGGTTTCCGGTCTGCCGGCCGGCCCAAAAGTTTTTGTCAAGGTGATCAGAATCGTCGGCTCCACTATCTTCAAGGAGGCCGATCTCTTGAAACTTCTCCGCGAATATACGGGAAAAGAGCTCTCCTACGCTGAACTGGAGGCGGCCGGGGCGAGGATTGCCGCCCATTACAGCGAACAAGGGTACATAGTCAAGGTGTTCTTCCCTCCCCAGGATATCACAAACGGTGTTGTCCTGATTTACCTTATTGAGGGAAAACTCGGCGCAGTAAAGGTGGATCCGTCATCCAGAGCACGCTTTAGCAGCGGCGCCGCGCGACAATTCATCACCAATGCCCAGCCGGTGGGGCAGAGACTCGTCATCAGCAAGCTTGAGCGCGGTGTGATGCTGCTAAACGACATCCCGGGGATTTCCGCTTCATCCTCACTGGAGCCTGGTGAAAAACCGGGCACCGCCGACCTGGTCCTTAAGGTCAACGATACGCCCAGAGTGACCGGGACTGTTGATCTGGACAACTTCGGCGATCGCACCACCGGAGAATATCGTTTAGGTGGCGGCCTCAACATAAACAACCCTTTTGGCATAGGCGATCAGGTCAACATGAGGGCGCTCTCCAGCATCGACAACAACTATCTGCAGTTAGGCTACAGCCTCCCGCTCGGCGTAAGTGGAACAAGGTTGTTTACCTCGTTCAGTCATCTCCATTATGAGCTCGGAGGTGACTTCAGTGCGCTGGATGGAAGTGGCGACTCTCTCACCCTGGGGGTCGGTCTTCTATATCCATTCATCCGTGGCAGAGGCCACAACCTTTACGGTGGCATAGCCTACGATTACCGGCATCTGAACGACGATGCTTTTGGAATTACGATCGGTAACAGGGATATCCACGTCGGAAATTTCAGCCTGAACGGTGACAGGTTGGACACTCTGATGGGTGGCGGCCTCTCTTCCTACGGCATTAGACTCACCGTCGGTTATCTTGATCGTAGCGGCGCCTCCAACGACCTGGCCGCCGATCGGGCAAGCGCCCGCAGCAACGGCGCCTTTACCAAGGCGCAGATAAACGTGTCGCGGTTGCAGCGGCTCCGCGAGCGAACTTCCCTCTTTATTAGTCTGAGCGGTCAGTTTGCCGCCAAGAATCTGGACACATCAGAAAAATTCATTTTGGGCGGCGTTAACGGCGTACGCTCCTATCCAATCAATGAAGCCAACGGCGACCACGGTATCCTGATAACTACGGAAATACGCCACGACCTGACCGATAGGCTCCAGGTGTCGGGCTTCTACGATTTCGGTTGGACCCAACTTCACGAAAGTACCTGGGCAGGATGGAATACTGCCGGCGGTCCGCCTAACAGTTATGCTCTTGATGGTGTCGGCATCGCTGTATTATACGGCATTCCCGGCAACTTTTTCGTCAAGGGAACCGTTGCCACCCGCTTCATTGACAACCCCGGCCACAACGCCGCCGGCAATGACAACGACGGTACAAAACGCGAACCGCGCTTCTGGATGCAAATGAGCAAGTTCTTTTAATGCCTCAACAGGGAGGATGGGATTCTTTCTATCCGGCACAAGTATGCGACAGATAACGACTAACCATGTGCTTTTGATGCACGAAGGGGAACAGCCATGAGGAGCCGTAAACCTGGAATATTTCAGTCAAACCTCAATAAGAAAGGAAAGGGGGTCCTCCGTTGTATGGCGTTTGGTATTACAGCCATATATACGACCTCCCTATTTGCCGCCCCGCTTGCTTCGAATGTCCTTCCAAGCGGCGGGCAGGTGGCTGTCGGTCAGGCCGGCATCGGTCAGGCCGGTTCCAGAATGGATATCACCCAATCAAGTCAACAGGCTGTCATAAACTGGCAGGGCTTCAACATCGGTTCCAAGGCGCAGGTAAATTTTATCCAACCCAATGCCCAGGCAACCGCACTCAACCGCGTCATCTCCAGTGATCCGAGCCAGATCTACGGTTCCATGACCGCCAATGGCCGTGTATTTCTGCTGAACCCTTCCGGCATCATCTTTAGCTCCGGTTCCAGCGTCAACGTGGGAGCCCTGGTTGCCTCAACCATGGGCATTTCAGACAACGATTTCATCTCCGGACGTAATCGCTTCGACCGCAACGGCTCAACCGGATCCATCATCAACCAGGGGAACATCACCGCCAGCGAAGGGGGTTTCGTGGCGCTGCTTGCACCACAGGTCATTAACGAGGGGATCATCTCTGCCCGTTTCGGCACTCTGGCGCTGGTCACCGGAGACAAGGTAGCGCTCGACTTCAGCGGCGACAATCTGGTCAAGGTAACAGCAGAGCCTGCAACCATCGCCACCCTGCTGGACAACCGCCAACTGCTCCAGGCCGAAGGCGGACGAGTGATAATGGCCGCAGCCGCTGCGGACAAGCTCCTTGGCGGGGTGGTCAATAACAGCGGCACTATTTCGGCCTCTTCCATCGTAAACAAGGGGGGGGAGGTCTGGCTGTCGGGAGAGACGGTAACGCAGACCGGCAACTCTGTCATCGAGGCCAGGGGCGCCACCGGCGGGAGTGTCAAGTTGCTTGGCGACAACGTTGGCCTCTTTGATAGCTCGAAAATTGATGCCTCCGGCGATCTGGGGGGGGGGACGGTGCTGGTTGGCGGCAACTTCCAGGGTAAGGGACCTGATCGGAATGCCAGCGTCACCTATGTCGGCAAAAATGCAAAGATCAATGCCGACGCTCTGACCAGCGGTAATGGCGGCAAAGTTGTAGTTTGGGCGGACGATACGACACGCTTCTATGGTGCTATTTCCGCGAAAGGCGGGGTCCAGGGTGGGAACGGCGGTAATGCCGAGGTATCCGGCAAGCAGCATTTGGGGTTTGCCGGCGATGTCGATACGACTGCGCCAAAGGGCAAAACCGGCTCCTTGCTGCTGGATCCAAATGACTTGTACGTTGGTCAGGACCCGGCTAATGGGGCACTGATCGAACCAAACGGCGATGCCAACGCAACGACGTTTTTTGCACAGACTAATCCCAATGACTATTATGTCCTGGCAGCCAGTCTGACCGGGAATACTAATTACACGCTTCTAGCCGACAACGACGTGATCTTCAATGCCGGCGTGGCATTTGGCTCGACCGGCGGCAAGACCATCTCGGTGACGGCAGCCAACAATATCAACTCTTCCGGTCAGACCATCACGACCGCTGGCGGCGCATTGACGCTCACTGCTGCAACAATGTCACTCGGTGCAATTACTACTAACGGTGGATTGCTGACGATCAGCAATTCCGGTGCAGCCACACAATCCGGTGCTTTCACCGGTACCGGAGGCCTGACAAAGACAGGCGCTGGCATACTCACCCTCACACAGACCAACAGCTACACCGGCGCAACCACGATCAGCACCGGAACCCTGTCGCTTTCCGGCAGCGGCAGTATCGCTCTCTCAAGCGGCGTGAGTGACAGCGGCACACTGGATATCAGCGGAACGACTACCGGCGCGTCGATTACATCGTTATCTGGCGCCGGCGCCGTGGCGTTGGGGGGCAAGACGCTCACTCTGACGAATCCTGCAGGCACGTTCTCGGGGGTGATCGACGGCCCGGGGGGTCTGACCCTGTCGGCCGGCACTGAAACCCTCTCGGGTGTAAACACCTACACCGGCGCAACCACGATCAGCGCCGGGACACTGTCGCTTTCCGGCAGCGGCAGCATCGCTCTCTCAAGCGGCGTGATCGACAGCGGTACGCTGAACATAAGCGGAACTACCGCCGGAGCGTCGATCAATACGTTATCGGGCGCCGGTATCGTAACGCTGGGAAGCAAGACGCTGACTCTGACGAATGCGGCAGGGACCTTCTCCGGTGTGATCGGCGGCGCAGGCGGCCTGACCTTGTCGGCAGGTTCGGAAACTCTCTCTGGCGTAAACACATACACCGGGGCAACAACAATCAGCGCCGGGACACTGTCGCTTTCCGGCAGCGGCAGCATCGCTCTCTCAAGCGGCGTGATCGATAGCGACACACTTGATATCAACGGGGTCACAACAGGCGCCTCGATCACCACATTATCGGGCAGCGGCACCGTAACGTTGGGAAGCAAGACACTTACTCTGACGAACGGGGCAGGGGCGTTCTCGGGTGTGATCGGCGGCACGGGCGGTTTGACCAAAGCCGGAACGGGTACTGAAACCCTTTCGGGGGTAAACAGCTACACCGGCGCAACCACGATCAGCGCCGGAACCCTGTCGCTTTCCGGCAGCGGCAGTATCGCTCTGTCCAGCGGCGTGAGCGATAGCGGCACACTGGATATCAGCGGAACCACCACCGGCGCGTCGATCGCCACATTATCGGGTGCCGGAGCCGTAGCGCTGGGTGGCAAGACGCTGACTCTGACGAATGCGTCAGGGACCTTCTCGGGTGTTATCGGCGGCACGGGCGGGACTGTTACCTTGTCGGCGGGCAGTGAAACCCTCTCGGGCGTAAACACATACACCGGCGCAACCACGATCAGCGCCGGGACCCTCGCTCTTACCGGCAGCGGCAGTATCGCTCTGTCAAGCGGCGTGAGCGACAGCGGCACGCTGGATATCAGCGGAACCACCACCGGCGCGTCGATCACCACGTTATCTGGCGCCGGCGCCGTAACCCTGGGGAGCAAGACGCTTACTCTGACGAATGGAGCAGGGACGTTCTCGGGGGTAATCGGCGGCACGGGCGGTCTGACCAAAGCCGGAGCGGGTACGGAAACTCTCTCGGGGGTTAACAGTTACACCGGCGCAACCACGATCAGCGCCGGGACCCTCGCTCTTACCGGCAGCGGCAGTATCGCTCTATCCAGCGGCGTGAGCGACAGCGGCACATTGGATCTCAGCGGCACTACCGCCGGCGCCTCGATCATCTCGTTAACGGGGGCCGGTACTGTAACGTTGGGCGCCAAGACGCTTACTCTGACGAATGCTACAGGGACCTTCTCTGGTCTGATCGGCGGCACAGGGGGGCTGACCTTGTCGGCGGGCAGCGAAACCCTCTCGGGCGCAAACAGCTACACCGGCGCAACCACGATCAGCGCCGGAACCCTGGCTCTTTCCGGCAGCGGCAGTATCGCTCTATCCAGCGGCGTGAGCGATAGCGGTGCGCTGAACATAAGCGGGACCACCTCCGGCGCGTCGATCACTACGTTAACCGGCGCCGGAGCCGTAACTCTGGGAAGCAAGACGCTGACTCTGACGAATGCGGCGGGGACCTTCTCAGGCGTGATCGGCGGCACGGGGGGAGGTGTTACCTTGTCAGCGGGTTCGGAAACTCTATCGGGCATAAACAGCTACACCGGCGCAACCACGATCAGCGCCGGGACCCTGACGCTTACCGGCAGCGGCAGCATCGCTCTCTCAAGCGTGAGTGTCAGCGGCACACTGGATATCAGCGGAACTACCGCCGGCGCGTCGATTACCTCGTTATCTGGCGCCGGCACTGTAACGATGGGGGGCAAGACGCTCACTTTGACGAATGCGGCAGGAACCTTCTCTGGTGTGATCGGCGGTTCGGGGGGGGTGACCTTGTCGGGTGGTACGGAAACTCTCTCGGGCGTAAACACATACACCGGCGCAACCACGATCAGCGCCGGAACCCTGTCGCTTTCTGGCATCGGCAGCATCGCAGTCTCCAGCGGCGTGAGTGATAGCGGTACGCTGAACATAAGCGGAACTACCACCGGCGCGTCGATCACTACGTTAACGGGCGCCGGCACCGTGGCGCTGGGCGCCAAGACGCTCACAGTCGCGAATGCGTCGGGGACGTTCTCTGGTGTGATCGGCGGCACTGGCGGCAGTTTCACATTGTCTGCAGGTGCGGAAACACTTTCGGGCGTAAACAGCTACACCGGCGCAACCACTATCAGCGCCGGGACCCTGACGCTTACCGGCAGCGGCAGTATCGCTCTCTCAAGCGGCGTGAATGATAGCGGCACACTCGATATAAGCGGGGTAACAACCGGTGCGTCGATCATCTCATTATCTGGCGCCGGCGCCGTAGCGCTGGGGAGCAAGACGCTCACTCTTACGAATGCGGCGGGGACTTTCTCGGGGGTGATCGGCGGCACGGGCGGTCTGACCTTGTCGGGCGGTACGGAAACCCTCTCGGGCATAAACAGCTACACCGGCGCAACCACGATCAGCGGCGGAACGCTCAAGGTCACAGCCAACGATGGCCTGGGAGCTTCCACTGGCGCCACCACGGTTGCCAGCGGAGCTACGTTGGCGCTCGATGGCACTGCAGGCGATATCGCCTACAGCACGGTCGAAGCGATCACTCTAAGCGGCGGCACCCTCAAAAACGTTGCCGGCGCAAACAGCTTCGCCGGTCCGCTGACAATTGGCACCGGAGGCGGAACGATAAACATCTCGAGCGGATCACTCGGTTTGACCGGAATCGTTGAAGGGAACAGTGGAGGGGGGACTCTTGCCCTTACCGGGACTGGAACGATCTCCATCGGAAATACGGTTGGAAACACGATGGCGATTGCCGGACTGACTATGGCTGACGGAGTAAAAATGTTCATAAATGGCGGCAGCGTGAAAACCACTGGCGCGCAGATCTACCACGATGACGTAACCATCGGCACTGCAAACACGGTGCTGACCACAACCAACAGCAGCGTAACCTTTGACAAGAGTGCAACGTTGGCTAAAGACCTGACGGTGACGAGCGGTTCAGGTGCAGTAACGTTCACCGGAGCGGTTGACGGCGCAAGCAATCTTGTTGTAAACAGCAGCGGGTTAACAACTTTTGCCGGCACAGTAGGCCATACCACACCCCTGGCCTCCGTAACGACCGGATCAGGCACAGCCGGTTCCACAGGCATCAACGGTGGCGAGATAAAGACGAATGGAACACAGACGTACAACAACGCGGTCGTTCTCGGCTCCGGCACTGCGCTTGACACCGGTTCCGCTGCGATCACCTTCGCCAGTACGTTGAATGGCGGCCAGACCCTCGGCCTGACGGCCGGCACGGGTGACATCTCTTTTACCGGCGCTGTGGGCGGATCAACCCGTCTCGGCGCGATTACTATCAACAGCGCCCATAACGTAACAGCATCAGACATCAAGGCAACCACTCTGACACAGACAGCCGGCAGCGGCGCCACCAATTTGAACGGTACGGTGGACACCAATGCAGTGGGCGGGGTCAGGATCACCGCCAACGGCGTCGTCACGGATAACGGTTCCATAACGACTACCGGAAACGGTACGGTCATGCTGACTGCAATTAATGCTGGGAGCGATGTGGTAATTAACAACACGGTAAACAGCAGCGGCGCCATCACACTTAATGCCGGTCGCGACGTAACGCTTCTTGCCGCAGGCAAAATGACAAGCAATGCCGCCGGCAACGCAGTTGTCCTGGCGGCCGGACGCAACTTCGTAAACAACTTCGGTGCATCCGCGATCACACTTACCAATAGCGGAAGTAAACGCTGGATGATCTACTCAACAAACCCCGATGCCAACACCTTCGGAAGTCTGGATAGCAGCAACACGGCTGTCTGGAATACCACCTATACCGGTACGCCGCCAGGAAGCGTCACCCAGAGTGGGAACCGTTATCTCTTCAGTTACCAACCAACCGCTACAATCACCTCCACAGATGTGAGCAAGAACTATGGAACGGACTCCACCGCCCAGGTGGCTGCGGCATACAGCGTAAGCGGTCTTAACCCCGGTTCAACCAACGCATATAACGCCGATTCTACTAGTAGCGCTTTCAGCGGCATACCAAGTATTACTTCTGCAGGGAGCATAGCAACCGCAAATGTATCGGGTTCGCCTTACCTGATAACTTCCGCAGCAGGCACTCTTTCCGCACAGAACGGCTATGCATTGGCTTACAGCTCCAGCGGTCATCTGACCGTCGATCCTAAAGTGTTGTTGACCGGCATGCTGATCGGAACGACGTCCAAGACCTACGACGGCACCACCAACGCCACGCTTACACCAGCCAATTTCAGCATCAGCGGATTTATGAACGGCGATTCGGCAACAGTCACCAAGATCGCCGGAAATTATATCTCGCCCAATGCCGGCAGTGGCATAAATGTCATAACCACGCTCGCAAGCGGTGATTTTACCGCTGGACCGGGAACGCTGCTTGGTAATTATACTCTCCCCACCAGCGCTTCCGGACTGATTGGAACCATAAACAAGGCTAACCTGACTATCAGTGCCGCAACCGGCACAAAAACCTACGATGGCTCGTTTGCGTCAGCGTTAACTCCAATCACCAGCGGTCTTGTATCCGGCGACACCGCCAGCGCCCTTACCCAGGTGTTCGACAGCAAAAACGCGGGGAGCCGCACCCTGTGGGTTAACGGCTACACCATTAACGACGGTAACGGAGGAAACAACTATAACATCAGCACAACCACTGCACCAGGGACCATCACCAAGGCGTCCCTGACCATCAGCGCCTCAACAGAGACCAAGACATACGATGGTTCTACCTTGTCAGTGATAACTCCGATCGCCAGCGGTCTGGCATCCGGCGACACCGCCAGCGCTCTTACCCAGGTGTTCGACAGCAAAAACGCGGGGAGCCGCACCCTGTCGGTCAACGGGTTCACCATTAACGACGGCAACGGCGGAAACAACTATACCGTCACGCTTGCAACCGCAAACGGCGCGATCGATCCCAGGGCATTGACCGCCACAGTTACCGGTAATGTGACCAAGACATATGACGGGACCTCCGCCGCCACGCCAACAGCTGCTAACGTGAGTCTCAGCGGTCTTGTCGGCGACGAATCCATCGGCATCAACCAGAGCAACTGGACATACGCCTCCAAGAATGTCGGAACCGGCATAATAGTCAGCACGATATTTGGCGCTAACGACTTCTCTCCAAGCGCCTCAACCTCCTTAAGCAACTATATTCTTCCCACCGTAGCCTCAGGAACAGTGGGCACGATCAACAAAGCCCCCCTGACCATAACAGCCGATGACAAGACCAGGGTTTACGGCGATCCCAATCCAGTCTTGAGCGCCAGCTACAACGGTTTTGTCAATGGCGAGACGGCGAACCTAGTCTCGGAACTTTTGTTGAGTACTACTGCGACATCCGGCAGCAATGTCGGAAGCTATGCCATTTCCGCTTCCGGCGCGACGGCCCAAAACTACACAATCAATTTAGTTAATGGCCAATTGCTCGTATCCCCCGCCCAACTAACCATTAAAGCCGATGACAAATCTAAAACCTTCGGGATCGCCAACCCGACCTTTACAGCCAGTTATAGCGGCTTCAGAAATGACGATACCCCCGGAGTCATTTCCGGACTGCTGCTGAGTACCACCGCCACGGATTCAAGCCCGGCAAACATCTATCCTATAATCCCGAGCGGAGCGAATGCCCAAAACTACATATTTAACTATCTGGACGGCAAATTGACGATCAGCAACCGACCGCCACCGCCACCGCTCCCGCAACCTATGTCGCTGACATTAGTTGACGCCTCCACTACCGATTCAGGCAACTTCCCATCAGGCAAGTCGGTAAATAACCTTGGCCTCTACATCAGCTCGAATACAGCTAATTTTGGCAACCAACTCATTGCAACCACCAATTTAAATATGGTCACCAGTATCGATAACGCGACTTTTTTTGTGAGGGGTGCAAAAACAACCGACGGAGGAATCGGTTCAAGCCAGCAGAATGGGTTGAAACGGCAGGATACCCCAACCGACAGTAAACTCAAGGATGAAAACGAAGATGACACAAAGCTAAAGAAGTGAAGCCGTGATGTTTTTGGCTTCTCCTGACAATGTTCGCCTTGCCGTATATCGATCAACAACTATTGGTCCGAACTTTTTAGAAATCTCTATTGACCTGCTTGGCCGACAGTGTTATGTTGCCTTACCTGATAAACAAGATGACTCTGTTAACGTAATATTTTCTGAATTAACTTAAGAAAATATTACTAACATGCCGATGAAATTGCCCTTTTAATTTAGTCCGTGAGGCTAGCAAAGGTGACACAATGACGAGAACTAAACCATCAAAACCAGAAGAGTCTTGCCGCATGGAGCGGTAGGGCTCTTTTTTTTATTACCGGGAGGAAAATATGAATGCTGATAAAACGGTGATTTTGGACGGAGCAGGGGCTAAACGGGCATTGACCCGTATTGCGCATGAGATTTTGGAACGTAACAAAGGGCTTTCAGATATTGTTCTGATAGGTATCAGGTCCGGTGGTGCGTTTCTTGCCGAAGCTATCGCCCAACAGATCACCCTTATCGAGGGGGAGAGCATACTTGTGGGAGCGGTTGACATTACACTTTATCGTGACGATGTCAGTGGGCATCTGCCGCACCATCAGGTTGGCAAAACCGATATCCCGTTCTCACTGGAAGGGAAAAAGGTTATTCTTGTCGATGACGTTCTCTTCACAGGCCGCACCATCCGCGCTGCAATGGATGCGCTTATGGATCACGGCCGTCCCCAGTGCATCCAACTAGCGGTACTGATCGACCGCGGACACCGCGAACTGCCGATCCGTGCAGATTTTGTCGGGCGTAATGTGCCGACCAGCCTGAAAGAGAATGTTCAGGTACTGTTTAATGCCGATAATCAACCAATTGAAGTTGTACTCGAAAAATAGGGAGGGGTGAACAGTATGGCCGAGTTCAAGCAAAAGCACATCATTGCCCTGAGGGATCTGTCAAAAGAGGAAATCGAGCTTCTGCTCTCCACCGCCGAGAGCATGCGCGAGGTAAACAGCCGCGATATCAAGAAGGTTCCCACGCTCCGCGGCAAAACCATCATCAACCTGTTCTACGAAGCTTCAACACGAACACGAACCTCATTCGAAATTGCGGGCAAGCGGCTGTCGGCTGATACGGTTAATATCACGACCTCTTCCAGTTCGACTACCAAGGGTGAGACTCTGGCCGACACGGCCCTGAATCTGCTGGCAATGAAGCCGGACATAATCGTCATGCGCCATGCGGTATCAGGATCGCATTACTTTCTTGCCGACAAAGTTAACTGTTCAATTATCAATGCCGGTGACGGCGCCCACGAACACCCCTCGCAGGGGCTGCTGGACATGCTGACCATGAAGGATCACTTTGGACGTCTCGATGGCTTGAAGGTCGCCATAGTCGGCGATATTACCCACAGCCGTGTAGCCCGCTCGAATATACAGGGTTTGACAAAGCTCGGCTCCTCAGTATTTGTGGCCGGTCCCCCCACAATGATGCCTCCTTGTGTGGAAAAACTTGGTAATGTCACGGTCTGTGCAAATATGAAAGAAGCAATACAGGATGCTGATGTTGTAATGATGTTGCGCATACAGCAGGAGCGTCAAGGAAAGACCCTTATGCCGAATACCCGCGAATATTCCCGCTATTTTGGCCTTAATCCTCTGAACGTAAAGCTTGCCAAACCTAATGCCATTGTAATGCATCCAGGCCCGATCAACCGGGGGGTAGAGATGTCATCTTACGTGGTTGATGGTGAACAATCATGGATATTGAAACAGGTGGAGAATGGTGTGGCAGTGCGTATGTCTATGCTTTATCATGTCTGCGGCGGAGAGGTGACCATATGAATCTGTTGATTAAAGGGGGCCGGGTAATCGACCCGAGCCAGAACATGGATGAAATATTTGATCTGCTGGTGGAAAACGGATTGGTAAAGGAGATCGGCAAAGGGCTGACTTCACCACCGGGTGTGAAAATAATCGAAGCTTCAGGCAAATTTGTAGTGCCTGGACTGATCGACATGCATGTCCATCTGCGCGATCCTGGCCTGGAGTACAAAGAGGACATCATCAGCGGCACAAAGGCCGCTGCGGCGGGTGGATTCACATCGGTCTGCTGCATGCCGAACACAAAGCCGGCGATAGACAACAAGGCTGTGGCCAGCTACATCATCAACAAGGCCAGGGAAGAGGGATTCTGTAACGTATTCCCTATAGGATCAATAACTTATGGCCTCTCCGGAGAGCGCATGTCCGAGATGGGGGAGCTTAAGGAGGCCGGATGTGTTGCTGTCTCGGACGATGGCAGGCCGGTTGTCAATCCGGAGCTTATGATGCGTTCCTTGCAGTATGCGAACGGAATGGGGATAATGGTGATTTCACACGCGGAAGAACTGGCTCTGGTCGGCCAGGGGGTGATCAACGAAGGATATACCTCGACTGAGTTGGGACTCAAGGGAATCCCCCGCGTTGCCGAGGATATTGCGACCGTTCGCGACATCATGCTTGCAGAATACACCAATGCGCCGATTCACATCGCTCATGTTTCAACAAAAGGCTCCGTCCGGATAATCCGTGAGGCCAAAGCCCGCGGTGTCAAGGTTACCTGCGAGACGGCCCCCCACTACTTCACCCTGACTGACGATGCGGTGCGCGGCTATAATACCAATGCCAAGATGAACCCGCCGCTCAGGGAGGCAGAAGACGTGGCCGCTATCAGGGAGGGACTCAAAAACGGGACCATTGATGCGATCGCAACCGACCATGCTCCCCATCATCTGGACGAGAAAGATATGGAGTTCAACGAGGCGATGAACGGTATTATCGGCCTGGAAACTTCCCTTCCGTTATCACTTAAACTGGTGGAAGATGGCGTGTTGACAATTAATCAACTGATCGAGAAAATGTCATATAACCCTTCGAATATACTGGAACTTGAGCGCGGATCGTTAATGGTCGGCTCAGTTGCGGACATCACCGTTATCGATCCTGCCGCCGAATGGACTGTAGAAAAGGAGAAACTGGCCAGCAAGTCAAAGAATTCGCCGTTTCTGGGATGGAAAATGAAGGGTGTTGCAGCGACAACTATTCTGGCTGGGACGATTGTTCAGACAAAAGCATAGAACATACGAATCGGAGTTAAACAGATGAAAGCAATCCTTGCACTAGCCGATGGGCGCATCTTTGAAGGAAAATCGTTTGGCGCCGGCGGCGAGTCTTCCGGAGAGGTGGTCTTCAACACCGCAATGTCAGGCTATCAGGAGGTTCTTACCGACCCTTCCTACAAGGGGCAGATGGTCACAATGACCTACACCCAGATAGGCAATACCGGCATCAATCCCGAGGATATCGAGAGTCGCGGTCTCTTTCTCTCCGGTTTCATCGTCAAGGAGTATCTGGACTGTTACTCCAACTGGCGCGCCACCATGAGTCTCGGTTCCTATCTGAAGGAGAATGGCGTTGTCGGCATCCAGGGGATCGATACGCGCGCCCTGACGCGTCATCTGCGCGACAGAGGAGCCCAGAACGGGATTATATCCACCATCGATCTGGATCATTCCGGCTTGATCGCCAAGGCCAGGGCGGTTCCCAACATGGCCGGTCTCGACCTCGTCTCCGGCGTATCCTGTGATAAACCGTATCATTGGACCGAAGGGGTGTGGGATCTCGAAGGGGGGTATCCCAAAATTGATGCCGCCCCCCTGAAGTACAAGGTGGTGGCGTACGATTTCGGCATCAAGTACAACATTCTGCGCTGCCTGGCGGATGCCGGCTGTGATGTGACGGTAGTGCCGGCATCCTTTCCTGCAGAAGAAGCAATGGCCATGAATCCGGACGGGATCTTTCTCAGTAACGGTCCTGGTGATCCGGAACCGCTGATAGAGGTGCAAAGGGAGATAAGAAAGTTTGTCGGCAAAAAGCCGATATTCGGCATCTGTCTGGGGCATCAACTGCTGGGGCTGGCTTTGGGGGGGAGGACCATGAAGCTGCCGTTCGGCAATCATGGTTCCAATCTGCCCGTTATGGATATGCTGACGCGCAAGGTGGAAATCACCGCCCAGAACCACGGTTTTGCCGTGGACCTCGATTCTCTGGGCGATGCAGCCTGCCTGGGGCATGAGAACCTGAATGATAAAACCGTGGAAGGTATCAGCCACTGCAATCTGCCTGTTTTTTCGGTTCAGCACCATCCTGAGGCGTCGCCGGGGCCACACGATTCGCAGTACCTGTTTGGAAGGTTTGTTGAAATGATGGAAAAACATAAAAGGCAATAGAACGGGGAAGATGCGGATTGAACGGATTTTTTACATGCAGTTTTTGTTTCGGTTTAATCTGCGTAAATCCGCTTAAATCCATCCAGAGGGCCAAAAAGATTTGATCCGCGTTCCATTAAGGTTTTTAAGGTTTAGATGATGTATTTAGATCTTTATCAATCCGGTGAGCTGCTCAAGCGTATCCGTGCGGCCTACCGGCGCATGAAGGCCTGCGACCTCTGCCCCCACGATTGTGGCGTCAATCGTTTGAAGGATGAACGGGGCATCTGCGGCGCAGGATTGAAACCGAAGATCGCATCGGCCAGTGTCCACACAGGTGAAGAGCCTCCCATCTCCGGTTCGCGCGGTTCGGGGACGATATTTTTCACCGGCTGCAGCTTGAAATGCCGTTTTTGCCAGAACTTTCCGATCAGCCAGTTGCTAAATGGTGAAATGATTACGACAACGGCACTTGCCGAGCGGATGCTCAGGTTGCAGAAACAGGGTGTGCACAACATCAACCTTGTCACCCCGACACATTTCCTGCCCCAGATCCTGGCGGCGCTCTGGCTGGCGATTCCACGGGGTTTTCATCTCCCCATAGTCTGGAATTCCAGCGGATACGAAAAGGTTGATGCAGTCCGGTTTCTTGACGGCATTGTGGCGATCTACCTGCCGGACATGAAATATGCGGACGATGAAACATCCTTCCGGCTTTCATCGGCTCCCGGTTACTGTGAGATCAACCGCTCTGCGGTAATTGAGATGTTGCGACAGGTGGGGCATCTTCAGCTCGATAACGACGATCTGGCAGTCAAGGGTCTGATTATTCGTCATTTGGTTCTGCCGAAGAGGTTGGCCGGCACGCGGCAAACCCTGGCATGGATCGCAGCTAATCTGGGAACAGAAACCAATATATCGTTGATGCGCCAGTACTTTCCTGCGTATCTGGCCCTTGAGACCGCGGATATCGACCGCAAGATCGCCGAAGAAGAGTATGATGACGCGGCGGAGTTGCTGGAAGAGTTTAATTTGCAGAACGGTTGGGTTCAGGATTGAGAACGGATCGGTAGAGATTTCCGGAAAGGGAATAGAAAAATGTCGTCTGACGGTACTGAGCTGCTGGATGTATGTGGCCGCATAGAAAAATTGACTTCGGAACTCTACTACTATTTCAGCGAACTGTACCGGGATATGCCCGATCTCTCACGGCTATGGATACAGACAGCCCAGGAAGAAGAGAATCATATGTTCCAGTTCCAGATGGCGGCCAGGTTGAGCAAAAGTGCGCCGTTTACCACTGTTGTCAGCATGACGCATGTCCAGCAGGCGTTTGATACGATTATCGGCGTGCTTGAACGGGTCAGGAATAATCCCCCCACATGGTACAACGCCCTCAAGCTTGCCATCGAGCTGGAGGAGAGAATGTCCCGTTTCCACACCAACAGTGCTTTGGTCTTTGATGACGATACGTTCAATTCATTGTATCAAGCCATGATGAAACATGACCAGGACCATATCCAGGCGTTGTCACGGTATCTGGAGATGCCGACCGACAAGGGGGTCTGAAACGGGGGATGAGAACTATCGGCCTGCTGATACTTTCGAATGTCTTCATGACCTTCGCCTGGTATGCCCACCTCAAAAACCTGAATAACCGGCATTGGTTCATTGCCGTGCTGGTCTCATGGGGAATAGCATTTTTCGAGTATCTTCTGCAGGTGCCGGCCAACAGGATTGGCTATTCCGGAAGTTTCTCTCTCGCCCAGCTTAAGATCACCCAGGAGGTGATCACACTTTGCGTATTTGTCCCCTTTGCGCTCTTCTACATGGGGACGGGTTTGACATGGAATTACCTCTGGGCCGGCTGCTGTCTGGCCGGAGCAGTTTTCTTTATTTTTAGATAAATTTACCAAGGAGTTTATATTAAATGCCAAAAAGAACTGACATCAAGAAGATCCTCATAATAGGTTCCGGTCCGATCATCATCGGCCAGGCTTGCGAATTCGACTATTCGGGAACCCAGGCATGCAAAGCGCTCCGGGCGCTTGGATATCAGATCGTGCTGGTCAACTCCAACCCTGCCACCATCATGACCGATCCGGGCATGGCTGATGTGACCTACATCGAACCGCTTAATGTCCCCACTTTGACCGAGATTATTGCCAGGGAGAGGCCGGATGCCCTGCTGCCGAACCTGGGGGGGCAGACAGGCCTTAACCTATCCAGCGCACTGGACAAGGCCGGTGTTCTGGATAAATACGGGGTCAAGGTGATCGGAGTCAATCTGGATGCAATCAAGAGGGGTGAGGATCGGGAAACGTTCAAGAATACAATGTCCTCACTCAACATTGAAACTCCACGGAGTGATATTGCTCACTCTCTGGCAGAGGCCAAAGAGGTGCTTGCCAGGGTCGGTCTTCCCGTGGTGATTCGTCCGGCCTATACCATGGGGGGAACAGGTGGCGGTTTTGCCTACAACATGGATGAGTTTGAAACCATTGTCAGCCGGGGGCTCTCTGCCAGCCCGGTCAGCCAGGTGCTGGTGGAGGAGTCTGTTCTCGGCTGGGAGGAGCTTGAGCTGGAGGTGGTCCGCGATGCCAAGAACCAGAAGATTACGGTATGCTTCATAGAGAACGTTGATGCAATGGGTGTTCATACCGGAGATTCCTTCTGCACGGCGCCCATGCTTACTATAAGCAAGGAGCTGCAGAACAGATTGCAAGAGTATTCCTACCGGATTGTCGATGCAATCGAAGTGATCGGCGGCACCAATGTTCAGTTTGCCCATGATCCCAAAACCGGCCGGATAGTTGTGATCGAGATCAACCCCCGCACCTCCCGTTCTTCGGCACTGGCCTCCAAGGCGACCGGTTTCCCGATCGCCCTGGTCTCTTCAATGCTGGCTGCCGGGCTGACCCTGGATGAAATTCCCTACTGGCGGGATGGGTCGCTGGAGAAATATACCCCTTCAGGCGATTACGTGGTGGTCAAATTTTCCCGTTGGGCCTTTGAGAAATTCAAGGGGGTCGAGGATAAACTGGGTACCCAGATGCGGGCGGTAGGCGAGGTGATGAGTATCGGCAAAAATTACAAGGAGGCGCTGCAGAAGTCGATTCGCTCACTGGAAAACGGGCGCTATGGCTTGGGATTTGCCAAGGATTTCAGCAACCGTTCCCTCCCCGAGCTGATGGAGATGCTGGCTGAACCGTCCAGCGAGCGGCAGTTCATCCTCTATGAAGCGTTGCGCAAAGGCGCTGATATTGAACTGCTTTACAGGCGGACTCATATTAAGCCCTGGTTCCTGGGGCAGATGAAGGAGCTGGTTCTTCTCGAAGAGCAGGTTCTTAAGCATAAGGGGACTCTGCTGCCGGATGAACTTCTGCTGCAGGCAAAAAAGGATGGTTTTGCCGACCGCTACCTGGCGCAAATACTGGCGGTTCCCGAGGAGCAGATCCGCGAGCGGCGCATCATCCTGGGCCTGGCTGAGGCATGGGAGCCGGTGCCGGTCAGCGGCGTCGAGAACGCTGCCTACTACTTCTCAACCTATAACGCTCCCGACCTGGTCGGCGTATCTGACCGGAAGAAGATCATGGTGCTGGGGGGCGGTCCAAACAGGATCGGCCAGGGGATCGAGTTTGACTACTGCTGTGTTCATACCGCTTTTGCCCTCAAGGATGCAGGCTTTGAGACCATCATGGTCAACTGCAACCCGGAGACCGTTTCCACCGATTACGATACCTCCGACAAACTCTACTTCGAGCCGCTCACCGTCGAGGATGTGCTCTCGATCTATGACAAGGAAAAGCCGGAAGGTGTGCTGGTTCAGTTCGGCGGCCAGACGCCGCTTAACATCGC
This sequence comes from Desulfuromonadaceae bacterium, assembly GCA_028712665.1. Taxonomy (GTDB): domain Bacteria; phylum Desulfobacterota; class Desulfuromonadia; order Geobacterales; family Pseudopelobacteraceae; genus JACRCG01. The sequence continues at coordinate 74,505 of JAQTRC010000001.1, forward strand.
GCGTCAGTTGCAGGATGCCGGTGTGAAGATCATCGGTACTTCCCCGGACACTATCGATCTTGCCGAGGACAGGGAACAGTTCAATACCATTATGCAGAAGCTCGGGATTCCCCAGCCGGAATCCGGCATGGCGAGTACCCTTGATGATGCCCTGGCTATTGCGGACCGCATCGGTTATCCGCTGATCGTGCGCCCTTCCTATGTGCTGGGGGGGCGTGCCATGGAGGTGGTGCTTGACGAGGAGATGCTGCGTGAGTATCTCTCCAAGGCGGTTGCCATCTCGCCCGAAAGACCGATCCTGATTGATCGTTTCCTGCAGAACGCCATCGAGGCCGAGGCTGACGCCATAAGCGATGGTACTGATGCCTTTGTGCCGGCTGTGATGGAGCATATTGAAATGGCCGGGGTGCATTCCGGCGATTCGGCCTGTGTGATTCCGCCGGTAAACATCCCGGCGAAGCATATCGCCACCATAGAGGAGTATACACGCCGGATAGCGGTCGAGATGGGAGTGGTGGGTCTGATGAATATACAGTATGCGATAGCCGACGATATAGTCTATATTCTGGAGGCCAACCCCCGCGCCAGCCGTACCGTGCCGCTTGTCTCCAAGGTTTGCAACATTCCGATGCCGCGCATAGCGGTGCAGGTTATGCTGGGCGGAAAACTGAAAGATATGGGACTTGTCCACAAAACGTTCAAGCATTTCGGTGTCAAGGAGTCGGTTTTTCCATTTAACATGTTTCCAGAGGTAGATCCGGTACTCGGCCCGGAGATGCGTTCCACCGGAGAGGTTCTCGGCTTGGCCGCCTCCTACGGCATGGCCTTCTATAAGGCCCAGGAGGCCACTAACGGGTCGCTCCCTCTGAAGGGAACCGTGCTGATTACCGTTGCCGAACGTGATAGAAACGGTGTGCTTGAAGCAGCCAGGCGTTTTGTAGAGCTTGGTTTCGATATCCTGGCGACTCAAGGAACGGCAGATTACCTGACCAGTCATGGCATTAGCGCCAAATCTGTCCTCAAGTTGCATGAGGGACGTCCGAACGTTGCCGATGCCATCAGTAACAGTGAAGTGCATCTGGTTATCAACACACCATCGGGCAAATCAAGCGTCCATGACGATTCATACATTCGCAAGGCCGCAATCAAACACAAGATTCCATATATCACCACCACGGCCGCTGCAGTCGCCGCTGCCGAGGGGATTGCAGCCAGAAAAAACGGCAAGGAAGAGATCCGCAGTCTGCAGGAGTATCACGCCTCGATTCAGTAAAAAGGAGTTTTTCCAGATGCCAAAACGCGTTGACATTAAAAAGATACTAATTATAGGAGCCGGTCCGATCGTTATCGGCCAGGCCTGCGAGTTTGACTACTCCGGCACCCAGGCCTGCAAGGCGCTGAAAGAAGAGGGTTACGAGGTGGTGTTGCTGAACAGCAACCCGGCCACCATCATGACCGACCCCGATTTTGCGGACCGCACCTATATCGAACCGGTCACACCGGAGATTCTGGCAAAAATCATTGAAAAAGAGCGCCCGGATGCGATTCTGCCAACTCTTGGGGGACAGACCGCTCTCAATACGACTGTCGCAGTGGCTGAAATGGGTATTCTGGATAAATTCGGTGTCGAGCTGATCGGCGCCAAGCTGCCTGCCATTAGGAAGGCCGAGGACAGGACGCTATTCAAGCAAGCGATGGAAAAGATCGGTCTTGCCGTTCCGCGTTCCGGGCTGGCCCATAATCAGCAGGAGGCGATGGCGGTAGTAAAGAGCGTAGGTTTCCCTGCCATTATCCGCCCATCTTTCACCTTGGGCGGAACCGGCGGCGGCATAGCTTACAACAGGGAAGAGTACGAGCGGATGGCGATAGCCGGCATAGATGCTTCACCAACCAACGAGATTCTGGTGGAGGAGTCTGTCATCGGCTGGAAGGAGTATGAACTTGAGGTTATGCGCGATACGGCCGACAACGTGGTTATCATCTGCTCCATCGAGAACTTCGACCCTATGGGGGTTCATACCGGTGACTCCATCACCGTGGCTCCGGCCCAGACTCTGACCGACAAGGAATATCAGATCCTGCGCGACGCCGCCCTCAAGATCATCCGTGAAATTGGCGTTGATACGGGGGGGTCCAATATCCAGTTTGGAATCAATCCGAAGAACGGCCGCCTTGTCGTGATAGAGATGAATCCTCGTGTTTCCCGTTCATCGGCCCTGGCTTCAAAAGCCACCGGGTTCCCGATTGCCAAGATCGCCGCCAAACTGGCGGTAGGCTACACACTGGACGAGATCACGAACGACATAACGCGCGAAACGCCGGCATGTTTCGAACCGAGTATCGATTATGTCGTCACGAAGATTCCTCGCTTTACTTTCGAAAAATTTCCGGCCGCCGACGCTACCTTGACAACTCAGATGAAATCGGTTGGCGAGGTGATGGCCATTGGCAGAACCTTTAAGGAGTCCTTGCAAAAAGCGTTGCGCTCGCTGGAGATTGGTGTCTGCGGCTTCGATTCCAAAATGTTCGATCTGGCCGAAGAGACCCGGCGCGCTTTAACTTCCAAGGAGCAGCAGCTGCTGCTGGAAAAACTGCGGGTACCCAATTGCGATCGTCTCTGGTACGTGGGGGATGCCTTGAGGAGCGGCATGACGGTCGAAGAGATTTTCAGGCATACATCTATAGATCCCTGGTTTCTTCACAACATCCGCCAGATCATTGAGATGGAAGATGAACTCAAGCGGTTCGTTTTTTCGGATATCACAAAAGAGCTCTTGCGCGATGCCAAACAGATGGGTTTTTCCGACAAGATGCTATCAAAGCTCTGGTCGACCAGAGAAGAAAATGTCCGTGAACTGCGTTACTCGCTGAATATCCACCCGGTCTACAAGCGTGTTGATACCTGCGCCGCTGAATTTGTCGCCTACACTCCATACCTTTACTCCACCTATGAGGAGGAGTGCGAGGCCGAACCGACCGACCGGAAGAAAATCATGATCCTGGGTGGCGGGCCTAACCGGATAGGGCAGGGGATCGAGTTCGATTACTGCTGTGTGCATGGTGTTTTCGCCCTGGCGGAGGACGGTTACGAGACCATCATGGTCAACTGTAATCCAGAAACGGTCTCGACCGATTACGATACATCAGACCGGCTTTACTTCGAGCCGCTGACTCTTGAAGATGTGCTTGAGATCGCCGCGAAAGAGAAACCGGTCGGAGTTATAGTCCAGTTTGGCGGCCAGACTCCGCTCAAACTGGCGGTGGCTCTCGAAAAGGCCGGAGTGCCGATCATCGGTACCTCGCCTGATGCAATAGATCGGGCAGAAGACCGTGAGCGCTTTCAGGAGATGCTGAACAAGCTTGGACTGCTGCAACCGGAGAACGGCATGGCGCGTTCCTTTGAGGACGCTGAAAAAGTGGCCGAGCGCGTCGGATATCCTGTTGTGGTGCGTCCCTCGTATGTTCTTGGCGGTCGGGCCATGGAGATCGTATACGATGTGGACAACCTGCGCCGTTACATGCATGTTGCTGTCCTGGCCTCGCCTGAACATCCTATTCTGATTGACAAATTCCTGGACGAGGCGATAGAGATCGATGTGGATGCCCTTTGCGACGGTACCGAAGTTGTTATCGGCGGGATCATGGAACATATCGAGGAGGCCGGCATTCATTCCGGCGACTCGGCCTGTTCTCTCCCCCCCTATTCCATTTCAGACGAACTTGTTAAAGAAATCCGCCGCCAGACTGTTCTTATGGCGCTGGAGCTGAACGTAAAGGGATTGATGAACGTGCAGTATGCAATAAAGGATGGCAAAGTCTACATTCTTGAAGTAAACCCCCGTGCTTCACGCACCTCACCTTTTGTTTCCAAGGCCACCGGGAGGCCGCTGGCAAAGATCGCGGCGAGGATCATGGCCGGGAAATCGCTCAAGGAGCTGGGAGTTTCCGGCGACATAGTACCGAAGCATATTTCGGTCAAGGAGTCGGTCTTTCCGTTTGTCAAGTTTCCCGGAGTTGACACACTTTTGGGACCGGAGATGAAATCTACCGGAGAGGTGATGGGAATTGGGGATACCTTTGCCGAGGCATTTGCCAAATCACAGCTTGGCGCCAATGTCAGGATGCCGCTTGCCGGCAATGTATTTATCAGTGTCCGGGACGTAGACAAGAAACATGTTGTAAGCGTGGCTGAAAAATTGTATAAGATCGGTTTCGGGATTCTGGCTACCGGTGGGACGGCATCTTTTCTGGAGGAAAAGGGGCTTTCCGTTCGTCGGGTCAACAAGGTGCTTGAAGGAAGACCGCACATTGTAGATGCGATCAAAAACGGCGAAGTCCAGCTGGTGATAAATACTACACAGGGCGCCCAAGCTGTCGCGGATTCGTTCTCAATACGCCGTGAGTCGCTGATGCAAGGTCTGGCGTATTATACGACCGTGGCCGGTGCAAGGGCCGTTGCCGACGCCATAATTGCACTTAAAGGTCAGGATCTTGGAGTTAAACCGATCCAGGACTATCTTCGATAAATAAAGTCAGGAGCAAGGCTGATAGATGTCTCACACGATTCCGTTGACAAAAGAAAGTTTTGAGGCGCTGCAGGAAGAGTTGAAACGCCTGATTAGAGAAGAGCGTCCCAAGGTTATTCAGGATATTGCAGAAGCCCGCGCTCACGGGGACCTTTCTGAAAACGCCGAATATGATGCCGCCAAGAACCGGCAGGGTTTTATCGAGGGTCGTATTCAGGAGATCAACGGTAAGCTGGCCCGCGCTCACGTTGTCGATCTATCCGGTTTGAATCCCGACAAGGTTGTCTTCGGATGCACGGTTACCCTGTACGATACCGCAACGGAAGAGGAAGTAACGTATAAGATTGTGGGTGAGGATGAAGCAGACATCAAGCTTGGAAAGATCTCCTGCACATCGCCTGTCGGCAAGGCGTTGATCGGCCACAAACTGGATGACTCGGTCAAGGTTGTAGTCCCTTCCGGCAAGAAGGAATATGAAGTCATAGACATCAAATACGAATAATCTGTTACTGCTATCGACATTATCAGGGGCCGGAGATTCAATCAGTTGAAAAGGAGATATATATGTCGGATAAGATTAACAAAGATATGACTTTTTTCGAGGTAATGCGCAGATACCCCGAGTCAGTTGAAGTGCTGCGGAAGCATAATCTTGGTTGTGTAGGTTGCATGGGCGCCCAGAATGAAAGTCTGGAGCAGGGGGCGAATGCCCATGGTCTGGATGTAGTGGCACTGCTGAAGGATTTGAACGCAGCTGTTAAATAAATGTAGTTTTGTTAATAGTTATATGAAACCCTCATGATTCCGTCCTGAGGGTTTTTTTAACTGCAAAAGGGGATGGTTAAATCTGTTTCCTGGAGTTGCGTTGATATTATCTGAACCGTAAAATTTCGTAAGGCAATAAACAGGAAAACGACAATATGAAAATTGAACCTGCTACTATTGACTCCGCCAACAATATGGAAATGCTCAAAACTCTTGATATTCACCTCAAAGAGATTGGTGAAACTCATGCAGTAGTTGAAGTTGTTGTCAGCGAAAGGCATAAAAACTATTTGGGGGGGGCGCATGGCGGGCTAATTGCCACGCTTATAGATACGGTCTCCTTTTTCTGTAAACCGCTGCTTCCTTCCGGGACACTCTGCACGACCGCCAGTCTGAATGTTCACTATATCCGCCCCGCATTAATGGGTGAAAAGCTGACTGCCCGCTCGGAGCTTACTCATATCGGCAAACGGATGGCAACCATAAACGCTACGGTTCATAACTCAAGGCATAAGCTGGTTGCGCACGGGACTGTAACTGTTATGATGCTGACGCAGGGCGCCGCGTGACGCACTATCTCTTCCAAGATGTAACAAAATGAGGGCGTATGACTCTGCTTCGCGTCGTTATTGATAAAGATGCCCGCATATCATTGCCGGAAGGGGCTTTGAAGTCTCTTGATGTACGTCCAGGGGATTTCCTTGAACTCAACATCTCTGAAAACAGGATTGTTGCGACCAAGGCAGCCCCTGTTGCTGATAATATTCAGAGCGCCATCGCCCGCAAGAATCTTCAGACCGGTATACAGTTTATTAAAGGGATAGGCCCCAAACTTTCGGCTCTGCTCGAAAAGCGGGATATCCGCACTGTGGAGGATGCTTTATTCCTGATGCCGTTGCGCTATGAAGACCGCCGGGAACTGGTTCCCATTAGTCGTCTCTCTGCCGGGCAGACGGCGGTTTTTTACGCCAAGGTGATCTCGGCGGATCTTGTGACCACAAAGGGGGGACGTCGCGTTTTCGAGGCGCTTGTAAGGGATGATTCCGGAACCATTGCTTTCAAGTGGTTCAATGCTAACGCAACATGGATGAAACGCACCTGGAAGGTGGGGCGTGAAGGGATCTTCAGTGGCGAGGTTAACCAGTTCGGTTATCAGCGCGAGGTTCATCATCCGGATGTTGACTGGCTGCAGGAAGGGGCCGACCTGAAGAGTGTCCTGGCTGCCGATCCGGCAAATTTCGGCAGAATTGTTCCGTTTTATCCTCTGACCGAGGGGCTTCATCAGAAGACAATGCGCCGGATTATGCGAGAGCTGCTGGGCGGCTTTCTGGGCAATGTCGAGAGCATACTGCCGGACAGCATTCTACCGGCCGGTTTCCCGCCATTAAAAATCGCGTTGTCGCAGGTTCATGCACCAGCACAGGATGCAGCACTGGCCGAACTGAATGAGGGGAGAACGCCAGCTCACAGGGCGCTGGCCTTTGATGAATTTTTCTATTGGGAACTGGGCTTGGCGCTCAAAAAACGGAACGTGGCGCTTGAAGATGGCATAGCTTTTCAGGTTACCCATCGATATACCAAGGAGTTGGCAAAACTCCTTCCTTTCGAGTTGACGGCTGCGCAGCGCCGGGTCCTTTCAGAAATAAAGAGCGATATGATGGCTCCGCACCCGATGAACAGGTTGATACAGGGGGATGTGGGATGCGGCAAGACGCTCGTGGCGCTGATGGCGTCACTGATCGCCGTGGAGAACGGCCACCAGGTTGCTATAATGGCGCCGACCGAGATTCTGGCAGAGCAGCATTGGCATACTATCCACAACTGGTGCTCTCGGATGGAAATAGAAGTCGTTCTGATTACGGCCGGTATGAAGGGCAAAGCCAAAAAGGAAGCTCTGGATCGCGTCTCCCGGGGTACTGCCCAGATCGTTATAGGAACCCACGCCGTCATTCAGGAGAAGGTCGAATTTGCCAGACTTGGGCTTGGGGTAATCGACGAACAGCACCGTTTTGGTGTTCTGCAACGCGGAATCCTGAAGAAAAAGGGAATAAACCCGGATATTCTGGTTATGACCGCTACCCCGATTCCCCGTACCCTCGCCATGACGCTTTTCGGTGATCTCTCCCTCTCGGTTATCGACGAACTTCCACCTGGCAGGACTAAAGTAGAAACCGGGATATATTTAGAGTCACGCAGAAGTCAGGTATATGATATGATCCGCGCCGAGATTGCGGGTAAGCGACAGGTCTACATCATATACCCGCTGGTGGAGGAGACTGAAAAATCGGATCTTAAAGCCGCCAGCCAAATGGCCGAACATCTTGAAAAAGTAATATTTCCGACTTTTCGGATTGGTCTCCTTCACGGCAGAATGAGTCCGGATGAGAAGGAGGCTGTTATGACTCTGTTCAAGCTGAACAAGTTAGATATACTGGTATCCACTACAGTAATCGAGGTCGGAATAGATGTACCAAATGCCACTTTAATGGTAATAGAACATGCCGAACGGTTTGGACTCTCTCAACTGCACCAGCTGCGCGGCAGGGTGGGCCGCGGAAACGCCGCTTCACGCTGTATACTGCTGACAACGGGCCGTTTGTCCGAAGATGCTGAAAAAAGGCTAAAAGTAATAGAATCTACCAGCGACGGCTTTCGTATTGCCGAAGCCGACCTTGAGATTCGTGGACCGGGCGATTTTCTGGGTACCAGACAGGCAGGTATGCCGGACTTCAGAGTTGCAAACATACTTAGAGACGGCAAGATTCTGGAACAGGCGCGGCAGGCGGCGCTCGACGTGCTCGAAAATGACCCTGAATTTTCTGCACCGGGACATGCCTTGATGAAGAATGAACTCTTGCGCCGTTGGGAAAGACGGCTTGAACTTGCAACCATAGGGTGATTGATGCGTATTGTAACCGGCCTTGAAATATTCAACAAAAACTTTGAAGGATCTGTTGTAACTATTGGAAATTTCGATGGTGTTCACAAAGGTCATGTTGAAATATTTCGTCACTTGAAAGAGAGGGGCTTAAGGCTTGATCTGCCGGTGGTTGTAGTCACTTTTGAACCGCACCCGCTAAAAATTCTAGCGCCTGAGAAGGCTCCCGGATTGATTACAACATTCGAGCAAAAATCCGAGCTTATTTCTGCATCCGGAATCGATTGCCTTGTCGTTATCCCTTTTACGCCTGAATTCGCCCTCACTTCGGCGGAAGAATTTGTACGAAATACGCTCTGTGATTCGCTTGGGATGCGTCATATTGTGATCGGCCATGACTATGCGTTCGGCAGAGGTCGTGAAGGTAATTACATGACATTGGAGAAGATTGGCGCTGAGAGAGGGTTCACACTTGAAGATATGAATCCGATTGGAGAAAATGGAATTGTTTTCAGCAGCAGCCTTGTTCGAAGGATGGTTGCAGAAGGAGACATGGAGTCGGCTTCCAGAATTCTGGGCCGTTATCATATGATCTCCGGTAAAATTGTACATGGGAGAGAAATCGGCCAGACGCTTGGATTTCCTACCGCCAATTTATCGACATTTAACGAGCTGATTCCTCTGGATGGAGTTTATGCAGTTATGGTTTCCATGGATGGTGAGCTTCTGAAGGGGGCCTGTAATATCGGTCTGAACCCGACTTTTGCCGGAGGCACGCATACTATAGAGGTGTTTCTGCTCGATTTTGCGGGGCAGATTTACGGCAGGGAGATTACGCTCTATTTTGTACAGAGGATAAGAGAAGTAAGGAAATTTCCGGACGCTTCGGCACTAATGCTTGAAATCAGGCAGGATGTAGAAAAGACGCGAATGATTCTGGAGAGCGTTGACGATGAGTTGATAAAGATACCGATTGGAAACCTGTGAAAAAAGCGGATCTGAAATTCTGGGCGGGAATCGGTATAAGCCTCTTCTTTCTGATATTGCTCTTTAGAAAAATTGATTTCCGGCAATTGCTTGCAGCACTCGGCACGGTTGATTATCTTTTCATTGTTATGGGGTTGCTGTTCACTTTTATAAGCTATTTTTTGCGCGCGGTCCGATGGAAATTCCTGCTGATTTCCGAGAAGACGATTCCACTTTCTTCCCTGTATCCGGCTACAATCATCGGCTACATGGCCAATAACCTGCTCCCTGCCAGATTGGGTGAATTTGTCCGGGCATATTTTCTGGCCCGGCGTGAAGGTTTACAAACCCCGACCGTATTCGCTTCATTGGTGATAGACCGCCTTTTTGACGGATTCACCGTTTTGTTGATGCTGCTCATTACTCTGTTCACGTTGAAGATGCCTCAGGGAATGGAAAATGCAGGTCTGGCGCTGAAGGCAGGCGGAGTTGTCATGTTCCTGCTATATTGCGGAGTGCTTCTGTTTCTGTTTCTCCTGAAGCTTCAGACGATGCGCACCCTCTCGTGCGTCGGGTTTATGCTGAAGCCCTTTCCGCAACGTTTTTCCGAGCGCCTGATACCGATGCTAGGCTCCTTTATTGCCGGAATAAGGATGTCTTCGCGGGGCGGACATATTGCCGCTCTGATTCTCTCTTCGTTTTGTATTTGGATCTTTTGCATCCTCCCCATAGATATGGTGTTGAGGGGTTTTGGTATCAATCTCCCGATAAGCGCCTCCATGTTCATTCTGGTGCTTCTGGTCTTCGCCGTAATGGTGCCGGCTTCGCCAGGATATATCGGAACATATCACTACGCCTGTTTCAAGGGACTCTCGGTATTTGGCATTACTGAATCAAAAGCGGTCAGTATAGCGCTTGTTGTTCATGGCCTTTCTTTTTTTCCAGTGATAATTGCCGGATTTTACTATCTGTGGCGAAGCAAAACATCATTAAATGATATTCAAACAGCGGATATGGACAGATGAATCTATTCAGGAAGAGTAAAAAATTGATAGACCCATATCTGGTGTTTGCCTGCACAATTCCTTTTGCCCTGTACATGGCTACTCTGGCGCCGTCGGTTACATTTTTCGACAGCGGTGAATTCATGACGGCGACAGCATCACTTGGTTCAGCTCACTCTCCGGGATATCCCCTGTTTTTAATGTACGCCAAGCCGTTTACCTTTATTCCGCTAGGAAACATAGCATTTCGTGTCAACGTTGCTACCGCGTTTTCTTCTTCTCTGGCATGCTTGGGAGTATACATACTCACAACCTATCTGCTCAAAAAAGAGGTTTTGCATGAGAATGAACGATTCAATAACCTTGCCGTCAAATTTGCAGGATTGGCCGCAGCTCTTTCTTTCAGTGTAACCCCCCGGCTCTGGCTTCAATCCAATCATGACAAACCTTATCCGTTGCTCGCGTTTATCTCCGCAGTTATTTTCTATCAATTGTTGAGATGGAGCGAGCAGTGTCGCGAAGGGAGAGAGAGCCCATCTTACATATATGTCTGCACCTTTCTGGCCGGATTGGCGATGGCCGTACACCAGACGGTTATTCTACTTCTCCCCGCCTGGTTTTTGATTATTGTGTTGGCCGATTGGCGCATGATTACAAGAACAAAGGAAATTATTATTTCGTTGTTCTTTGCACTGTTTGGTTTTGCGGTTCATCTTTATCTCCCGTTGCGGGCTCTTAATAATCCATTGCTCAACTGGGGCGATTCAAAAACATTTGATCAGTTTATATGGCATTTCCTCAGGAGAGGGTACCCCTCCGAGCCTCAAAAGCGAACTGCCGGGCTTGTGTGGGAACAGATCAAGGCATTCAATGTCCCCCGTGAGTTTACCTGGTTAGGTGTTGCCTTGCTGATTCTCGGTTTGATCTTTCTCTGGAAAAATCACCGCACTGTTTTCATTGCATACATGGTTTCTGTTGTAACTTTTGTCTCTGTAATTGCAGGCTACTTAAACACGGGATTTGAAACCATCTTCCTGACTGAGGAATTCTTCACTCCGCTATATCTCCTGACAGCCGTCCTGATAGGCGCGGGATTGTTCACTTTTCTCCGCTTCGCGGTTTCATACGCAACTCTTCCAGAGCGAATCGGCGCTCCTGTATATGGGCTGGTCGTAATAATGTTTCTCTCGCTGCCGACAGCGTTATGTGCAGTTAACTATTATGAAAACGATCAACATAATAATTATATTGCATTTGATTATGCCACCAATTCCCTCCGCTCCCTTCCGCAGAGTGCAATCCTGTTCACATGGGGAGACAGTGGGGCCTTTCCGCTATGGTATCTGCAGGGCGTCGAGCGTATGCGCGAGGATATTGACCTCCCACACACGCCGCATCTTGTTTTTGCCTGGTACCTTGACTCAATGCCTCGTTTGTTCAAGGAGAGCAGACTTAAAAAGTTCAATATGACTTCTTCAGGGCCGGAAGCCGCACTCCGTATCTCTATTATGGAAAATCTCGGCGGCAGGCCTGTTTTCATTGATTTTTCAACCCGCTACTCTGTTGAATTAAGGGACTATATTCCTATACAGAGGGGAATAGTATACCGTATCCGTAAAATTAATGAGCCGACCGGCATTCCTGATATCTCTGTCTGGGAGAATTTCAACAATCGCGGCATTCTGGAAAAAATTTCTTTCCTCGATCTTGATACCGGTAAGGCCATCATGATATATGCCAACAGCTATCTTGAAGCGGGGGAGTTTCTGCTTAGTATCAACAGAATAAAGGATGGAATGATGATGTTGCGGAAAGCTGAACTGATTTCGTCCGAAATGAAAATTCCTGCACAGCAGATCCGTATGCGCTTTGGGCTTGCATCGTAGTTTTAATACGGGAACTCAAGGTGAAAAAACGTTTACAATTCGGATTGGCAGATTTCCTCCCAAGGTTTGATGAAAGGCGTTTTTAAGAGTGTTTGCCGCTTTTAACTACACCTTGACAATAATCGCCAATCCTCATAGTATGCCCCTTCATCTATGATTGTTTTGCGGGGTATTCATGCAGACCAGCAGACTGGGAGAGATCCTTGTTAAAAATAATCTGATCAGCCGCGAACAACTTGGTAAAGCTCTGGAGGAACAGAAGCTTAACGGAAATCAGGTTCGTTTAGGCAGTATTTTAATCAAACAAAACCTCATTACAGAGGCGGAACTTACCTCTTTTTTATCCAAACAGTACGGTGTCCCGGCAGTAAATCTGACCGATTATGAAATTGATGCCGCAGTTGTCAAATCCATCCCCGCAGAAGTTGTCCAAAAATATCAGCTTGTACCGGTTAATCGTGCCGGCGCCACCTTGATTGTAGCCGTTAGCGACCCGTCCAATCTTTTTGCAATCGAAGATATCAAGTTTATGACCGGCTTCAACATTGAAATGGTTGTGGCGTCCGACCGGGATATCAAGGTTGCCATTGACAAATATTATGATCAGTCCGCTTCGCTTGCGGATGTCATGGGCAAACTCGATATTGAGGATATGGAGGTTGTCGGAGATATTGACGAAGTGGATGTCGGGTTTTTGGAAAAGGCCACTGAAGATGCACCGGTCGTAAAGATGGTTAATGCCATACTTCAGGATGCAATCAAGAAGAAGGCCAGTGATATACACATCGAGCCGTACGAAAAACTCTTCAGGGTGCGATATAGAATTGACGGTGTTCTATACGAGGTAATGAAACCGCCTCTGAAACTGAAAAATGCAATCACGTCCCGGATCAAAATCATGGCGGAACTCGACATAGCCGAGCGACGCCTGCCTCAGGACGGTCGTATCAAGATCAAACTCGGAGGTGGGAAGGACATGGACTTCCGCGTTTCCGTCCTGCCGACATTGTTTGGCGAAAAGATCTGTATGCGTCTGCTTGACAAGGGGAACCTGCAGACAGACTTGACCAAGCTGGGATACGAACCGGACGCCTTGAAGCATTTTCAGCACGAAATCCACAAACCTTTCGGTATGGTGCTGGTTACAGGACCAACCGGTAGCGGCAAGACTGTTTCGCTTTATTCTGCGCTTGCAGAACTTAACAAGGTTTCAGAAAACATCTGCACTGCCGAAGATCCGGTAGAATTCAACTTTGCCGGCATCAACCAGGTACAGATGCATGAGGACATCGGGCTGAACTTTGCGGCCGCCCTCCGCTCTTTTTTACGTCAGGATCCCGACATTATCATGATCGGCGAGATCCGCGACTTCGAGACTGCCGAGATTGGAGTCAAGGCCGCCCTGACAGGCCATTTGGTGCTTTCCACTCTGCATACCAATGATGCTCCTGCAACTGTCAGTCGTTTGCTGAATATGGGGATCGAGCCTTTTCTTGTTGCATCGGCCGTCAATCTGATCACAGCGCAGCGTCTGGCGCGAAGGGTCTGCGCCGAGTGCAAACAGCCGGAGGAGATACCTGTTCAGGCTCTGATTGATGCCGGAGTGCCTGCTGATGAGGCGCCCTCTTACGTATGCATGAAAGGGAAGGGGTGCCCGGTCTGCAACAATACAGGCTATAAGGGGCGAGTCGGCTTTTATCAGGTCATGCCCATGCTTGAAGAAATCAGGGAGCTTATTCTGAACGGAGCCAATACTTCGGAGATCAAGCGCGAGTCGATGCGGCTCGGCATTAAAACAATGCGGCAATCCGGCTTGACTAAGATAAAAGAAGGAGTAACATCCTTCGAAGAGGTTTTGCGCGTAACTGTTTCAGACGACTAGCCGGGAGGCCACATTAATGTTGAGCTTGCATCAGTTACTTAAAACTCTCGTTGAATCAAATGGTTCCGATCTGCACATCACAACTAATTCCTCTCCGCAGATACGTGTGGATGGCAAGCTGATCCCGTTGGATTTTCCCCCCATGAATCAGGTTGAAACCAAACAGCTCTGTTACAGCGTCTTGACGGATGCGCAGAAACACAAATTTGAAGAAGACAATGAACTTGACCTCTCGTTCGGGGTTAAAGGGCTGTCGCGTTTCAGGGGCAATATGTTTGTCCAGCGTGGCGCCGTTGCCGGTGTATTTCGAGTGATTCCGTATGAAATACTTACATTTGAACAACTGAGTCTCCCTCCGGTAGTTAAAGAGCTCGCATCAAAAACCAGGGGACTCATTCTGGTAACCGGCCCGACCGGTAGCGGTAAATCTACCACTCTGGCCTCGATTATCGATTACATCAATATCAATCGCCACGAACATATCGTCACCATTGAAGATCCTATAGAATATCTGCACCCCCATAAAGGGTGTCTTGTTAATCAGCGTGAAGTCGGTGCAGACACCAAGGGTTTCAAGTATGCTCTCAAATATGTGCTTCGTCAGGACCCGGATGTTGTGCTGGTTGGAGAGTTGCGGGATCTGGAGACCATAGAGGCGGCCCTGACCCTCTCGGAAACCGGTCATCTATGTCTGGCAACCCTTCACACTAATTCATGCGTTCAGACAATCAACCGCGTAGTGGATGTCTTTCCCCCTTATCAGCAAACACAGATTCGCGCCCAGTTGTCGTTTGTTCTTGAAGGTGTCATGTCCCAGATGCTCATTCCAAGGAATAATGCCAAAGGACGGGCACTGGCTCTAGAGATAATGGTTCCTAACCCTGCCATCAGAAACCTTATCCGGGAGGACAAGATCCATCAGATCTATTCCCAGATGCAGGTGGGCCAGGATAAATTCGGTATGCAGACCATGAATCAGGCTCTCTTTACCCTGCTGCAGAAGCGCCAGATATCGCTTGATGATGCTATTGGGCGCTCGCAGGATCCTGATGAACTGAGGCAGATGATCAGCAACCCTGCCTCCGGTATGCAGCGCCGCCCGCAGACGCACTAAAGGAGAACGGTAATGCCAAATTTCAACTGGGAAGCACGCAACAGAACTGGCGGCACTCAAAAGGGTGTCATGGAGGCTGCCACCGTTGATATTGTGGAGGCGCAACTCAAAAAATACGGTTTCAGCAATATAACCATAAAATCAGAATCTAAAGGAATCGGCTTCAAGCTCCCCAGTTTTGGCGGTGGAGTGAAAATAGAAACCAAGGATCTGGTCGTTTTTACGCGCCAGTTCGCCACTATGATTGACTCCGGGCTTCCACTCGTCCAATGTCTTGATATCCTTTCAAGCCAGCAGGAAAACAAGGGTTTTAAAGATATTCTCGTTAAGGTCAAGGAAAGTGTTGAAAGCGGATCGACCTTTGCCGATGCGCTTTCCAAACATCCCAAGGCCTTTGATCAGCTTTTTGTGAATCTGGTTGCCGCCGGTGAAATCGGCGGTATTCTTGACACTATTTTGAATCGCCTGGCCGCCTATATTGAAAAGGCTATGAAGCTGAAAAAGCAAATCAAGGGCGCAATGGTTTATCCGATTACAATCATGTCTATTGCGGTTGTTGTTGTCGGCGTGATACTCATTTTTGTCATACCGACCTTTGCAAAAATGTTTGCCGATTTTGGCGGGGACTTGCCCGCGCCTACAAAGATAGTTATTGCTCTGAGTAATTTTCTTATAAAATATATCGTTGTCATAATCGCCGGTTTTTATGGAATAATCTGGGCCATAAAAAAATATTACTCCACTCCTGTGGGGCAGAAAACTATTGACCGTTTCGCGTTAAAAGCTCCTATCGCCGGTCCGCTTATCAGGAAAGTCGCCGTGGCAAAATTCACCAGAACATTAGGAACCATGGTCAGTTCCGGTGTCCCTATAATGGATGGACTTGATATTGTGGCCAAAACCGCAGGCAATAAAATAGTGGAAGAGGCAATCTATTCGGTCCGTCAGGCCATCTCCGAAGGTAAAACCATGGCAGAACCGCTTGCCGCCTGCGGGGTGTTCCCGCCGATGGTTGTGCAGATGATCGCGGTTGGCGAGGCGACAGGCGCGATGGATACAATGTTGAACAAGATTGCGGATTTCTATGACGATGAGGTTGACGACGCCGTTGGCGCCATGACAGCCATGATGGAGCCGTTGTTGATGGTATTCCTGGGGACAACCGTTGGTGGTCTGGTAGTGGCCATGTACCTTCCGATATTCAAGCTGGCGGGGGCGGTTGGCGGTTAGGCATGGGCCCGGAACGCAGGCTCAGATATTTCATTTATGCCAGGATCATAGTCTCTTTTCTTTTTCTGGCCTCCACGCTTCTTCTTGAGTATCAAAGCCCGTCAATAGAGGAGAATATCATAAGGCCCGGCATTGTCAGGCTGATGGTAATCTCCTTTATCTTTTCCATCCTGTCTCATGCCGTCATAAGATTTGAGCGGTACAGATTTTTTCTCACCTATCTCCAGATTATCTGGGATTTACTGTTTGTGTCGCTCCTGCTGCTTTTCACAGGCGGTATCGTAAGCCCATACTCCTTTTTGTACCTCCTCTCAATCATGAATGCCGGTCTGCTGCTTGGCCGGAGGCAGGCTCTATATACTGCATCTCTATGCGGAATATTGTACGGCGCCATGATTGATTTTCAATACTTCGGCAATCTTTCAATGTTTGGTCTGAGACGTGAGGACGCTTTGCAGCTGGGCGCTTCACATCTCTTCTATACGATCTTTATCAACTTCATCGGATTTGGTCTTGCGGCCTTTATCACCGGATACCTGACTGAGCGCGCCCGAAGAAGCGAGGCTGAACTCCAGGAAAAAACGATAAATTTCGAAGAGCTGTCGCAGCTGAACTCTACCATTGTAAACAATATCGAAACCGGACTGCTTACAACCAATCCATCCGGATTGATCAGGGTATTTAATCCATACGCAGAAAGACTGACCGGCAAATCGTTGGAAGAGATTTACGATACTCCGATCGCTCTGCTCTTTGACTGTTTTGACGGTTGTCTGGAAGAACTGACAACTGCGGTAAGCGGGGAGTTTGAATATCTGACCAAAGATAACGTCAAAATGGCGCTGGGTTATCGCGCCGCGCCTTTTGATGACAGCACCGGCGCTTTGGCCGGATTTATAATAAGCTTCTGGGATTTATCCGTCATCAGGCGGATGGAGCTGGAGTTGAAAAAATCTGATCGATTGGCTGCATTGGGCGAACTCTCTGCACGTATGGCCCACGAAATTCGTAATCCGCTTGCCGCCATGTGCGGGTCCGTTCAGCTCCTTGTGGCGCATTCAGGTATTGACGAAAGCGACAGGAGATTGCTCGCGATCGTAATGCGTGAAGCGGACCGTCTTAATATATTGATATCTGAATTTTTGGCATATGCGCGTCCGACGTCGCCAGTAAAACAGAGGATCGAGCTTGGTTCGTTTTTTGAAGATATTTCCCTGTTTATTTCTGCCGACCCACTATTTTCGAATATCTCAATCTCAAATACGGTGCCTTCGTTTATGTCTCTGAATGCCGACCCAAACCAGTTTCGACAAGTCATAATAAATATCATGCAAAACTCGGCAGAAGCAATGAAGAGAGGAGGAAAAATCGAGGTAGATTCGTGCTATTTGCTGCGTGGTTCCGATGCATACAAAAAAACACCGGTTATAAGGATATCCATTACAGATACAGGCCCCGGCATAAGCGAGGAAGCGGCTCAGCACATGTTCGAGCCGTTCTGGTCAACCAAGAGCGATGGAACCGGTCTTGGGCTTGCCATTAGTTACCGGATTATCGCTGCTCATGGCGGTACCATATCCGTAGAAACTCCGGAAGGGTGCGGATGCAGGTTCATAATCACCCTTCCGGTCGAATAATACATGATAATTCCCTTTGCATACAGTTTTCGAAATCTCTACACGAGGAGACTGACGACCTTTCTTACCGCCTCCGGCATGGCTCTGGTTGTGTTTGTTTTTGCCTCCATCCTGATGCTGTCGGCTGGATTGGAAAAAACGCTTATTGAAACCGGTTCTGACGATAACGTTATAATAACGCGTAAATCGGCAAATTCTGAAGTGCAGAGCGGTGTGGAAAGGTCGCAGGCTTCAATAATTGAAAGCCTTCCGGAAATATCCACCGGCAATCTTGGACAATCTCTGCTGGCAAAGGAGCTTGTTGTACTTATAAGCCTCTCTAAAAGGGGGAGCGACAAGCCGGCCAATGTAGTCATTCGCGGGATCAATTCGGTCTCACTGCAACTGAGACCGCAGATAAGGCTGATCGATGGCAGAATGCCCCGTTCCGGTTCTTCGGAAATCATGGCCGGCAGCAGTATAGCTAAACGTTTCAAGGGTGGGGGTATCGGCGAAACTCTCCATTTTGGTATGCGTGACTGGACTGTGGTTGGGGTTTTCGAAGCAGGGGCTACCGGATTCAGTTCTGAAATATGGGGAGATGCGACACAACTGATGCAGGCCTTTCGCCGTCCCGTTTACTCCTCGCTTACATTTCGCCTGCGAAGCGCAGGCGACTTTCAGGCGGTCAAGGGAAAGCTTGATTCCGACCCGCGCCTGACTGTGGATGTGCGCCGGGAAACCCAGTACTACAGGGATCAGTCGGAAGCGATGGCGAAATTCCTCCGGATACTTGGAATATCGTTGACCCTTATATTTTCAATCGGTGCAATCATCGGAGCCATGATTACGATGTATGCCGCTGTCGCAAACAGAGTGGTTGAGATAGGTACTCTGCGGGCACTCGGATTCCGCAGTTCCAGCATCCTTGCAGCTTTCATGATGGAGTCGCTTCTGCTAGGCCTTATTGGCGGAGTTGCGGGTCTTTTTTTTGCATCGTTCATGCAGCTAATCACGATATCAACCATGAACTGGCAGACCTTTTCGGAGTTGGCTTTTTCATTCACGCTGACACCTGATATTCTGTATAAGGCTCTGCTCTTTTCTTTGATTATGGGTTTTATCGGTGGAGTCATACCCGCAGTAAGGGCCAGCAGGCTGAAAATTGTTGATGCGCTGCGAGAGCGGGGATAGGTTGCAATCAGCTTGTATTTGCGGTGAATATCGGCTGTATTCTCCGCAAGAGGTGCGGTGAATGAGATTGACGCAGAAGAGGGAACACTGGCAATACGTAAGCTACCCCTAAATTGAGACATGTTAAAAGTAGAGCTTTCTGGCATTCTTAAGGCCAGTATGTTCAGATGAAAGGTAACGAAAAGTTTTATTCTCCGAAACTTCATTGCGGGTAAATTTCAAGAAAAGCTTGACTCACCGATATACCGGTTATAATATAGCTTAATACGTCAAGTATATCGGTGGTACATCATGCAAACGACCAAACTCTACGAAATCCTCTCCTCCTACAATCGATATTGGACCACTGGCGACATCGATGCCGGTATCAGGAGAGATCTTCTCCCTGACTGTCTCGGGCAGCTTGACACCAAGGAAGTTGTTGTCCTCAAGGGGGTGCGCCGGTGCGGCAAGTCAACCCTTATGGCACAGGTGATTCGGGAGTTGCTTGCCCGTAATGTGCAGCCGACCTCTATTCTGCGGGTCAATCTGGAAGAGCCGCTGTTCTCCTCCGAATACTCGGTGGAACTGCTGGAACAGATATATCGAACCTACCGTGACCGGGTGCAGCCGGAAGGGAAATGCTGGCTCTTCATGGATGAAGTGCAGAATGTACCCGGTTGGGAGAGCTGGGTACGGGGGCGCAGTGAAACAGAGGATATCAAGATATTCGTCACCGGCTCATCGTCACAGATGCTCTCCCGCGAGATCGGCAGCAAGCTGACCGGCAGGCAGGTGTCGTTTGAAGTCTACCCGCTTTCGTTTCAGGAATTTCTACGCTTCGGCAATCTGGAAGTCGGGACCGGGCTTGACTATACGGCCCGGAAAGCAACTGTCAGAAAAGCGTTCAGTGATTACCTGAAATACGGCGGATTCCCGGAAGTGGTGCTGAGAGAATCAACCGATGATAAAGAACTCCTGCTCAAGAACTATTTCGAGGATCTGCTTTACAGGGATATCGTTACCCGCTACGAGATCAGGGATGTGTCCAACCTGCGCAATCTGGCGGTGTATCTGCTGACCAACGTCGCCAAACTGACCAGCATCACCAAGCTGAAGAACAACTTCACCATCTCCCAGGACAAGACCGAAAATTATGTATCGGCCATTATGGAAAGCTATCTGCTGTTTCAGCTGCAGATGTTTTCCTGTTCGCTCAAGAGTAACATGCGGGCCGGGTTCAAACCATATGCCATCGATACCGGGCTGCGCAACCGGATCGCCTTCGCATTTTCCGAAGATATGGGCTGGCTGGTGGAGAACGTGCTCTTCTGCCACCTGAAGCGGCTTCATGAGGAAGTCTACTATCAGAGCGATACTGACTTTGTGGTCAAGGAGGGGATGAAGATTACCAGGCGGATTCAAGTCTGGTATGAGGATGTATCGGTGACCAGTATACCGGATCGGGAGCTGGCCTGTTTCCATAAACCGTTGGCAGGGCATGAATCGGCAGAATCGATACTTGTTACCAACGACTATGAAGATGTAATCGATACCCCTGGCGGCAGGATTCAGTGCATTCCGGCGGCAAAATTTCTGCTGGGGCTTGGACCAGGATAACGAATGAACTGGCATCTACTTGACATATCCGAAGTCCTTACCGGACTTCGATCCGACATTGCATCCGGGCTTTCAACTGCTGATGCCTCCTCTCGTCTTCTTCAACATGGTCCTAACGAGCTCCTTGATCGTGGCGGCAAATCTCCATGGCGAATCCTTTGGGAACAGTTTACCTCAATCATGGCGCTTATTCTTACCGGAGCAGCTCTTATTTCCGCTTTAGTCGGTTCGCTCAAAGACTGCATCGCCATAATGGCTATTGTCTGCCTGTTCGCGCTGCTCGGTTTTTTTCAGGAATATCGTGCCGAACGTACCATACGAGCCCTCAAGCGGCTTGCCATCCCCTCTGTAAAGGTTAGACGGGATGGAATGATTCTTGAGATCCCGTCTGTCGATCTTGTCCCTGGAGACGTCGTATTTCTGGAGGCCGGCAATATTGTCCCGGCTGACTGCCGGGTGGCGGAGTCTTATAATCTGAGGATACAGGAATCGGTCCTGACCGGAGAGGCTGAAGCTGTAGACAAGTGCACAACCGTTATCGGAAATGAAGCCGGTTCGCTCGGCGAACGCCGCAATATGGCTTTCATGGGAACCACCGTTACCTATGGCCGAGGTCTGGTTCTGGTAGTTGAAACCGGGATGTCTACCGAACTTGGGAAAATAGCCGATATGCTGCAGGGGATGGCAGATGAGTCTACCCCGCTCCAGCGGAGGCTGGATCGTCTCGGCAAACTGCTTGCCGTAGTCGCGATAGCTGTGTCGGCTCTCTATTTTGTATTCGGCCTGTTGAGGGGGGAAGAATTGCGGTTGCTGCTGATGACCGCTGTCAGCCTCGCCGTCGCAGCCATACCGGAAGGTTTGCCGGCAGTTGTTACCATAACTCTGGCAATAGGTTCGCAGCGGATGCTCAAAAGGCAGGCTCTGATCCGCAAGTTGCCGGCTGTTGAAACGCTAGGTTCGGTCACTGTCATCTGCTCCGACAAGACCGGCACCCTTACGGAGAACTGCATGACCGTGACTGAGCTTATCCCGGTGCCTCCGTATTCATCGGACCAGCTTCTGCTTGCATCTGCGCTCTGTAACGATGCAGTTGCGAGCTATGAGAACGGTCGGCCATTGATCGTAGGAGAGCCTACTGAAAACGCTCTTCTTGCGGCTGCTGCAGAGGCCGGAATCTTCAAGAAAGAGTTGGAAGAGCTGTTTCCTCGGAGTGCCGAAATCCCTTTCGATTCTTCTACCAAAAGGATGATTACCCTGCATTCGGTGACCCAGGCCGGTTCAAGGCATCTGCTTGCATCGAGCGCCGGGCTGAGCGAAGGGAAACGGTTTATCGTTGCCAAAGGCGCTCTGGATGCGTTGCTGCCGTTTTGCCGGGGTGAGGAATCGCTGCTGCAACAGACGATATCCGACGCTGAAAAGCTTGCGGCGCAGGGAAGGCGTGTTCTTGCATGCGCAGGACGCATATTGGGAGTTGATGAATCATTTGACCTTGAAACCGTGCCCCAGCAGATGGAGTTAATCGGACTGATCGCCATGATGGATCCGCCACGCGGCGAGGCGCGGTCGGCAGTATCCAAATGTCTGCAGGCCGGCATACGTCCGGTCATGATCACCGGCGATCACCCATTGACAGCCTCCTCGATTGCGCAGTCTCTGGGGATTGCAGGTAACGACTCCGTTATGACCGGGGCGGAGCTGGACAGGATCGGAGTTGACGGTCTGGCTGTGGCATCAGGACATGTATTGGTCTACGCCAGAGTATCGCCGGAACATAAACTTCTGATCGTGGATGCCCTCAAAAAGTCGGGTGAAGTGGTCGCCATGACCGGCGACGGAGTCAACGACGCTCCGGCCTTAAAGAAGGCCGATATCGGCATCTCAATGGGGATAACCGGCACCGATGTCGCCAAAGAGGCCGCCGACATGGTTCTTCTGGACGACAACTTTGCCACGATAGTATCTGCAGTGGAGGAGGGGCGCACAATATATGACAACATCAGAAAGTTCATAGAGTTCTCGGTAGCCGGCAATCTCGGTAAAATCCTTGCCGTGCTGATACTCCCCTTCCTTGGCCTCCCCAGCCCTCTCACACCGCTTCAATTACTCTGGCTCAATCTCCTCACCGACGGCCTGCTCGGCCTGGGGATGGGGGTTGAACGCGCCGAACCGGATGTCATGAGGCGGTCGCCCGTTTCCCCCTCCTCGCAGATCTTTGACAGGCGTATGTTGCGCCACACTCTTTTGACCGGAGGGGTGATAGGTCTTACTACCATCATCATTACGCTGCATCATCGGGATTTTCACCCCGGAACCTGGCAGACGATGCTCTTCACTTCGCTGGCGTTTGCCCAGATTGGCCAGGCCATGGCTCTTCGCTCATTTTCATACTCGTTTTTCAAAGTCGGTTTTTTCAGTAATCCGCTGCTGCTCGGCATGGTATGCCTGGTCCTGCTTCTTCAGACTCTGGTCATATCGGTGCCGACATTTCAGGACTTCTTCAGCACAACCACGATCGGATTAGAATCTCTTGCCTGGGTTTTTGTACCGGGAATTGCCGTATTTATTGTTCTGGAAATCGAGAAGTGCCTGGTTGGCCGCAAACCGGCAGTGACAGGGTGACCGTTATGTTAAGTATCTCAAAATATTCAGTTAGAGCCATTCAAAAATCCTCGCACTTTCGGGTGTATTAATCCTCGGATATATTGTTGCAATCTGAAAGAAAGTCGATATAGTCTGCATATAACTTCTTGTTTTATTATGGTTTCTGGTAGCAATAATTTGCATAAACAGACTGAAAATATCCCCCGACATGCATTTACGGCAGACATTAAGGAGCGATCCCAATGAATTTGCAAGAGTGGAGTGAAAAGCTGCTTACGGCAATGATCAATGCCGACCGCTCCGCTGCGGCAGAGATCATCAGTCGTGCTCTCGCTGCCGGAAACGATTCCCGGATGGTTATTGCTGAAATACTTGACCCTGCAATAGTTAAGCTTGGACGGTTGTGGGAAGAAGAGTCCATGTCGCTTGCGCAGAACTTCGTCGCTGCCAAGATTGCCGAAGATGCGCTGATGCGCTGTATTCCGGTCTATGAGGAGAGGCTGCATAACAAAGGCGCGGTTGTGATCGGCAACATCGAGGACGATTTCCATAGTCTTGGCCGTCGGGCTGTCGGACTGTTTCTAGGAGCAGCAGGCTGGGATGTTCATGATCTTGGCAATGACGTGCCGGCAGAGCAGTTTCTGGAAAAGGCTGTCGAAGTCAACGCCTCGTTAATTGGTGTCTCGGCAATGATGCAGACAACAGCATTGAACATACGCAAACTGCGTAACCTGATCGATGCCCAAGGCCATACTGGCAGGATAAAGCTGGCGGTTGGCGGCGCCGTATTCAACTGGCGGCCTGATCTGGTGGCTGCAGTTGGAGGTGACGGCACAGCCCGCAACGCTGTAGGCGCCGACGAACTTTTCCTCCGATTGCAGAGTGAAGCGCAAAAAGGGGTGAAGCCGTGAACTCCTATCAGAGGGTAATGGGTACGCTGACTGGGCAACTTGTGGACCGTCCGCCGGTTTTTGCCGTTCTCGGCGCGTACGGAGGTAAGCAGACAAACACTGATCTACGGACCCTCTATAGCGATGCATCAGCCCACGTAGCGGGACAAAAGGCACTGCAGGATGAATTCGGTTTCGATCTGGTGATGACCGCTTTCGATTTCAGCGCCATTTCAGAAGCGCTTGGTGGAGAGACCGCCTGGAGTATTGATCAGGCTCCAAACATGAGACGTCCTGCCGCGCGAAATGCGGAGGACGCTCTTTCTTTGCCGCTGCCCGATCCGGAGAAGAGCGGCAGGCTGCCGGTTATTCTGGAGGGGACCAGGCAACTTGCGGCAATTTACAAGGGACGGGTGCCGATCATCAGTGTGCTGCCTGGCCCCGGAATCCTGCCGTCGTTGTTTATCGGAATGGAACAGTGGATGGAAACGGTACTGTTTGATCGGGATACAGCCTGTAAACTTCTTAATCATAGCGGACATTTTTTTGTAGCCTGGGCCAACGCCCTGCTGGCAGCGGGGGCTGACTGTCTTGTGGTGACTGAAGGTATGGCATCTGCGGAGATCGCCCCGCGCAGCCTCTTTGCCGACCAGATACTGCCGCATCTCTCCTCAACTTTTGCTCAGATACAGGGTCCCAAGGTGCTGCATCACACAGGTGGGCGGATAAATCATACTCTGGATCTGCTTTCCGGTCTGGATGGATTGGTGGGGTTTGGGATCTCTTCAAAAGATGACCTTACTGAAGCCCGGCGTTTGATCGGCCCCGATCTGAACCTGATCGGGAATCTTGATAATCTGACCCTGCCGGTGCTTTCTGCCGGCGAAGTGTACGAAATGAGTCTGGCCAGCCTGCGGATTGCTGCGCCTTGCGGTCACTACATTTTGTGCAATTCCGCCGCAGATATTCCGCTGGCTACTCCCCCGGAGAACCTGCGGGCCATGCTGGCTGCGGCAGCGGCTTATTCCTCTGAAACCGGTTGCAGAATATGAATACTCACACCGTCTGGCTTAGTTGCGGTGCGCTACGAGCCGAGATGGAGGAACTGCACCGCCGGGGGGGTATCGAGGGGGAGATTCTTTTTCTCGATTCAATGCTCCATATGGACCCGCCTCTCCTGGAGGCGAAGCTGATCGGAGCGCTTGAACAGAAAAGTGGCTCTGACGGTTGCCTCGTGCTGGTCTACGGTGACTGCTCTGCAAAGATGCTGGACCTGGTACGCCGTTTCCGGGTCGGGAGGGTAAATGTTATCAACTGCGCGCAACTGCTGGTAGGTCGTGACCGCTATCGTCAATTGATGCGCGAAGAGGCCTTCCTTGTCCTCCCGGAATGGGCATTGCGATGGGAACATATCATGAAGAAAGAACTGGGACTGAACAGGGATTTGGCGCACGACCTGATGGGCGAGAACCGTGGGGTGCTTGTCTATCTGGATACCGGTCTGATTATGGTGCCGGAGCAGCAACTGGAAGAGTTTTCATCATATACCGGATTACCCTGGAGGGTTGAATCCGTGGCACTGGATTGTATGCTGGCAGAGCTGTTGGAAGCCCGGAGTAAAGCAGGCATCTGGGCCACGGATGAGGGATTGGCATGAAGGAGTTCCAGTACGCCGAGTTTGCCAAACCGGCGGTCCAATTAATGGCTATTGAGGTTATCTCCGGTCTGCTGGCTACCTCGTCGCCCCAAGAACTTGGCCAATCCTTGACCGAACAGTTGCGAGAACTGACCGGTGCTCGTACGGTAATGATCCTTCTTCATATTGATACGTCCGGGAAACATGAACTGCTCGCCGTCAGTCCGTTACGGCGAAACAGATTATTTTCCAACTCTGAACTTGAAGTGTTCTGCCCGAAATGCTCTCCTGATGATCTGCCGTATTATCCTAAAGATTTGCCAACGGATCATCCGTTAAGCGAACCCATCAGAAAAGCCGCAGTCAAATCAATAGCACGGTATCAGCTGCAGGCGGGAGGTGAACTGGTCGGATCACTGATCCTGCTGGACATACCCGATATTGACCGCATTGCGGAGGTGAACCAGATCATAACGCCTCTTTCGCCAATGATTGCGCTCGCCATGAGAAATGCTCTTGCCTATCGCCAGATTGAGCAACAGGCGAGGGAACTGGAACAACGTGTTGCTGAGCGAACGGATGAACTCCGGGAGAAAAATTGCGAGTTGAGCAAAAGTGAGGAGCGGTTAGACCAGTTGGCCGAGCATAGCAGAACCATCTCATGGGAAGTGGACGCCCAGGGGCTCTACACTTATTTGAGCCATGTGTCTGAGGCCGTTATAGGGTACCATCCGGATGAAATAGTGTTTAAGAAACATTTCTACGACATTCATCCGGACGAAGGGCGTGAGCCGTTCAAAAAGGCGGCCTTTGAGGTATTCGAACGGAAAGATGTCTTCCAGAACCTGGTCAACCCCATACAGACCAAAGATGGCAGTGTGGTTTGGGTTTCAACCAATGGTTTTCCAATGCTTAATGCCGATGGAACCCTGCGCGGATACCGGGGCAGTGATGCGGACATAACCGAGCGCATACGCGCCGAGGAAGAAAAACAGGCGCTTGAACAGCAGTTCAATCAGACTCAGAAGCTTGAGAGCCTCGGCGTATTGGCAGGCGGTATCGCCCACGACTTTAACAATATTCTGGCGGTCATCATAGGGTATTGCTACATGGTGAAGATGGATTATGAAGCAGCCAGGGACCATATACCGGAAATAGAAAAAGCAGCCGACCGTGCTGCGGCATTGTGCCGCCAGATGCTGGACTACGCCGGGAAAACGCAAATGGTCATGTCGCCGATCAATCTCTGGATGCTGGTTGGAGAAATGATCAATATGTTGCAATCGACCCTTCCTCAGAATGCAGTGATCAGAACCGACCTTTCAACCGATATTCCCTGCATCAATTGTGATTCAAGCCAAATCAGGCAGATCGTCATGAATCTGATCATCAATGCATCGGAAGCAATCGGAGAGGCACAAGGTGAAATCCGTGTTTCGCTCGCAAAGACAGCGATTGTTGCCGGGCAATCGGAGAAGGATTATAACGGCCAGCCCATTTTACCGGGTAGTTATCTCTGTCTGGAAGTAACCGACAACGGCTGCGGCATGGATGAGGAGACAAAATGGCGAATCTTCGAGCCGTTTTTTACGACCAAATTCACCGGGCGCGGCCTCGGGATGTCGGCAGTGCTTGGTATAGTCAAGTCGCATGGTGGGGCTTTGCAGCTCTTCAGCCAGCCCGGTCAGGGGACAACCTTCAAAGTCTATCTCCCCGTTCAGAAAAGCGACATCGCCGAAGAATCACCAGAGCAGGTTTCTTCGGCGGTATGGAAGGGTAACGGCACGATACTGCTGGTAGAGGATGAACAACAGGTGGCATTAGTAGCTAAAACCATGCTGGAGGCGATGGGTTTCACTGCTATTGCAGCAGAAAACGGGAAGGAAGCGTTGGAGTTGTATCAGAAGCATGCCGCAGATATCGCTCTGGTTTTAACGGACTTGGGTATGCCGCTCATGGATGGTTATACGTTGTTCCATGAGCTGAAAAAGATCAAACCTGAACTTCCAATTATAATCTCCAGCGGTTTTGGAGATACGTCTGTTACTTCACGAATAGCACGTGAGGGTATAGCAGGATTAGCTACCAAACCGTACAGCTTTGATCAGCTGAGAGAGGTGCTGAAGTCTGTTGTGGAGGGAGCGCCAAAATAAATATACCCTCCGCGCGATTCCCCTGTTTGCAGGAGAATCGCCTGTTTCGGCTATTATGCAATCTCCTTGAGCTCTTCAATCAATCCTCCAAGAAAATCATAACCTTTCTGCCAGAAATCAGCCGTGTTGATATCAATGCCCGCCAGACGCGCCGTATCGGCGGGAGAGAGTGAACCGCCGGACTCCAGTAACTCCCGGTAGCCAGGCTTGAAAGAATCCCCCTCCTGGCGGTACTTCTGGAAAAGCGCCAGAACCAGCAGCTCGGCGAATGTATAGGAATAGCAGTAAAAGCGGCTGTGGATGAAGTGGCTGATGTAGCTCCAACCCCAACGATAAGCCGGAATCATCTCCACCGAATCTCCGAAGAGTTTGGAGTTCTCCTCCAGCCAGATTTCCGAAATACAGTCGTTGGATAAGAGGCCGCTTTTGCGCTCGTTATGCAGACGCAGCTCGAATCGGGTCAGCACTGTTTGTCGGAAGGTCGTGGCGATAATATCCTCAATCTTGGCGCACAACAGCGATTTTCTGACAATCGGATCAGTTTCGTTATCCAGCATGCGGCGGGTCAGCAGCATTTCGCCGAAGACCGATGCGGTCTCTGCCAGAGGCAGAGGGGCGTGGTAGTTAAGCATGGTCTGCTTCTGAGATAGTACAAAATGCAGCCCATGTCCTGTTTCGTGGGCGATTGTAGCAAGGTCGCGCAGGGTGCGGGTGTAGTTTAGAAGCAGGAATGGGGGGACTTCGGGAGATATCCCCATGGCAAAGGCGCCTCCGGATTTGCCGGTACGTGGAAGTACATCGACTCTGCGATCACTGAAAAACGCATCCACAATGCGGCCAAACTCAGGATCGTAGTCGTTGTAGGAATCGACCACCAATGCGCAGGCCTCGTTGAAATCATACGCTCTTTCCACCTCGGCCACCGGGGCGTAAACATCGCAATTCCGAAGCTTATCCATGCCGAGCATTCCTGCTTTAAGCCGGAAATAATCACGGGCAAGGCCGTAATTGGCCTCAGTAACGGACATCAGATGCTCGACAGCTTCGTCCGGGATCTCATTGCCGATGTTAGTCGGCTGAATTGCTGATGAATAGCTGCGGAGTTCCATATCCTGGCCATGATCGAGGGCCATATTGTTGAAAACCGCATTGTAGACTATGCCATTCTCGCCATGCTTCTCCAGGAAAAGCGTCATGGCACGGAAGCGGATATCGGCGGATGTGTGGTGCAGAAGCGAAAGGAGTTCTTCGCCGGTGAACTCCTTCATCGAGCCATCCATCTCCATTGTGTAGCAAAATGATGCTGAAAGTTCGTCAAACAGCTTGGTAAAGGCGCGTATACCGGTCAGCTCCTTGCGGGTCAGAAGGCGCTCTTCGTTCTCTTTAAGCGTATGCGGGCGGAATTTTCGGATTCCCTTCAGGAAATGTACGTAGCAGGCGGCTTCCGGCATCCGGCAAAAAGAATCGAAACGATCGTCATCCAAATCCATCAAATCCAAATCGAAAAACAGCAGTTGCTGTGAAAGGCTGCTCCCCAACTCGGAGCAGCGCTGGTTGAGCGCCCTGTAGATCGGATTGGCGGAATCGGCGGCAAAGAGCAGGTGGGCGTAGCAGAACGGCTTTGACATGCGATTCTGCAACGCCTCGTATTCATGGAGCGCTGCAAGAAGAGCTCTGTCGTCCAGGTTTGCCACTTTCTCAAAGTAGCTCCTCCGAAAGGCGGAAACCAGCTTTTCAAAAGAGGCGAGTTCTTCTTCCAACTCGGGAGAATCAGGGGCAGGGTAGAGCAGGGCGGTATTCCAGGTCAGGTCGGTCCGGGGCATTTATCTTCTCCGTTACAAATAATGGGAATTTATTATCGCCGCGAGTATATATGTTTTTTATGTTGTAAGGCAAAATGATAATTGTGTATATTGCCGATGCTAATTATCGTAATTATGAATAGGAATGATAAATCATGACGTTGAAACAGCTGGAAGTGTTTGTGGCGATAGCCGAAACACATAGTTTTTCAAAGGGCGGAGAAAAAACCTGCATCACTCAATCAACTGCCAGCCAGCATATACAAGGGTTGGAGGATGAGCTTGGAGTCCGTCTTTTTGATCGCGGCAGGGGAGGGGCGCTCCTTACCGAAGCCGGAAAGCTCTTTT
Organism: Desulfuromonadaceae bacterium; assembly: GCA_028712665.1. GTDB lineage: Bacteria > Desulfobacterota > Desulfuromonadia > Geobacterales > Pseudopelobacteraceae > JACRCG01. Next base: position 104,595 of record JAQTRC010000001.1, read on the forward strand.
TGGGACGAGCCCGCAAAATTCTGGCCGATTGCGACGACTCCCGTTCGGCCATACGCAGATTCCTCGGAATGGAGGACGTGGTGTTGCGGGTCGGGGCCAGCAATATACCTGCCACTTGGCTTATTCCGGCTGTGCTGGGGCAATTTCTTAAACAATGCCGGAGGGTCCGTCTGGAGGTGACTCAGGGAGACAGCCGCTCGGTGATCAAGCAACTCGTGAATGAAGAGATAGAACTTGGATTCACCGGAGGCCGGTTTGATGACGATAGGATCGAATTTGAGGCCATGGGGCATGATAATATCGTCTGTGCAGTTTCTTCAGAGTTTGCCACTGTGAGCAAACAGAGCCTTAGTCAGGCTGAGTTGTGCAAAATACCGCTGGTGGTCCGTGAGGATGGCTCAGGAACGCAGATGGCTGTCTACGAGGCATTGGCAGGCACATGGATAAGCAAAGATGCACTCAATATTGTTGCAGTATTAGGCAGTACCGAAGCGATCCGGCGGGCTCTCTTGAATGGTACCGGGTATGCCTTCGTTTCCAGCATGTCCGTCTCGGATGAGCTTCTTGATGGTCAATTGACTACTGTAAGGATCCCAGGGTTAAATATAAAAAGAAAATTTTATGCCGCCCGGCGCGAGGGGCGGGAACTCTCTCCTGCGGCTTCCGCGTTTCTGGCTTTGATGACTTCCCGTTGGCAGAACGATTTAAACTGATATATCCGGAGTGACAATGGACGAAAAGATATTCCTGCTCTTGTGGTTCGGTCTGCCGGGTGCAGCTGGTTTATACCTTGCGAAGCGCCGCGGTAAAAATCCTCTGCTTTGGGGGGTTATGTCCGCACTGTTCCCATTCTTCCTGTTTGTGCTCTATTATCAGTACAAACCCATGAAGAAAGATTCGCCGCCGCCTACTTGATGCAGACCTTGCGCACCTCTTTCAGGTCTGTCAGTCCCTGAAAGCATTTCAGAATGCCGTCCTGTTTCAATGTGGTCATCCCATCCTCGATTGCCTGTTTCCGTATGTATTCAATTTCCGATTTTCTCTTGACCAACGCTTTGATGGGGTCAGTTCCTTCAAGAAGTTCATGAAGACCAAGACGCCCCTTGTAACCTGAATCTCCGCACTTGGGACAGCCAACAGCCTTGAACAGCTTTATCTCTGAGGGGTTTATGCCTGTCTTAGCAAATTCATCTTTGCCATATTCGAGGATAATTTCTTCGATTTCAGTTTTTGTCGGAGTATATTCCTGCTTGCAGGCGCATAGCCGCCGAGCCAGGCGCTGTGCAAGGATGCAGAGGATGGCGTCAGAAAAACTGAATGGATCAAGCTCCATGTCAAGAAGACGGGTAATGGTCTCCGGAGCCGAGTTGGTATGCAGGGTTGAGAAAACCAGGTGACCGGTCAGAGAACATTCAACCCCGATTTCAGCGGTTTCCTGGTCACGCATCTCACCTACCATTATAACGTCCGGGTCTGCCCGGAGGAATGAGCGCAGGGCGGCAGCAAAGGTAAAGCCGATTTTGGGGTGCACCTGGACCTGTCGCAGGCCACGCTGGGTAATTTCGACAGGGTCTTCCGCCGTCCAGATTTTGGTGTCAACTGTGTTGATGACGGAGATGGCAGAATGGAGTGTTGTTGTTTTTCCGGAACCGGTCGGACCCACAACCAGTACCAGGCCGTATGGTTGCCTGACGCAAGCGTCAAGAACCCTTGAGTTGCGCTCGGTCAGACCGAGCTTGTCGTAGGGGATCGGCTCGCCCGATGCAAGAACGCGCATGACCACATCTTCGAGTTGACCGGCGGTCGGGACCGTAGCAACGCGGAGTTCCACATTGAGCGGACCGAATTTCTTGAAGTCGATCTTGCCGTCCTGAGGTTTGCGGCGCTCTGAAATATCCAGGTTGCACATGATCTTTATACGGGACGGAATGGCATATTTGTATTTGTAGGGGATCTTCTGGTAAACCTTGCAGCGGCCGTCGATCCTCATCCGTACCTGTACATCTTCCTTGCCCGGAAAGGGTTCGATGTGGATATCGGATACCTTGTTATTGACGGCATCAATGATAATCTTGTTTACCAACTGTACTATCACGCTGTCCTGTTCGGAGACCTTCTGAGACTCGGATTCAATTTCAGGATCGTCGCTGGAATCAAGCTTATTGATGATGTCATCAATGCTGCTGTTTGATCCGCTTGATGAACTATAGTTGTAGAACAGGTTGATATAGCTCAGAATATCTTCGCGAAACGCTCCGATATAGCTGATCCGTTTGTATTCAGGATAGACGAACTTCAGCATGTCCTGGCGCCCCAGGTCGGACGGGTCGTCGATTATAATATGAAGAATGCCGTTCTCAATTTTGAAAGGTACCCACCACTCCTTATTCAAACGCTCCGGGCGCACACGTTTGAGCAAGTCGTCCTCAAGCGACTGAGCCGTGGGGTCGTAACCGATAAATTCGGTGCCGAAATAGAAAGAGAGGTTTTTGGCCATATCCTCTCTGGTGATGCCGAATTCACGCATCAATACGTTATCCATTCCTATCTTCGACACGTCCGGATGGGCGGCGGCCTTCTCAAGAATCTTGTCGTCCAACAGATTCTTGTCCAGCAGAAAATTGTAACGGGCCCTGTGGCGGATTACTTTGGTGGTAACAGAAAGACGATAAATATTGTGGATGGCAATTGAAAGAGACGTTGACAATTCGACTGCATAGCTGATGTCTGTGTCGTCATAGGGAATGTCGCCTTTTTTGTTTATGACCTGAATGACACCGATCAAGGTGTTCTGGAATTTCATCGGCACACACAACACCTGTTTGGTGACATAGCCGGTCTTTTTGTCCCAGCTTTCGTCAAACTTGAGATTGCTGCCGATCATTTTCAGCTCATGATGATCGTAGGCGTTTTTAATATTGATGATGGTGCCGGTTATGGCACAGTACCCGGAAAGGCTGGTATCGCTGATAGGAACAACGATCTGTTGAACCTCGGCTCCACTTTTAACCTTCGAAATCAGCAGATTTCGTTTGGCATCCGCCAGATAAATGGTTATGCGGTCGGCAGAGAACAGCCCTGCTATACTGTCCTTGATATGAATCAGAATGGTGTTCAGATTGTCGGCGGAATGGATTTCGTTTATCTTGTCCATCAACCGCTTCCGGTATTCCAGTTGATGCCGTAGGGCTTCAGTTTGCTCTTGCATGGCGCCATCCAGTCTTTAGTAGGTAGTTTACGATCCGGAAACCATACTTCAAACATGTTTGTCTTGATATGAGAGTTGATTGCATAAAAATTAATGGCCCCTAGAGTAGCAGATTTACTGTATATCTCAAGTGATATTCCATTTGATTTTTACTCAATTACTGATAAAATTGGCGAAACTTACATCCTAGGCAATTTGAGGAGGATTTTTTATGAAACTATTCATGATTACCATGCTGATATCGTTCATAATGCCGTCTATCTCCCTGGCTGCCCAAGTGGGAAAAATTACCGGGTTGAAAGGGGCGACACAATTCAGGGCGGTGAACAATATACCTTATTCTCCTTTGAATAAAGGCGATTTAATCAGCGAAGGGAACTGGATCAAGACCGGTCCCGACGGATGGGTGGAGCTTACTCTTGTCGATAATAGTAAATTTACGCTGGCCAACAACACCGAATTCGCGGTCACAAGTTTTCTGTTGACAAAGAAAAAACGTGAAGGCTCATTTAATCTGGCTGAAGGGAAGTTGAGGGCATCGGTAGTCAAGCTGGCAGGACGGCAGAGCGGCATGACTGTCAAGAGCGGCACTGCCGTGGCAGGGATCAAGGGGACCGAATTCCTGATGATGACCCAGGGACCTGCCAACGTATTTTTCGGCAATGAGGGGACAGTCGCTGTTTCCGGAGATGGCAAGGGGCAACAACAGCCGCTGACAGCCGGCACCATGACCCAGAACACCAGAGGAATCACACCGGTAGAGCCTCTCAAAATCGAACCCGGCACACCGATCGCCGAGGCTAAGGGCATATTTGACACGATTACCGCTGCAATGCCGCCGGCCGAATGGACCGATTCCGGAAGGATTCCGGATATAATTGCCCGATGGAATATCAATCATGGCCATTACCTGGCTGATTCCGGCAAGTACAACGATGCGCTGCAAGTTTTCCAGATCGCTCTCGACCTCACAAAAATCTCCGAAATACGGGCCGATTCTCTAATGGAGCGCGGAGCGGTCTATGCGCGCTTCTTAAGAAATCCGGAGTTGGCCCTGGCCGAGTATCTGCTGGTAATGGAAGAATATCCCAAGCTGCCGCAAGCCGAGACTGCGCTCTTCAGCGCAGCCCAGACTCTGGCGGAACTGGGCTACACCGATCAGGCCAGGATCCGTTTTGAACAGTACCTGAGAGATTACCCGGCCGGAAAGCATAAGGGCAATGTTGAGACGCTGCTACGAAATCTTGTCAAGTAATCTTTAAATTTCAGGGGGCGTCGCGCCCCCTTTTTTATTGCCTGCCTGGAGGGATAGCTCATGAACAAACGCCTCATGTTTTTCCTGTTTGGAGTTGTAGCCGCCATCTGCTCATTCTTTTTGTACAAACTAGCATATCCTCCCCTCCAGAAGCTGGATTTCCGCATGAAGGATACCCGTTTCACTATCCGTGGAGAGGTCAAACCGGACAAGAATGTTGTAGTGGTCGCAATAGATCACAAAAGCATCAAGGAGATCGGTCGCTGGCCCTGGTCGCGTGAAGTAACCGGAAAACTGATCGAAACCATGGCTACCCACTATGGGACAAAAGTAACGGCGCTCGATATTGTATTTTCCGAACCGCAAAATGAAGCGGCCGACAAGGCCCTGGCAGCTTCTGTTAAAAAGTCGGGAAATGTTGTTATGGGTTATTTCTTTCGGGGAGAAATGAATGAGATACCGGCAGCGTCTCTGTCTCAGCTTGAAAGCGCCAAACTGAAGCTCGTCAAGATAGCGGACGGTGTGCAGAGCATACCGATCCCTGAATTTCCAAGCATTGATCTTAACATCCCACTACTCGGTGCAGCTGCGTTGGATTTTGGTTTTTTTAATGCCATTCACGATATCGACGGTCTTTATCGGCGCTCTATCCTGCTCCTCCTTTATAACGGAGAAATATACCCTTCGCTTCCCCTGAAGGCTCTGCAACATTTTATCGGATCCGACATCATGTTGGATGTCAAACAGTGGGGTGTTGACACCATGCAGATCGGCTCCATGCGTATTCCGTCACGCGAGGATGGTACCATGGCGCTGAATTTCTATGGCAAAACCGGAACCTTTTACACCGCTTCCGCCGCGGATGTGATTGCAAAGCGGCTTCCGATAGAAAAACTAAAAGGAAAAATCGCTTTTGTAGGAGCTACCGAAATAGGCATTTACGATCTTAGACCCACTCCGTTCGACTCGACCCTGCCGGGGGTTGAAATCCATGCGACAATGGCTTCCAACGCGCTGGAGAAGCGCTTCCTTCTCTATGACAGCGTGACTCAGATGATGGAGATCGCCTGCATATTTGTGTTTCCGACTCTGCTCGGCATTTTCCTGGCTTTTGCTCCCGGCACCTTTGCCGGTCTCGGAATCATGGTCGTATTTACAACCGCATTCGGATTTTTTAACTATTACATGTTCGCCTCCGTCTTCCGGGACATGACCATTATTTATCCGTTTGTGGGAATTGCACTGACTTACCTTAGCGGGGAGGCCTGGCGTAATCTGGTTGTTGAGCGCAAAGGGCGCCATCTTAAAAAGGCGTTTTCCAGTTATGTTTCACCTGATTTGGTCAGGCAGATCGAAAAAGATCCGGACAAGCTGGTGCTTGGGGGCGAACAGCGTGAACTCTCGATACTCTTTTCCGACATACGCGGATTTACAACGGTTTCTGAAAGTCTGACCCCGCCTGAGCTTGTCAAGCTGCTTAACGAATATTTAAGCCCTATGACTCGAATCGTACTTGAGGAGAGAGGCACTCTTGACAAGTTTATCGGAGATGCCGTAATGGCGCTCTTCAATGCACCGCTGGACGTTCCGGATCATGCCACCCACGCCTGTGCGGCCGGAGTCAGGATGATGGAAAAACTGAAATTGCTGAACACCGGTTTTGCCGAGCGTGGCATGAATACCCTCGACATAGGCGTCGGCATCAATACCGGTCCTGCCGTTGTCGGAAACATGGGGGCCGACATTCGCTTTGACTACACCGCAATTGGCGATTCCGTCAATCTGGCTTCCCGTCTGGAGGGGCTCAATAAATACTACGGCTCGCATATTCTGGTCAGCGAAGATACCCGAAAACAGGTAAACGACAGTCGATTCACCTTTCGCGAGGTCGATCGGGTCAAGGTAAAAGGGAAGCATCTGCCGATCGTAATGTACGAATTGATGATTACCAATCTCGATATTCTGCCGCGCTTCGAAGAGGCCCTCGACAAGTACCGCTCCCACGATTTCGCAGGAGCAAAGTTGATTTTTGATGAACTTGCTTCAAGTTATAACGATGGCCCCTCTCGTCTCTATGCCGGCCGCTGTGACGAATATCTTGCCTCGCCGCCACCGCCGGATTGGGACGGAGTCTACGTTGCCAAGAGCAAATAATTCTGGGCTCTGGCCGGATAATGTCTGAACTCCCCGAAGTAATAGCATCTCCCGGACTGTCGATGCTGAACGGTCATGTTGTCGACAAGGCGGATATATATATTGACATCATTTGTTATATTTGCTAAAAAGCCACTTCCGATGTGGGGCTGTAGCTCAGCTGGGAGAGCGCTTGACTGGCAGTCAAGAGGTCGACAGTTCGATCCTGTTCAGCTCCACCAATAATTCAAGGACTTACGCTAACAAACGTAAGTCCTTTTTTTCGTTTTGTTTTAAAATTGTGCTAAACTCCTTTTGAATGTTTAGAGTATCGGCTCCCTTGGCGTACAAATTACAGTGATCAATCAGGGGGGGGAGCGAATGAAAGTCAGGGAAGGGATATGATAACCAGCAGGCTTCGCGGTGTCTTTGTATCATTGGTATTAGTCATACTGTCAGGGGTATGCGGCTATGCGCTTATCGAGGGGTGGTCATTCTTCGATGCCCTCTATATGACTGTAATAACGATCGCTACAGTAGGATATGGAGAAGTACGCCCGCTGACGGCCGATGGCCGAGTATTCACCATGATCCTGATTTTCTTCGGTTCCGGAACCTTGATGTACTGTTTTTCAATATTTACCGCCTTCATTGTTGAAGGAGATTTGACCGATGCCTTGAGGAGAAGAAAGATGAACAAGGATATTGCCCGCCTGAAAAATCATTATATCGTATGTGGTGCAGGTTCTACCGGGAATTACATAATCGAAGAATTGTCCAAAACCGGTCGCGAATTCGTTGTGGTAGACCGGAACCCTGAACGGATGAAGCAGATGTGCGAGGCAAATATACTGAACATTCAAGGAGACGCATCGCATGAGGCTGTACTTGAGGCTGCCAATATCAGAAACGCTACCGGACTATTTTCGTCACTCCATCTTGACGCAGACAACCTCCTGGTAGTAGTGACTGCAAGAGGGATGAATCCAAAGTTAAAGATTATCGCCAAATCGACGGATGAGGAATCAGAAAGGAAACTGCGTCAAGTGGGAGCCGACCGTGTGGTCATGACGAATTTCATCGGTGGGTTACGAATGACTTCCGAGATGATCAGGCCAAAGGTAGTCACATTCCTGGACACCATGCTTCGCGATAAAACAAACATCATAAGGGTTGAGGAGATAGCCGTCAGCAGCCGCTCACCGCTTGTCGGCAAAAAACTGGCGGACACAGGCGTCATGGATGTGGAAGGGGTAAGTGTAGTGGCTCTTGCCAACAACAGCGGTTCTTATATTTTCAATCCCCAAAAGGAGTTGGTGCTTACCGAGAATGACGTAATAATTGTGATGGGTATTGTGGAAAAAATATCCGAATTGAGAGAGCTGAACTTAACAGTTTGACTAAAAGATTGCAAAATGATGAAAGATCGCAAAATTTGATGCGAGTGAGACAAATGAACAGATCAGATGAAATTATTTCAGAGTATCATCACGCACGCATTTTTGTCGTAGAAGACGATATATTCATTCTACCACTGCTTGAGCAAATGCTGGCAAATTATGGCTTTTCAGTTTTCCCCTTCACAAATGGCGCAGAAGCCCTTGAAGCTGTTCAGCAAGAAATTCCGGACCTGATCCTGCTGGATATCACTATGCCTGGAATGGACGGCTATCAGGTCTGCGAGCGGCTCAAGCAGAACCCGGACCTTAAAGATATCCCGGTCATATTCATGAGTGCTATGAACTCGATGGAAGATAAAATAAAAGGTTTCAAGGTCGGTGGAGTTGACTATATAACCAAGCCGTTTCATCCGGAAGAGGTACACGTCAGAGTAAATACCCACCTCAATCTGAGCGCCCTCCGGAATAAACTGAAATATCAGAAGCTTGTTGAAATGAAAGTTCGCGAAGTCTCAGAAGCCCAGCAAGCGACTATTTTTGCCCTGGCAAAACTGGCCGAACAGCGGGACGACGATACCGGCGCCCATCTTGAGCGGGTGCGTGAATACTGCTGCCTGCTGGCACAGCAGCTCGCCAAGGATTCTTCATATGCAGACCATATCTCCGAAGCTTTCATCGACTGTATCAAACATGCATCCCCACTGCATGACATCGGCAAGGTGGCCATTCCGGACAGTATTCTGATGAAACCGGGCAAGCTCACTTTCGAGGAATTCGAGATAATGAAGACACATTCCATTATCGGCGCCGAAAATTTGCAGACCGTCTTCAACAAATATGCTGATAATCCCTTTATTGGAATGGGGATCGAGATTGCACTTTATCATCATGAACGTTGGGACGGGGCCGGATATCCGGACGGTCTGATAGGCAGGAATATTCCGCTTTCAGCCAGAATAATGGCAGTAGCGGATTTCTACGATGCCCTCCGTTCAAATCGCTGCTACCGGAAGGGCTTTGATCATGACAAGGTAAAGGAAATGCTTTTGGAAGAAGATGGGACCCATTTCGATCCTGAAGTCATCAAAGCGTTTTTGGCCCTGGAAGAGCAGTTCAGTCTTATCATGAAAACTCAGGAATGATCCGTAACAGCCTTTAATATCCTCAATCTTACCCTACGCTTCATCTGCTCTGACTATGTTTCCTTGTGCCGGGATGGAAGCATAATACTGAATGTTGTACCATCTTTGCTGTCGCTCTCAACCGTTATACTCCCATGGTGCTCTTCGACAATCCTCTGGGTTATGGAGAGCCCCAGACCTGTGCCGGCGCCTTTACGGGTAAAGAAGGGTTCGAATATCAGGGGAAGATCCTGCTGGTTGATACCTGGGCCGCTGTCGTGAACGGTGATGATAACATTGTCATCCTGATGGCGGGTTGTTACCGTTAGTGTACCGCCGGAGTCCAGAGCCTCAATGGCGTTTTTTATTATGTTAATGAGGGCCTGTTTTATCTTTTCCGGATCGAATCTGAACACCGGCAGCTCTCCAGGTGATACGTTCAGATGTACCCCTTGTACCTCAGCCGGTCTGCGCATTAATAGTATAATATCGTTCAGCACGCGCGTGAGATCACCCTCTCTGAAGTCGGCTCTTACAGGCGATGAGTAGTTGAGGAGTGCACTCATGAGCCGTTCCACCCGCTCAATCTCGGACAGCGCTTTTGAAAGCATCTCTTTGTCATCCGCATTTAAAGCGGACCGATCATGCAGATCGTCGAGTAGGAGTGATATGCCGGTGAGCGGATTACGCACCTCGTGCGCTATTCCGGTCGAGAGCTTCCCAAGAGAAGCCAGACGGTCAAGTCGCATCATCTCCTCCCGCAGTTTTTCTCGCTCGGTTTCATTTCTAAGCGTTACCGTAAGACCCATTTCGGCATCCTTTCCGATAGGAAATATTCCGACATCATAATAAGTCATTTCACCATGAATGACTCTGGTCAACGGCTCACGTCCGTACCCCTCTCTTAACTCCAGAACTGCATTAATCCTCTCCAGCAGTATCGGCCATTCTGAAAAAATATCCCTATATTCCATACCGTAGCAATTTGAATTTCCGAACAGTTTCTGGCCGATTCCATTTATTGATGTCAGGATTCCGGACGGGGAAATGGTAATTATCGCACTTGAAATACTTTCAAGAATACTTGCCTTGAAGTTTCGCTCGTCAAGGATCTCCATACGGGATCGCTGCAGCTCCTCCAGTGTGGTAAGGAGGTTGTTCTTTCTTGCCTCAAGCTCGTCCGCCATAATGTTGAATGTGCGTGCCAGTTCACCAACTTCGTCTGATGAGTTGATTACAACACGGTTCCGGGTGTCGCCTTCAGCCAATTTGTATGCACTCTCTGTCAGTTGTAGTAGAGGTCTGGTTATGCCGCGCGATAGAATCCATGCCGAAAAACCAGCCAGAATTGCAGTCACGACAATAATGACGCTGCTTCGCGTACGGTGTTCTCCCAGTTGCTGGTTGATAAGACGACTCCCCTTGCGAGCAGCAATCTGGAAACGATCAAGCTGGAATCCAATCGTCACTCCACCGAACACACCGTAACGGTCGTAATCACCGCCGGCATATACAATTGGTGCATAGGCCATAATTTTCTTTTCGCCGCCGACGTTTGTAGTGTCGACAAAACCGGCCTTATGTTTTCTGACTTCTGCTGCGACAAGGGGGTAGTTTGGGTGAATAAAGCCTTCGTAATCCAGGTTGAAGGGAATTCGGCCGGAATTGATGTCTGCTGCAGTTGATTTTTCAGTATATGGGGGCACCAGTTTTCCGTTTTGGTCAACTCCCCGGATGTCCCAGTATTTCGGGTGCGTAATAATCCACCCTTCGTCATCAAAAATGAAGGCGTAATTGCCGCTTTTGTAAGATGGAAAAACGGTTGAAAATCTTTTGCCGGGATCGATGTGCTGCGAAAATTCCATTAGATGACGATGATCGAGCGAGACAACAACTGCGCCGTTGAAAGTGCCTCTGCGGTCAAATATCGCAGCCGCAAAGCGGATGATTCCCTGATAGTTTTTCCCCTCAAAAGCATTTTCAGGTTCATCTGCGCCGTTAAGTTGTTCTGTTTTTGAAACGTGGTAGCCTGTGAGATGAGACACATAAATCTTGCCCGGCTGCTTGAGTACTCTGGTGAAGTACTCTTCACTTCTGAATTCGGTTTGCTCCGGGTCCGAAACGTTTTTCAGATCCTTACGAGGTAATATGATGCCATCTTTGATAACCACTCTTTCCTGCCCTGTTTTGTCAATCAGGGCGATGCTTCGGTAAATCGGAACCTGTTCACGGATTTCCAGCGGGGCGGAAGCGGTTCCGGTTTTATACCAGATTTCACCTTTACGGCTTGCATAAAAACTTAACAGTGTGGCCTGATCCAACTGCGAACTGGAGAGAAAGATAAGATCGCTCTCGCATTGGCGCAGAAAATCGGCCACGTTTTTTGCAACCTGAGAAGCGCGCATCTGGAGTGATTCAGACGCCTGGATGTCAGCAGTGCCTCCGATCTCGGAGGTCAGTCTGGCACTGGTTGATTCAAGATTAAAAAAGAGTATAAGCGATGACGCCAGGAGTGGCAGCAGTGAAAGCAGCAGGGTGATAATGAGGATTTTTTTGAAAAGTGTCAGGCGCGCCATAGCTGCTCCGCTGTGTACAATCTCATCCCTTGATAGGTGCGTTAAAGAAATAAATTCTGATCAACTAACGCAAAACAATTTCCAGCTTACTAAGATTGTATTTGCTTGATTACAATGATACTCTGATCCCGGTCAAGACATCTTTACTAAAATTCGTCGGGCGGTTGTTATAATGGGCTATCGAAATCTCCAGGAATGTGTGGCTGATCTTGAGCGGCGCCGCATGCTGCTGCGTATCGATGTTCCGGTCGATCCCAATCTGGAAGCCGGGGCTATCCAGCGGAGGGTTTATCGGGCCGGCGGCCCGGCATTGCTCATAGCGAACGCCACAGGTTGCCGATTTCCGCTGCTGGGCAATCTCTTTGGCACACTGGAAAGAACCCGCTTCATTTTCCGCGACACGCTCGATGATATCAGTCGGTTGGTTGATCTGAAGATAAATCCTTTCGCGGCGCTCAAAAACCCGCTGGACGCCGTTAAAGCCCCATTTGCCGCTCTCAATCTGTTTCCCCGCGTCACTTCGGCTGCTCCGGTACTGGAGTGCCGAACGATTCTCTCGCATCTGCCGCAGATCGTTTCCTGGCCCAGAGACGGCGGAGCCTTCATCACGCTTCCTCAAGTCTATACTGAAAGTCCGTCGCAACCAGGTTTCTCGAAATCCAACATGGGGATGTACAGGATACAACTTTCCGGCAATCAGTATCAGCCGGACAAACAGGTCGGCCTGCATTACCAGATTCATCGCGGTATCGCTGCACACCATGCCGAAGCTATTGCAGATGGCGACCTCTTGCGGGTGAACATTTTTGTTGGCGGAGCTCCGGCAATGACTCTGGCGGCCGTCATGCCGCTGCCGGAAGGGATGCCGGAGCTCTCTTTCGCCGGCCTCCTGGCTGGGCATCGCATTCCGATGACCCGCCTGTCCGGACATCTGCCGGTTTCGGCCGAAGCCGATTTCTGCATATCCGGTGTAGTTCATACCGGGAAAACTTTGCCGGAAGGCCCCTTCGGCGACCATCTGGGCTACTACAGCCTTACACACGAATTTCCCTTTATAGAGGTAGAGTCCGTCTATCATCGCCGGGACGCCATCTTCCCATTTACAACTGTCGGGCGCCCTCCTCAGGAAGACACGAGTTTCGGCGCCTTTATCCACGAATTAACCGGACCGTTGGTCCCAACCGTACTGAATGGTGTCAAAGAGGTTCATGCCGTGGACGCTACGGGTGTACATCCGCTGCTGCTGGCCATTGCAAGCGAACGCTATGTTCCGTATGCGGTCCAAAGAGAGCCGCAGGAGATTCTGACAGTTGCCAATGCTATCCTAGGCCAAGGTCAACTCTCACTGGCCAAGTATCTCCTGATTGCAGCCCAGGAGGATGCTCCGGAGCTGGACAGCCACAACATTCCAGCCTTTTTGAACCACATCCTTGAAAGGGTTGACTGGCGCTGCAATCTGCACTTCCAGACAGCCACCACTATGGATACCCTCGATTACAGCGGTTCCGGACTCAACCAGGGCTCGAAGGTAGTCATCGCCGCAGCCGGTCCGGTTCTTCGCACGCTCGCCACCGAGGTGCCGGCTGGACTGAATTTGCCGGACGGATTCGGCCCAGCCGCTGTCTGCCTGCCGGGTGTACTCTCCGTACAGGGGCCGTTGTCAGGGCAGGGGAGGGGAGAGAGCGATCCTCGGATCGACGAATTCTGCAGTTTCTATTACGATCGGGTCAGTTTCGACGGCTTTCCCCTGATTGTAATCTGCTCCGACAGCAGTTTCACCTCAGCCACACTGAACAACTTTCTCTGGGTGACATTCACACGTTCCAACCCGTCTACCGATATCTACGGCATAGCGGTCGAAACACAAGGCCATCACTGGGGCTGCCGCGGTCCGCTTGTGATCGATGCGCGAATCAAGCCTTTCCATGCTCCTGTTTTGGAGGATGACCCTGAGATTGAGCGGAGAATCGATGCGCTGGGCGCCAAAGGTGGACCGCTACACGGGATCATCTGAAATGCCCGACAAGGCAACGGCGAAGGAGTTGGCCATGAAAGAAGCCATGTTTTACAAACGGGAGGAAGGTGGGGAGGTGCGCTGTGGCCTCTGCCGCTTCCGATGTCTGATAAGTGACGGTGCTCGCGGTATCTGCGCAGTCCGGGAGAATCGTGGAGGTACGCTTTACAGCCTGGTTTACGGGAAGCTGTGCGCCGAGCATGTGGACCCCATCGAGAAAAAGCCGCTCTTCCACGTGATGCCTGGGAGCAGCTCCTACTCGATTGCCACGGTGGGATGCAACTTCCATTGCCGCCACTGCCAGAATTATACTATATCCCAGGTTGATCGGAATGCGGTCATTCATGGCAAAGAAGAGAGTCCGCAGGAGATCGTTCAGCGGGCCAAAGGGAGTAATTGCCGCTCGATCTCATACACATATACCGAACCGACAATTTCCTTCGAGTTCGCATACGATACCGCCCGGCTGGCGCATGACGCGGGGCTTAAGAATATCTTCGTCACCAACGGGTATATCAGCAGCGAAGCGCTGAAAACTATCACACCGTATCTGGATGCAGCCAATATCGACCTGAAAGGTTTTTCCGAGTCGTTCTATCGCGACGTAGTTCATGCCCGCCTCTCAGAAGTACTCGATTCGATTATCGAATATCGTAAGCAGGGAATCTGGATTGAACTCACTACACTGATCATTCCCGGGCTCAACGACTCTGAGTCTGAACTGCAGGGCATTGCAAAGTTCATCGTCGGCAATTTGGGGATTGACACCCCTTGGCATGTGAGCCAGTTCTACCCTACCTACCGGTTAACAGATCGGCCGCGGACTCCCCTCTCCACGCTCCGTCTGGCGCGCCAAATAGGTATGACCGCCGGGCTGCGCTATGTCTATGAGGGGAATGTGCCCGGCGAGGGGGGCGAGAACACCTCTTGCCCATCATGTTCTACACTCCTTATTAAACGCTACGGTTACACCATTCAAAAAAACAGTCTCAACAACGGAGCCTGCCATCACTGCGGCGCGTCCATAGCCGGTATCGGTCTATGAAGCTGCAGTTGATAACCTCTCTCCTTTTGACACTCTGTCTGTACTCCCCTCTTCATGCCGTTAATCAAGCTTCCGGTAATTCAGCCGCTGCCGTGACGGTAACCACCGTTGACACTGTAAAGAGCTTATCCGACTGTTACAACGAACTTAACACCCTGATCCGTGATGGTCGAATTCCGCGTGAGGAAGCCGCTCTTGAACTTAAGCGTCTGCTGGGAGAAATCCATCAGCTGTATCACCTACGTGGAGGCAAGGATTATCCGCGCAGCGCTTGGATCTTCCCGTTGGCAGGTTATAACAGCAGTGCTATCGACAATGGGCGTCGCCATGGCTATAGCGCCAAAGGTTATGACTTTTTCAGCGGCAACCGTCATGGCGGGCACCCATCCTTTGATATATTTATCCGTGACAGAAACCGTGATATGCTGGACGACCGGTGTGGCAGAGCGGTTGAGGTTCTTTCGATGACCGGCGGCATAGTGGTTGCGGTAGAAAAGGATTGGGAGTCTGGGAGCAGGCTGCGTGGTGGCAATTACATCTGGATCTACGATCCGGCCACGGAAAGTCTGCTGTATTATGCCCACAACAACCGGCTACTGGTGAATCCGGGCGATATGGTCAAACCGGGGGATAGATTGGCTACGGTAGGGCGGAGCGGCTTCAACGCTGCCAAGAGGCGGTCGCCAACCCATCTGCATCTTACAGTTCTGCGGGTAATCGGTGGCAGGCCGCGCCCGCTGGATATTTATGAATGGCTCCGTATGGCGCGTACACTCCACACAACGTCTTGATAGTTTATGAAGTAAAATCGCTGGTCTGAACTAATCTGCGCGGGTCATAGAGACTCATCTTTCAGATCGCGGATGATTTCGACCTGACGCTGAAAAAGATACTGCGAAATCTGTTGCTCAAGGTTTTTGTCAGGGGTGATGACACAACGAATCAGATACGACCCCCCCTGCTCCGTTGTGCCGAGATAGAGCGCCGGTGTGGCTGCGATGGTATGTGTATTCTGGATGATGTTGGGCAGCATGAACTGTAGTTTGAACTCCGCACGCTCAGGAATCTCCGGGGCATGCTCGGTCATGACGGTGGCGCCTCCTGTCGACAGGTCGATAAGCTTGCCGCTGACCTTGCCCTCCGGAGTTTCGAAAGCCGCGTCCGTTGCCGGGTTAAGTACCAGCCGGAGGGCACTCCGCTTTTCGGCCATGATATCGGCATAAAAGAAACGCATCAGCGTGGCGGCCCGTTTGCGGACATTTATGTACTGGACATGCGCGCCGATGGCGTGACTGAAGGCATCACACCTTATGAACGTGTAACGATCCCGCTGAATGGCGACCGCCTGCTGTGGGTGGATGTCCAGGTCGATCATGCCATTTTCCACTCCTACTATCGTGGCGGGATAACAGAGCGGCAAACCCTGATGGTAATTGATCAGCTTGACCCGGGTCTCACCACGTTTTAACAGCTCGCGGAATGTTGCGACAATTTCAGCCAAATCTTCGTCGACGTTCTTCTTGGGTCTGGTGATATACAGATTTATGAAATCCATTTCAGCTCCCGCTATTGAATCAGCTTGTACTTGTGCATCAAAGCCACAAGATCGGCAAGGATGACCGGTTTGACCAGGTAGTCGTTACAGTCCCCACCCCAGATCGCCTCTTCCATGTCTTCACGCGAGTTCATTGCGGTGGTCATTATTATGATCGCCTTCTGCTCGATATTTCCCGCAGCCGCTTCGGTCTCCCGCATCTTTTTCAGCGCTTCCTGGCCGTTCATGTTGGGCATCAGGATATCGAGGCAGACCAGTTGGTAGGGGCGCCCTTCCGCCAGGGCACGTGAAAACATATCTACGGCCTCTTTCCCATCACAGGCAGAGTCGGTTTCGGCGTAGTCCGCCAAAAAAAAGCCCATCATTTCCCGTTCAAAACCCGAATCATCCACGACCAGGCATCTCATTCATTACCTCCCAGGTACTTCAGCGTGTTATGTCGATTCCATGCAGCGGCAGCGTAATGCTGATTTCTGCACCACTCTCCGTGTTTTTGGCGCTGACGCTGCCTTCCATGATTTTTTCGACGATGGATTTAACCAGATACAAACCAAGTCCAGTAGCTTTTGAAGGATCCTTGGTGCTGAAGAACGGATCGAAGACCCGGTCGATCAACTGTTCCGGTATCCCGCCGCCGTTGTCGGTAACAATTATCTGGTTTGCATCGTTGTCGCGGGTCACGGTGACTTCGATTGAAGGGTTGCAGATGTTTCGTTCACGGACCGCATCGCGAGAATTGTTGAGGATATTGAACATCACCTGCGAAAGTTCGTTATAGTGACCGTAGATGGTCGAGCGGCTGCACGCGTCGGTCGTGACGGCGATGTCATTTACACTTGCGACGAAAAAGTCGACGATCTTGCCGATGGCCTCGTCAAGGCGGTATGGGTGAAGATCCTCATCCGGACGGCAGAAGTTGCGGAAATCGTCAATTGTCTGGGACATGTATTTGAGCACATCCAGCGATTTTTTATAGTGAAGCTTCATGAACTCTTCCGTCAAGGTCCCTTTGGCATGGGCCAGATGCAACGCCTGGACAGACATGCCCAGCATGTTAAGCGGTTGGCGCCACTGATGGGATATCCCTGCCACCATTTCGCCCATGGCGGAGAAACGGGACTGCTGCATGACCATACGTTCCTTTTCGCGGCTGACCGCCAGTGCATCGGCGACCCTCATTTCGAGTGAGCGGTTCAGCGCCTGCAGTTCCTGCTGGCGATCAAGCAGCTCTTCTTCTGCAGCAATTCTCGCCGTTATGTTGATTACAGTTCCGGCCAGCGAACGCTCGCCTTTGGAATCGATATAGGCAGCGAAAATCTCAATGTTTACTGTACGACCGGACTTGTGGATCGCGCGGGTCTCATAGTGGGCAGAGGGAACCTCACCGCTCAAGCGTTGCTGATAATTGTGAACAATCAGGGGGATTTCATCCGGGTGGATAACGGAGAGGATGCTAACCGTACCGATCAACTCTTCCGGTCTGTAGCCCAGCATGGAGGCCAGCGCAGGGTTTACATATTGAAACAGCAGCTCTTTATTGACGATGTAGACCCCAACCACAGCATTATCAGTCAGAAGCTTGAAATGCTTTTCGTTAATCGGCATAGGTATCCTGAATGATCGATCATGATAAAAAACGTTTTTCCATAATATAGCTATTGTTTATGGAAAAGAAAGTTATTTATCATTATTATCATTAATCAAATTTCCGGATGCGTTGCATGTTTTCCGCCCCCCGGATCACATGGATGATGAGATGGCGGCTTGATTCTTTTGCATTTTGTTATATCTGATCTACAATGCCACCTATCCACTGTCTCTATTTCTTGCTGTATAGCTATTTGGGCTGATTCCGCTTACAACCTGAACTGCCTTACCAACCGCTGCAATTCTTCAGCATTGCCATTTAGATGCGTCGCTGCGCCGGCTGATTCATGTGCGCCACTGACAGTGTCCCGCACTACTTCGGTAATCCGTGTCATGTTTCTGGATATCTCGATTGTAGTAGCTGTTTGTTCTTCGGCAGCGGTGGCGATCTGGTTGACCTGCATCGCGACGGCCTTAATCTGTTCCAGAATATCATGGAGAGCAACACCAGATTTTGCGGCTTCCATTGTTCCGGCCTCAACCTGTTGTACACCCTGTTCCATTGCGATAACAGCTCCCTTGGTTTCCTGCTGAATTGCCTTGATCATTTCTCCAATCTCTTTGGTGGCGCGGGTAGTGCGCTCGGCCAGTGCTCGCACCTCGTCCGCAACAACAGCAAAACCTCGTCCCTGTTCGCCGGCCCGGGCTGCTTCAATAGCAGCATTTAATGCCAGCAGGTTGGTCTGGTCGGCAATATCCTCTATTGTGCCGATAATAGCACCAATCTGTTCGCTTCGTGCCCCAAGGCTCTCAACTGTTTTAGCTGATTCCTGAACCTTGTCTGCGATCTGACTCATGACCACTATGGTGGCTTCTACAACCAAAGCTCCGTTTTGTGCGGATTGCGTTGCGAGTTGAGCGCCATCGGCAGCCATCTGGCAATTCTGGGCAATATTTCCGGATGTGGCGGACATCTCCTCACCGGCAGTTGCAACAGTTGTAGCCTGAGCAGCGACCTCTTCGGCTCCGGTAGCAATGCGCAGGGCGGTGCTGTTTACCTGTTCCGCCGCAGATGAAACATCCTGAGATGAAGTATTAATCTTTTCGATTAGACTCTTTAATGCAATTGCCATGTAATATATTCCATGCGAAAGCCGCTGAACCTCGTCAGCTGATATTGTGGTATCGGAATCTATTGCAGAGATATTTCTGAAATCCCCGGATGCCAACAGATCTGTCATGACAACCGCTTCCTGCAGTGGTTGCGAAACCCATCGCCTCACAAAAAATACGAACAGCAGCAGAAGAATAACAACAACCAACGCAGTGGCGCCAAGCATGGCATTGCGCAATATTCTTCCTTCGTTGTTCAATTCGTCCAGCGAAGCTCCCGCGCAGATGATCCAGTTCCATTCTTTTAGATGACGGAAAGCCACCACTTTTTCACGGGGTGACGACTCGCCAAGTTCCTTGTTGACCCATGGGTACCGTATCACTCCTTCCTTCTGCTTGATTATTTCCTTTATAAATTCCCGGCCATCTGAGCCTTTAGAATCAAGAATGTTTGTTCCTTCCTTGGCCGGATGAATCTGCAGCTTGCCCAGATCTTTCCCCTCATTTGCATCGAGTACGTAAAAATATCCGGTCTCGGCGATCTTGATACTCCTGATTTTCTCCTTAAGCGCTTTCAAGCCATCGGTAAAATCAACGCCGATAAAGAGAACCGCAATAACCTTCTTCTGATCATCTTTGACCGGCAGATATTTGGTCATGTAATCCTTACCAAACAGTGTGGCTTTGCCCACATATTCCTCGCCTTTGAGCAAACCCTGGTACGCTGGATGAGTCCTGTCCAGTATCGTTCCAATGGCGCGACTACCGTCCTCTTTTTTCAGCGAAGTTGTGACCCTGACAAAGTCATCCCCGGATCGAGCAAAAACCGTAGCCACCGCTTTTGTCACACCGGTGAATCTATCCACCATCTCGGTGTTCAGATTGAGTATTGTAGAGCCGTCCCTGAGAGTCGGTGTCTGTTTATTGCCGATCAGAATAGTTTTCGACTGGTCCAGCGAAAATGAGTCGGAGAAATAGGTCCGAAAAACAGCGATGAGTTTGCCGGCGCTGTCGGCAAGCGAAGCATGGTATGATGACATGGAATTGAGTACCAGCAATGATTGCTGAGAAAGCTCTGTTTCTGAACGCTTTTCCAAGCGTTTGGTAATGGAAGAGGAAAGAACTATCGTGAAGATTCCCATGACAACCAAAATAATGGCGGCCTGGACTAGTGATAATCGCACGCCAAGTGAAAATTTTGCACTGTTTTTCATGTCGAGTTATCCTTCCCTTCTATCTCAGTTTTATCTTGCCTGACATTTTAGTCAGTTGTTGATTCATTAGCTGTAAAATTACCCATCAGAATTTATATTAATTTTGCAGATTAACAGTATAAAATAAACGCCTGCAAGTATTTGGATCGGTTATTTCTAGTCATAGAGATAGTAATGAGTTAATATATATATAATTTTTTAAGTATACAAGAAAATATTAACTATTCCAATTTGCATGAACATAAGAAAGTATTCAGATAAATAGTTTCAGGGTTCTGATCATGGCGCGCTACGCAATCGGCGACATACATGGTGGAGTAAAGACTTTTCGGGCGCTACTGGATAAGATTAATCTCAGCCATGAAGACACTGTTTATCTGCTTGGCGATTACGTTGACCGTGGTCAGGAAAGCAAAGGCGTTCTGGATACCATACTGGATTTACTCAATGTCGGGTTTGATATTCGGCCAATAAAGGGGAACCATGATGATTTGTTACTGAAAAGCGCCCAGATTGCTCATTACGATTTCTCTTCTGTTTGGTACGATGCGTGGGGACGCCATACCCTTGCAAGTTTCGGGGTCGAAAATCCTGGACAGGTGCCGGCAAAATATTTGACATTGCTGGATTCAATGCCCAGCATACTGGTAGAAGACGATTTTGTCTTTGTTCATGCAGCATTGGATATGGCAAAAGATGACCCTATAAACGAATCAAGTGAAATATTTATGCTGTGGGGAGAGGTCAATTCGGTCAATCCAAAGAAGATTGGTTTTAGAACAGTGGTGACAGGCCATACTATTCAAACTCTTCCAGCTATTGAGATTTACGTGATGACCAACCGGATATATCTGGACAATGGGGCCTTCACCAACTTGCAGCCGGATATGGGAAATCTGGTCGCTTTGAATCTGGATTCCAGAGTATTGATTATTCACCCCTGGATTGATGGACCGACAAAATGGTGATAAGAATGGTAAACGAGCCTGCACGACTTTCTGAAAACTTTGGATGAAATCGCATATTATCAGAAGGTATGAGTCAACAAACAAGAAAAGCCCTTGATTTCTCAAGGACTTTTATACTTCTTAGGACGTTGCCTGATACAAAACTGGTAGCGGAGGCCGGACTCGAACCGGCATGACCTCGCGATCGGCAGATTTTGAGTCTGCTGTGTCTACCATTTCACCACTCCGCCAGCCAAATGGAATATAGTAGAGACCGACCGGCACGTCAAGGTTTAATGCCGTTTCTATTTTCTCTTTTCTCCAAGCTGATACTCTGCCAGAAATCTACCTTTATACTCCATGAATCTTCCGTCACCTATGGCCCGGCGGATCTCATCCATCATGGCAATATAAAAATGCACGTTGTGTATCGCTGACAGAACCGCAGACAGAACTTCGTTGGCCACAAAAAGGTGGTGGATATAAGCCCTGCTGAATTGACTGCAGGTATAACAGCCGCAACTGGGATCTATCGGGAAAAAGTCGCGTTTATAGTTTTTGTTGGTCAGCCTTATCTTTCCGCGACGGGTGAAGAGCGTGGCGCTACGGGCATAACGAGTCGGAATGACGCAGTCGAACATATCTATGCCACGTTCTACACTCTCTAAAATATCTTCCGGCAAACCGACCCCCATAAGGTAACGCGGTTTGTCTTCCGGCAGATGCGGCGCAGTCCAACTGACCACCTTCTTGAGCAGTTCCAACCCTTCGCCAACGCTGACTCCGCCGATTGCGTATCCGGGCAGATCAAGTTTGCGCATCTCTCTGGCGCACATTGCCCGCAGATCTTCAAAGACGCTCCCCTGAACTATTCCAAACAGTGCCTGACCGTTATCTGTCATTGCATTCTTGCACTCTTTCAGCCAGCGGATTGTTTTATTTGTCGACAGTTGCGCGTATGACTTGTCACAGGGGTAGGGGATACATTCATCAAAAGCCATAATGATATCAGCCCCAAGATCCTGCTGGATACGGGTGGCAGAGGCAGGATCAAGGAAAATCTCGTCCCCTGTGATCTCGTGTCTGAAAAAGACCCCCTCTTCAGTGATGCGTTTATTCGGGAGTGAAAATACCTGAAAGCCTCCCGAATCGGTCAGGATTGGTTTATCCCAGGCCATGAATTTATGAAGGCCGCCGGCCTTTTTGACCAGACTTTCCCCTGGTTGCAAGTGCAGATGATAGGTATTGGAAAGTATGATCTGGGAGCCGGTCTCTTTGATTTGGGCCGGTGTAAGCGGTTTCATTGCTCCGTGGGTTGCAACAGGCATGAATATCGGGGTCTGGATCTCCCCCCGTGAGGTAGTCAAAACACCAAGTCGCGCTGAGCTCTGGCGGTCTCTCTTTTGGAGCCGGAATTCCATAATATCCCCAATATAACAAGTCCCAAATTAAGTTGTGAAACTATACCTGACTCAAAGTCAGTTTCCGGATCGAAAACATGAAGATTAATCTACGAAGTTTTCAGATTGAAAGGAGTTAGTAACAGAATGTAGCGCTAAATGCAATCGCACTAATGATGCTTATCAATAGCTGGAAAAATTGTATCCTGTATACATAAAGTGGTTGCATTTTTTTGTAACGAAGTCTAGTATGCCGTGCTGAAAAAGGCGGGTTGCTACTTTGCTGCTGCGGTTTTGGGCATTGTATTGAAATAAACACTAAAGGAGGTTGAAATGGTGGTTGTCTCCAGATTGTTCTGGCGCGGTCCCCCTCGGAATTTTTAGTCTCCTTAGTAAGTTATCTTAATCCAGCTGTATCAAATCTTGAAAAGGAAGGAAAGCTATGCAAATGCTCACGTCTTCAATCGGCAGAAAAATCCTGATGGCGATCTCCGGCCAGGCTATGGTCCTGTTCGCCGTCATCCATCTGCTCGGCAACAGTTCCATCTTCGGATGGCTGAACGGCGGTATCAACGCTTACGCCGAACATCTCCACAGCATGCCGCTCCCCATTATAGTCGGTTTTCGACTGGTTATGCTGCTTTTGGTATGTATTCATATCTGGTTCGGCATCCAGCTGACTCTCGAGAACCGTGGCGGGCGTCCTCAACAGTATGCGGTCAAGACCATCCAGAAGGCAACCTTCGCCAGTGAAAATATGATCTGGACCGGTCTGATTATTCTTGCCTTTCTCGTTTACCACCTGCTGCAATTCACTTTCCAGGTTACAAATCCCGAAACTGCCGCTCTTAAAAACATGGTTCCCCTTCATGGCAACGCGGTTCCCAATGTCTTCGGCATGGTGGTCGCCGGCTTCAAAAGCTTCTTAGGTTCTTTTATCTATGTTGGAGCCTTGGTTGTACTGTTCCTGCATCTCTCTCATGGGATCCAGAGCTTCTTCCAAACGATGGGGTGGAGCTGTGACAAGAGTCAGCCGATTATCGTCAAAGCCGGCACATTGGTCGCACTGATTCTGTTCCTGGGTTACGTTGCTATCCCGCTGTCAATTTTTGTCGGAATTCTGAAAGGTTAAGGGGGTTACCGTGATACTTGATGGAAAATGTCCAACCGGACCTATTGAAAAGAGCTGGGATAAGCACCGCTTCGATTTGAAGCTGGTCAATCCTTCCAACAAACGTAAGTATAACATCATCATGGTCGGTACAGGCCTGGCGGGTGGCGCCGCAGCCGCATCGCTTGGCGAGTTGGGGTACAACGTACAGGCCTTCTGTTACCAGGACAGCCCGCGTCGCGCCCATTCCATCGCGGCACAGGGTGGTATAAACGCGGCCAAGAACTACCCGAGTGACGGCGACTCGATCCTGCGCCTGATGTATGACACCATCAAGGGGGGCGACTTCCGCGCCCGTGAGGCTGACGTATGGCGACTCTCGCAGGTTTCCAACAACATCATCGACCAGTGCGTGGCGCAAGGTGTCCCCTTTGCCCGTGATTATGCCGGTTATCTTGACAACCGTTCTTTTGGCGGTGCTCAGGTTTCCCGTACATTCTACTCAAGAGGGCTGACAGGGCAACAGCTGCTTTTAGGCGCTTACTCTGCGCTTTCACGCCAGATCAAGGCCGGGACCGTTCAGATGTATACCCGCCGCGAAATGCTTGACCTTGTCGTAGTAGACGGTATTGCCCGTGGCATTACGGTGCGTAACCTGGTTACCGGAGAGATCGAATCCTATGCTGCCGATGCCGTATGCCTGGCTTCCGGTGGATATGTCAACGTATTTTACCTCTCCACCAATGCAAAAGGGAGCTCGGTAACGGCTAACTGGAAAGCCGCCAAAAAAGGCGCCTTCTTCGCCAATCCCTGCTACACCCAGATCCATCCGACCTGCATTCCGCAGGCTGGCGAATATCAATCCAAGCTGACTCTCATGTCCGAGTCTCTGCGTAATGATGGTCGTATCTGGGTTCCCAAGAAGGCGGAAGATATCGGCAAGCTTCCTGCTCAGGTGGCAGAAGAGGACCGTGACTACTATCTGGAGCGCAAATATCCATCATTCGGAAACCTTGCTCCCCGTGACATTGCATCGCGTAACGCAAAAGAAGCATGCGATAACGGTCTTGGAGTCGGGCCGGGAGGACGTGGGGTATATCTTGATTTTGCCGATTCGATCAAACGTCTCAGCGAAGATACCATTCGTGAGCGTTATGGCAACCTGTTCGAGATGTATGAAAAAATCACCGACGAGAACGGTTACAAACGGCCGATGCGTATCTATCCGGCGCCGCACTATGCCATGGGTGGTCTCTGGGTTGACTACAACCTGATGAGCAATATCCCAGGTCTCTTTGTTCTGGGCGAAGCCAATTTCTCGGTTCACGGCGCCAACCGTCTTGGTGCCTCCGCCCTTATGCAGGGCCTCTCCGATGGCTACTTCGTAATACCTTACACCATCGGCGGTTATCTGGTGACGGTGAAACCCGGCTCTGTCAAGACTGACAACCCTGAATTCAAAAAGTCTGTTGAAGATGTTAAAGCCACTACCAACAAATTTTTGTCGATCAACGGCAAAAAGACCGTTACCGAGTTCCACCGTGAACTGGGTAAGGTTATGTGGAACGACGTTGGTATGGCCCGTTCCAAAGAGAGTCTCACTGAGGCTATCAAGGCTATTCCTCAAATTCGTGACGAATTCTGGAATAATGTAAAAGTCACCGGAAGCGGAGCTGATCTCAACCAGCAGCTTGAAAACGCCGGTCGTGTTGCAGACTTCCTTGAATTCGGCGAACTGCTCGCCAAGGATGCCCTGCACCGTGAAGAGTCATGTGGTGGTCATTTCAGGGTTGAACACCAGCTCCCGGATGGCGAAGCCAAACGGAATGATGCCGATTTTTCGTATGTTGGCGCCTGGGAATTCAAGGGGAATGATAAAGAGCCTGAACTGCACAAGGAACCCCTGAAATTCGAGACTATTCATCTCGCGATAAGGAGCTACAAATAATGAGCGATCACAAGACCATGACATTGACACTGATCGTGTGGCGCCAGAAGAACGCCACCGATCCCGGAAAATTTGAAACCTACACCGCCAAGAACATCACCGAGCACCACTCTTTTCTGGAGATGCTTGACTGTGTCAACGAAGACCTGATTCATGCCGGCAAAGAACCGATCGTGTTCGATCACGACTGTCGTGAAGGGATCTGTGGCATGTGCTCACAGGTTATCAACGGTGCGCCACATGGCGGGCAGGATCGTACAACCGTCTGCCAACTGCATATGCGTAAATTCAAGGATGGTGATACCATCTACATTGAACCCTGGAGAGCGCGGGCCTTCCCGATCATTAAAGACTTGATCGTTGATCGAGCTGCGCTTGACAAGATTATTCAGGCTGGCGGCTATACGTCCTGTCATACCGGCGGTGTGCCGGACGGTAATGCCATAATGATTCCTAAACCGATTGCAGAAGAGGCCACGGATGCTGCCGAGTGCATCGGATGCGGCGCTTGTGTAGCCGGATGTCCTAACGGTGCCGCAATGCTTTTCACCGGTGCTAAAGTTTCTCAATTGGCGCTTCTGCCACAGGGTAAAGCTGAAGCTGTCACTCGCGTCAGGAACATGACCCAAGCTATGGCCGACTGCGGTTTTGGTAATTGTTCCAATCATTACGAGTGCCAGGCCTCCTGCCCTAAAGGGGTCAATGTCAAGTTTATTGCCCGCATGAACCGGGAGTTCATCAAGGCACAATTAGATTACTAACCCGGAGCATCGGGGCAATTTTTTGGTACAATCGGGGCGGCCAACTGGCTGCCCCTTCTTTTTGGAGTTCCATGTGGATTTGAACCTTGTCCATATCGTTTTCGAAGTAACCACTTATGATCCGGTGTCATTGCTGCCGCATATGTACGTTGCTCTGCGCAGGTTTGATGGCTATTTTAAAAGTGCCAGCTGTTTTCATGATGATTTTCAATGTAATCTCTGCAAAGAGCAGGCTGACAGTTGCCCGTACCGCTCTGTTTTTGACCAGCTTTTGTCAACTGATCCGGTTGTACTGCGGCGGCACCAAAAACCTCCGCTGCCATACGCATTTAAAATTAGTGAGATATCAGATACTGGCTCATCTATTGAATTATGTTTGTCGATTGCTGGAAACGCGATGCAGCATCTGTCAATTTTTAGAGACTCTATTAAGCTGATGATCTCTTCTGTTGCTTCAAACAGTATTGTGGATGCCTCTGTCACAGGGACATGGTGTCTTGATTATCAGGGGAGTCGTCATGAATTCAATACCGCCTCGCATTCTTTGGTTCTGCTCTCTGCTCAGGATATTATCAAGGCTGCTCCAAATTCTGACGCGCTCAGAATATATCTGGAGTCACCGTTAAGACTGTTATGCGGCGGTACAATCGCTCATTTTTTTGATTTTAGAGCCCTTCTGCGCTCGCAACTCAGGAGGTGTTCGTCATTTTTTGCCTATTACGGTGAAGGGGAGCTTGAATTGGACTACGTACATATTTCAGAAGCTGCTGAAAGAGTTGTTCCTATTGGAAACGGCTTCAGTTTTAAGAAACCTGACTGGAGTGAGCGGGCCAGTTTAGCCGGAATGCTCGGCGTAGGCGAGTTCAGAGAACTTACTGACGGAATGCAGGCGGTGTTGAAGTTGGGAAGTTATCTTAATGCCGGCAAGGGAGCGGCGTATGGGATGGGAGTTTACAGGATAGAGGAGCTGTTTTGAACGCCACGGCGCTCCGTTAGATATTCATATCTGATCCCGCATCAGGGAATGGAGGCCGGGATGTTGGTAAAGAGCAGAGATCCGTCCGCCAGAATCTCTTTACGAAAATGACTTTTTACTCTGGCGGATGCCAACTTAAATTTAGGCGGTTTCAGGGAGTTGCCCGGCATGAATGTCGGAGTAACATTTATGCCGGCCTGCCATGCTTCAAAGTGGAGATGAGGTCCGGTGGAACGCCCGGTATTCCCTGAGAGGGCAATAGGGGTCCCGATGTCCACCCGTTGTCCAATAATAGCCAGAAGAGCGCTGTTATGCCCATAGAGGGTTACCAGGCCATAGTCGTGTTCAACAAGTACAGTGTAGCCATAACCTGGCCGCAGTCCGCTAAATACTACAATTCCTGGAGCTGCCGGAGCAACGGGTGTTCCCTCCCGAACGGCGATATCTATTCCATTATGCTGGCGCCACTTGCCGTCGATCGGGTCAATGCGCATACCAACACCGGACGTGATGATGCCGCCTACAGGTGGCAAACGCGGTTCAAAATAATCTGTTGTTGAGTTTTGCTGTTGGAACGAAGCCGTCACAGTTTTTTCTACAACTTCGTTTAGAGAGACTTCGTGTATTTTTTCTGTTCTCAGCTTCTTCGCTTTCCTTCCAATCTTTGCCGAATGCTCTTTCAAGACAACTTTGGCATTCCTGTTAATTGGAGCGTCGGTAAAAGTCTCAATACCATCGATTGTTACAAATCTGTAAATATCCGCTTTTGCGTAAGAGGTAATAAAACAGGGAAGCGCCACTAAAGCCAGAAAAGCTGGTAGATTAAGTACTCTATGTAGATTGCCGAAGCATTTTTCTGAGGGTGTCATTAGTGCTTGTCGTCCTGTCGATTATCTGTTAATTAGATTGGATATCTATTTTATACAGTATTTGGGTACGCAGTTCAATTCATCATATTTCGAGTTTCATATTTCGGGGTGCGTGAAAGTGGTTCAATATTACGATAAGGTCGTTAGAGGCACAAAGAATGAAGATATGAGGGTCATTCTCCAATTTCTTGAGGGTATGGTTGGCCAGAATTTTTCGTTTCTAAATTATTACAAGGAAATACCAGTTTCATATGATGCCACTTTACTAGGCGTCGAAAATGAAATGGCTGAATTTGCTGTTCATGAATATCAGGCCAAAGTTATCAACATTGAGCGAAGGGCGCTTATTTACTCTCACGAAATGAATCCGCTTAGCGAGGACATGATCGGTGAAGCTTTTTATGTTAATTCAGTAAAGAAGAGGGTTATACTTTGCAGGTTTGCATATGCACGAATCGTTTCAGACATGCGGCGTTTCGTCAGGGTTTTGCTTGACAATCCTGTGGAAGCGGACCTGATTTTCGATCGTGACATGCTTAAAGGCAATATTCATGACATTTCGCTTAGCGGAGCGTCAATGTACACAAATTCCAGTGACCTGCTGGTACCTGGCCTGGATATAAATTTATTTATAAAATTTCCTGACCTTAGCAGTGGCAGAATGATAGAGGTAGGGATGAGCGCTTCCATTGTCAGAGTACTTGGGGATAAAGCCCCTTTTAACTGCATCATTGAATTTCACCCGGAAAAAAATTCCCAGCAGCAGATTGCATACTTCATTAACCAGCGCCAGGTTGAGATCATCAAGGAACTAAAAGATATAGATACCTGAGAACCTCTCGAACCGATGCCCATATTTTGTTCAGATGCGGCTTGCTGTGTCTATTTGTTAAGCATTGGATTCAAGGGTTTTTGATTCTTACGGTACATGTTTTCTTTTAACTATTCGAAATGAGATGTATAATTTTGTGTCAAAAGTTGGCTGAGAGTTTGCATATTGCTACCACGAATCGTGTAGTCACTGCAATTGCCTTTGTTTAACCCGTAAAATTCATTTTCACGCAATTAACGTACAGGGGGTTTCACTGTGAAAAAAGTAGAGGCAATCATAAAGCCGTTCAAGCTGGATGAGGTAAAGGAATCTCTGAATGAGATCGGAATTCAAGGTATAACAATTAGCGAGGTGAAAGGTTTTGGCCGCCAGAAAGGTCATACCGAACTTTATCGCGGCGCAGAGTATGTGGTCGATTTTATTCCCAAGATAAAAATTGAAATCATTGTTTCTGATTCGGTACTCTCTAAAGTGGTGGAAGCTATTGAGAAATCTGCTAAAACTGGTCGTATCGGCGACGGAAAGATATTTGTAACCAATGTAGAGGCGGTAATTCGTATTAGAACCGGCGAAACTGGAGAAGATGCGCTTTAGTTATATTTCATACACCCACGAAAGGAGAAACAGATGACCCCGAAGCAAGTGGTTCAATTTGCAGAAGAAAACGGTGCAAAGATGGTTGATTTCAAATTTATGGACTTTGTAGGAATCTGGCAGCATTTTTCAGTGCCGATGAGTGAATTCAGTGAAGATACCTTTGAGGAGGGGCAGGGCTTTGACGGCTCTTCCATTCGTGGATGGCAGCCGATTCACGCATCCGACATGATCATCGTTCCTGATCCGAAATCAGCCAAGATGGATCCTTTTGTCGCAATACCGACCCTGTCGTTGATTTGTAATATTTTTGACCCGATTACCAAGGAAGGTTATACACGCGATCCGCGTAATATTGCTCTTAAGGCGGAAGCATACCTTAAATCAACCGGGATAGGAGATACCGCCTATTTCGGACCTGAAGCCGAATTCTTCATCTTTGATGATGTCCGTTACAGTTCAAGCGCCAATCAATCCTTCTACGCAGTTGATTCTGTAGAAGGCACCTGGAACACTGGCCGTGAAGAGTTTCCGAATCTTGGTTACAAGCCGCGACATAAAGAGGGTTATTTCCCTGTTTCCCCTACGGATTCACAGAATGATATCCGTAACGAGATGGTGATGGAAATGCAGAACGTCGGTATCCGCGTTGAGTGCCAGCACCATGAGGTTGCCACGGGTGGTCAGGCTGAGATAGATATGCGTTTCAACTCACTGGTATCGATGGCCGATGATCTGCAGTGGTTCAAATACGTAGTAAAAAATGTTGCCAATCGTAACGGTAAGACCGTAACCTTTATGCCAAAACCGCTTTATGGCGATAACGGTTCAGGCATGCACTGCCACCAGTCCATCTGGAAAAATGGCACCAATCTTTTCGCGGGTGATAAATACGGCGGGCTCTCCCAGATAGCTCTCTGGTACATTGGCGGGATTATCAAACATGCAAAATCACTCTGTGCTTTCACTAATCCAACCACGAACTCTTACAAACGTCTCGTGCCCGGTTTTGAAGCTCCGGTTAACATGGCTTACTCGGCCCGTAACCGCTCTGCATCGATTCGAATTCCGATGTTCTCCACCAACCCCAAGGCAAAGCGCATTGAATACCGCACTCCAGATCCTTCCTGCAACGGTTACCTTGCCTTCGCCGCCATGCTGATGGCCGGCCTTGACGGTATCGAGAACAAGATTGATCCGGGACAACCGCTGGACAAGGATATATACGGGCTCACACCTGAAGAACTTAAGGATATTCCGTCCGCTCCTGGTACCTTGGAAGAGGCTCTCAAATGCCTTGCTGATGATTACGAATTTCTGCTTAAAGGGGACGTTTTCACACCTGACGTCATTGAAAAGTGGATTGAGTACAAGACCGAGGCCGAAGTCAATCCTGTGCGCATGCGTCCGGTTCCGCTTGAATTTGAGCTTTACTACGACATCTGACCGGCGGAAGTATATTTGCATATTTTGAGTTTAAAGGCGGGAGCGATCCCGCCTTTATTCTTTTTGAAGCCGCCTCATAATTGACTTTACAGCTGTTGTCTGTTAGAAGGTTTGGCGGCTTATAAAAATTAAAGGAACCTGTATGGAAGATTTCTTCCTCAAACTTTCTGTAATGCTTGTGCCAGGTATGCTGGCAATTGTATGTCATGAGGTCTCTCACGGCTATATCGCTTGGCACTATGGCGACCCGACGGCAAAAATGATGGGACGGTTGACTCTTAATCCTCTCAAGCACATTGATATCTTCGGTACTCTGATGATTTTTATTATTGGAATAGGATGGGCCAAACCGGTGCCTGTGGTCTCAGAAAATTTGCGTAATCCGAAACGTGACATGATTTGGGTTGCTGCGGCCGGTCCGGTTACGAATATCCTGCTGGCTGTAATTTCCGCCCTATTGCTGCGTGGTTTGGTTTCTATCGGTAATCCTGCCGGTTTCGGATCCTCGCTTTCCATGCTGCTGGAACCATTGGTTATGATGCTGGCCTTCTCAGTTTATGTCAACCTGCTGCTGGCCATATTCAATATGATCCCGATGCCGCCACTGGACGGCGGAAGAGTGCTGATCGGTTTGCTGCCATATCGCCAGGCTTCTGTTTTGGCGCGTATTGAACCATACGGCATGATCATCATTATCATATTGGTGTTCTTTACCAATATATTTTCCTATCTTATTTCTCCTGTGCTGAATTTTGCTGTCCATCTGCTGGCCGGTTCCCAAAGCGGCCTGGTGCTGGGTGTTACGAGGTTAATGATGAGATGAGCAGGAGAACAAGGTCGAGAGCCGGGACTCAAGAGTAGTGAATCAACATCTCACAAAGGAAATGAAATGAACGATCCAAGAATCAGGCAGTTTGCAGAAATCCTTGTCGATTATTCGACCAGGGTCAAAAAGGGCGACGTGGTGCTTATCAATGCCGCAGGTCTTGAGGCGCTGCCTCTGGTCAAGGAGTTGTACTTTCTCTGCCTTAAGCGCGGAGCAAAATATGTCGAATATGCCTTCTCTGTGCCCGATATCGACCGCGGCTTCTACAATTTAGCCACTAAACAGCAACTGGACCACTTTCCGCAACACAAGCTCGACTTCTATAAAACCTTGACAGTTTACATCGGCATCTCTGCAGGAAATAACTCGATGGTAATGGCCAATGCACGCCAGGAAGCGATGGTTGCATATCAGAAGATTACCAAACCGCTGATTGACCAGCGCGTCAAGCATACACGCTGGTGCGTAACCCGCTACCCAACCCACGCTGCAGCCCAGGAAGCCCGCATGAGCCTTGACGAGTACGAGGATTACCTTTTTTCAGCCTGTTGCATCGACTGGAAAGCGGAGTCAAAGAAACAGGATAAGCTCAAGAAGTTGATTGACAGGACAAAAAATGTCCGCATTCTGGCATCCGACACCGACCTCCGTTTCAGTATTGATGGCCTCCCAGGCATCAAATGCGACGGACGATTCAATATGCCGGACGGCGAGGTTTTTACTGCGCCGGTCAGGGACTCCGTTCAGGGACATATCACCTATAACTGTCCCAGCATCTATCAGGGTAAGGAGTACAATGGCATCCGATTCGATTTCAAAAATGGCAAAATCATCAAGGCCACTGCTGGAGCCGGCATGAGCGCCGCGCTCAATAAAATTCTCGATACCGACGAAGGTTCCCGTTATGTGGGAGAATTCGCAATAGGGGTCAATCCAGGTATCAGGCAGCCTATGCGCAATATACTTTTTGACGAGAAGATTTTCGGTTCAATCCACTTTACACCCGGGCAGGCCTACGATGAATGCGATAACGGCAACCGATCGGCCGTGCACTGGGATCTGGTCCGGATACTTGAAGACGGAGAGATCTGGTTCGATAATCTACTGATCCAGAAGAAAGGCCGTTTTGTACAAAAGGACCTGTTGGATCTAAATCCAGTTTCGTAAGTTAGAAGTTATTTTCTGATTTTTTTTTGCAGAAACAATTTCGTGAACGTACTTATCCCGTTAATAAGGGGTGAAGGGAATCTTAATGCCGGAACCGCTCCATCCTGAAATAGAATATGAACATGATGATTTTGAATTTGTCACCCTTGAAGACGAATTGCTTGTGGATCAGCGTTGCCAGCAGGTTCTCAAGCAATTCTACCTGAATCTTCAACAGCGTGGGATGAGGGTTGAGACCGCTTCGGAATTGGCGTTTAGTGCCGATCTGTATCTGCGTGATTATCTGCTGGACTTTGCTCGTCAGAACATTGTCCGGCCGCAACCTGGGATTGTAAGAATATTTGCCGCATCCTGGTTTATCACCCATACACTGGACCCGGATATAGTATCGCTGGAGCGTCATTTGTCGGCAGTTGCTGAGTTGTATCGTTTTCTGCACTGCCAGCATCTTATCTCTGCCGATGAACTGGCATTTCTTGTTGAGGAGATCGGCCAGACTGATTTCTACCAAAAACGGATCGACAGTTTTTTGAATATTCATGGAGATGGATTTGAAGAGTGGGATGCGGAGTGCCCCGCAAAATTCTGATTGTTTCAAGCTGACCTCTCTTGGCGTGGTTGTATGCTCCTCAATCTGATACTCTGCGTCACTTCCTCCATGTTGTATTAATAGTGTCATCTTGAATGCAACAAGTAACAGCAACCTGAGGTACGCAATATGGCCTGCAAGAAACTTAAAGAGATCACGTTGATTCTGTTTGAACAGAAGCATATCAGGAGAGAGTGGATTTACGATTTCGAAGACACCCGGTTTCAGCGCTTTTATGAACTACTTTCCAAAGATATGAAAAAACATGGCATAGCACTTTTACTCGTGAGGAACAGGGAGAGTGTCATAACGGTCAACAGTTATGCCGACCTTCTGAATGTTGTAAGAGTCTCATCCCCCGCCGACGGACATTTACAGCAGTGCGTAGGTCACATCATCGGAAAGAGCGAAAACCTGGATATACTCGAAGATATTCGGACGGCTGTCCGCCGCGTTGCGTTCGCCCCGGAGACCATTGCGCCTTCAGGTGAATTCAGAAAAGTCTGTCACAATTGCGGCTGCGGGTGTTAGTAATGCGACGGAGAGATCTGCCGGCGGCATGAATAACTGTGGTTAGTCAGCCTAATATAAGGTTGCAAAGAGCTTCATGTTGCTGTTAGACTGCGATTCTTGAAGTTCTACTGATTATAAGGAGATTCTGATGTCTTCAGCCACCATACCGGAAACGGTCCGAAGGCTGCTTGTTTCGCAACCGATCGAGCTTCCGATATTTCATCCTGTTGCCCTTAAACTCCAGAATATGCTTTCAGATTACGACTTCACGGTCGAAGAGGTTGCAAATGTTGCAAATGAAGATATGTCTCTGGCAAGCCAGATGCTTAGAATTGCCAACTCTCCGATGTATATGGGGCGCTCGAAAGTAGCCACAATTAAAGAGGCCGTTATCAGGCTCGGCGCTCAACAGGTTATTAACCTTGTCATCGCAGCCTCTCAGGCTTCGGCGCACACCTCTGCAAATCCGGCACTGGATCACTACATGAAGCAACTTTGGCTTCACAGCCATGGCTGCGCCCTTGGCGCCAAGTGGCTGGCTCATTCCTGCGGCATGAGAGGGGTAGCCGACGAGACCTATCTGGCGGCACTTCTGCACGATGTTGGAAAACTTTACCTGCTCAAGTCGATCGAACGGCTCGTGGGGGCTGGAGTGATCAGCTCAATGTTTGATGATGACCTGATTCTTGAAATATTCGAGGCCATGCATGTAGAACAGGGGTATCGCCTTATGCAGCATTGGAACTTTCCGTCAATGTACTGCGAGGTGATACGTGACCATCATTCGGAACGTTGGGATTCTGTTAACAAGATGCTCGGAATAGTCCGCTTTGCCAACCTTGCCTGCCGGCGCATAGGCCTTGGAATGAAACATGATCCGGACCTTGTTCTGATTGAAACCAGAGAAGCTGAAATTCTTGATTTGAGTGAGAACCAGATTTACGAGCTTGAAGCGATGCTCGAAGATTCAAGAGATGCCGATCTGCTGCAAGGATGATCCAACTCCACAGGGTTATTCTATTTTAGCCGGCTCGCAAAGGTTATCGGCACAGTTGGCCTCGCCACCGCATGTGAAACAGTAAAATTCCGGCTTACTGGTTACCTTGGCGATTTCCTCATTCAGGCCGTTACTCCGTAGCATACAAAGATGTCCATGGTGGTCCGCTCCGCATCTGCATTTCTTTTGATCTTCCATTAAAGCCCTGCCTTTCTTTTGCGACGTAAGCTTTTAAAATATTCCCCATTATAACAGAAATTATGTTAGAAAGAAACGCTTGCGTCCTGGTTTATTTCAGTGGAAAGGGAGACAAACCGTTGGCTTTTTCACCAAAATCTATCCTCGTTACAGGAGGCGCGGGATTTATTGGCTCCAATTTCATTCATTCATTTGTTGCCAATAATCCTGACTGCAAAGTTACAAATCTCGATTGCCTCACTTATGCCGGAAATTTGAAGAATCTCACAGCTATCGAAAACAATCCGCACTACAGGTTTGTCAGAGGCGATATTGGCGACGCGCCTCTTGTAGCTGATCTCCTGACTGAACTGGAGATCGATGCGGTCGTGCATTTTGCCGCCGAATCTCACGTAGACCGCTCTATCACCGGTCCTGAAATATTTGTACGCACCAACGTGCTCGGGACTCAGATCCTGCTCGAGGAGAGCCGCAAACACTTACAGTCCGGCAAAGTGGGGGATTTCCGTTTCTTCCAGATTTCCACCGATGAGGTTTACGGTAGTCTTGGTGAAACAGGCTACTTTACCGAACAGACACCACTGGCGGCCAATTCGCCCTATTCGGCCAGCAAGGCCGGAGCGGATCTGCTGGTGCGGGCATATCACGAGACCTTCGGTATGCCGACTCTCAACACGCGCT
Source organism: Desulfuromonadaceae bacterium (assembly GCA_028712665.1). GTDB lineage: Bacteria > Desulfobacterota > Desulfuromonadia > Geobacterales > Pseudopelobacteraceae > JACRCG01. The sequence goes on from JAQTRC010000001.1 coordinate 140,671, forward strand.
GCTCAAACAATTACGGACCCTATCATTTTCCTGAGAAACTCATTCCGCTCCTGATCCATAACATTATCAACAAAAAACCGCTTCCGGTCTATGGCGATGGACAGAATGTGCGCGACTGGCTGCACGTGAGAGACCATTCAGCGGCGATTGATCTCATCCTGAAAAAGGGGGTTCCAGGCTCAGTCTACAACATTGGCGGCAACAACGAATGGAAAAATATCGATATTGTCAATCTTGTCTGCGACCTGCTTGATACCCGTCTGGGGAGATCAGATGGAGAGAACCGGCACCTTATCACATTTGTCAAGGATCGGCCCGGTCATGACAGGCGATATGCCATCGATGCTTCACAACTGAAGCGTGACCTTGGATGGGAACCAGCCTTCACCTTCGAAAATGGTATCGCAGAGACCATAGAGTGGTATCTCGACAATAAGGAATGGGTGGAAGGGGTTACCTCCGGGGCGTATCGCGAGTATTATGAACAGCAGTACGGTAGAGGTTCAGTATGATTCTGGTTGTAGGATCGAACGGAATGCTGGGCCGCGACCTGATGGCACTGCTTGGCGCCAGAGCCTCTGGGGTTGATATTCAGGACATGGATATTTCATCTCCGGAATCCGTTCAGGGGGTTTTGTTATCCATGAGACCCCGGGTGGTGATCAACTGTGCCGCATATACCGATGTTGATGGCTGTGAGTCCAACATCGAAAAGGCGATGGAAGTCAACGGCGAGGGGGTTGCTTATCTGGCGCTGGCAACCAGGGAAATAGGCGCGCTGCTGGTGCAGATCAGTACCGATTATGTCTTTGACGGCGGCAAAGGAACCCCTTATGTCGAGGATGATCTGCCACATCCGCTCTCTGTGTATGGAGAGTCCAAACTGGCTGGCGAGATGAATGCCTCCTTCACTCCGGAGCATCTGATCGTGCGTACCCAATGGCTGTACGGTCTCCATGGAAAAAACTTTGTTGAGACCATGTTGAAATTGGCTGCCGACAATGACGAACTGGGCGTGGTGGACGACCAGATAGGTTCTCCCACCTCGACAATCGATCTGGCCAAAGCCATTATTGCCCTGGTGGATAATGGGTGCCGCGGAATCTATCACGTTGCCAACGCCGGGTTCTGTTCATGGAACGGATTTGCCAAGGCTATCTTCGAGGAAGCCGGTTTTGCCGTGTCGGTCAAAAAGATGACGACGAAAGAGTTGAATCGTCCCGCCAGACGCCCGTTATATTCGACTCTGGATTGCGGAAAACTGGTCAGGGATACTGGAGTTCAAATGCATTCATGGAGAGCGGCCTTGCAAGAGTACTTGAAACTTCGTTTAATTATTCAATGACTCGAAAGGATTATCTGATGAAAAGTGGAGATCGCCCCTGGGGCACATATACGGTTCTTGATGAAAACACCAGCTACAAGATCAAACGTATAGAGGTCAAACCTGGTAAGCGATTATCGTTGCAGATGCACCACCATCGCAGCGAACACTGGATCGTTGTTTCCGGTACTGCCTTGGTGACGTGCGATGACCAGAAAATTGTTGTAAATGTAAATGAGTCTACTTTTATACCGATCGGGCGGAACCACCGCCTGGAAAATCCTGGCAAGATTCCGTTGGTGATTATCGAAGTTCAGAATGGCGAATATCTGGGTGAAGATGACATCGTTCGCTTTGATGATGATTATGACCGATGCGGAATCGCCGATGCCGGCTGATTTCAGGAGTGCCATCCATCTGCCGGGATTGCTGGTTCTTCTGTTTGTTTTCTGGCTTATTTCCGCCTGTTCCGCCACCTCTACGTCAATCGTCGAAGAAGAGGTAGTTACGAACCAGAAACCGATGTACACCTACAAATCCATTGTCATTCAGGATCTTGATTTAAAGCGTGAGTTATACACCGATGTAAAGGAAGCCGGGATGAGCCAGCGCGATCATCTCTATTCCCAGATGCCGGGAGAATTATCGGAACATATTGAACGCTACATCAAGTCGCGTCATTCATTTCCGAGCGTGTCGCGAAACGGAGAGGTGACCCCCTCGACACTGGTTCTCAAGGGGCGTTTTACGCACCTGGGACGTTTTCGTGTATCGGTAACTGTCAGTTTGCGGGATGGAACCGATGGACATGAGGTGGCTTATTTCCGCCAGACCCTTTGGGATGTACTAGACACGACCGAGACGATCAGCAGCCTGGCCCGGGAAGTAGCCGATTTTATCAACAGGATCCAGTACAAGTAACGGAGGAACTACAGATGTATATTGTTATTCTTGCTGGAGGTTCAGGCACCAGATTCTGGCCGCTTTCACGAACTGCCCGCCCCAAGCAGCTTATCTCTATTACCGGCGAAAGCTCCATGCTTCAGCGAACGGTAGAACGTGTGCTGCCTCTGAAACCGAAACGAATCCTAGTTATAACAAGCCTGTTACAGGCAGAGGAGAGTGAACGGCAACTAATCCCTTATCGCAAGGTTCCGATCGATATTATAGCCGAACCGGTAGCCCGAAATACAGCATCGGCAATAGGTCTGGCTGCGGTAATCATTGCCGCCCACGATCCGACCGGTATTATGCTTGTTCTACCGGCGGACCATTTCATCAAAGACGAAGAAGCGTTTAGTGATGCTTTGATTCATGCCGGTCATGCCGCAAAAAATGGTTATCTGGTAACGTTGGGAATCATTCCCTCCCGTCCGGAGACCGGCTATGGTTATATTGAGGCCGATATGGATCTGAGAGGCGAAGGGCCGTTTCCGGTCAGACGTTTTGTCGAAAAACCGCCGATTGAGGATGCCATACGCTATCTGGAAGAGGGGAATTTTTTTTGGAACAGTGGGCTGTTCGTCTGGAGGGCGGATACTATCCTGAATGAAATGGAATCATTTTTGCCGGCACTGCATAAAAAACTCTCAGGTATTTCATTTACCGGCGATGTGTGGGAGTTGTCTGATCTGGATGAACAGATTGTAACGGTCTATAAGGATATCGAGAGTATATCCATTGATTACGGAGTTATGGAAAAATCATCGAGGGTACAGGTGGTGCCGGTCGAGATGGGGTGGAGTGACGTGGGAAGTTGGAACTCCCTGCCGGATGTGGTTGAGCCTGACTCCAACGGCACCGTTTGCATCAATGCAGGCGGGCACGTTGCCATTGATTCCACGGATTGCCTGATCTACTCCGATAACAGGATGGTGGCAACTGTGGGAGTCAGCAATCTGGTCATCGTGTCGACGCCTGATGCCATCCTTGTCTGTGATCGCGACCGCTGTCAGGACGTCAAGAAGATTGTTGAACAGCTTCAAGCCACTGGCAAGACCGCATTTTTGTAGTAGTACTCCGGCAAAATAATGGCAAATTACTGCCATCCTGAGCGAAACGAAAATCTGATTATTGCATGGCAAAACGCGGATCATTTACGTTTTTCAGGTGACTTTATAGTTGAGTTTGTCACTACTTAAAAACAGTTTCTATAACTAATCCAGGAAAGCTCATTTTTTTTGAACAGATTGTCAACCATGACATGGTATATTGGTTGACGATCAGGGGGGGAGATGAACAGATCGATACATGATGAACTTGAAGAGATCAGAAATCAGGGTCTTTTCCGGAGTACACGGCTGATATCCGGACGGCAGTCGGCGAAAGTCATGCTCTCCGGGCGTGAGGTTCTGCTGCTCTGTTCGAATAATTATCTGGGGCTGGCCGATCATCCTGCGCTTGCCGAAGCTTCGATACGGGCGGTTGAACGCTATGGCACTTCAAGCGGCGCTTCACGCCTGGTCTCCGGGACCATGGAACTTCACGAACAGCTGGAGCAGGCTGTCGCATCCTTTAAAAGAAGTGAGGCGGCCCTGATATTTAACAGCGGCCATGCCGCCAATACCGGTATCATTCCGGCTCTGGTCGGTCGTGGAGATGTCGTATATTCGGATCGTCTCAACCATGCCAGTATCGTGGACGGGATACGACTCTCCGGGGCGCGTCTGTTTCGTTATAGCCATAACGATCATATGCAGTTGGCCGGAGTGATGGAGAGGCAGAGCGGCTATGGACGCGCTCTGATCGTTACGGACGGGGTTTTCAGTATGGATGGTGACATGGCCCCTTTGGTAGAACTGGTTGCTCTCAAGCGGAAACATGATGCCCTGCTGATGGTGGATGATGCCCATGGCTGCGGAGTTATGGGGCGAGGGGGGAGGGGAAGCGCTGATCTGCTGGAAGTGTCAGATGGGGTGGATATCCAGATGGGTACCTTTGGCAAGGCGTTGGGGAGTTTCGGGGCCTATGCGGCTGTGTCTGCAGAGCTTCGCGAGTTGCTTCTGAACCGTAGCCGCAGTTTTATTTTTTCGACTTCATTGCCTCCGGTCGTTCTGGCGGCATCCAATGCTGCGGTTGAGCTTGTACAGTCCCCAGAAGGTGACCAGCTCCGTGAACGACTTCATGACAACTCTGATTTATTTAGAAAAGGCCTGAAGGAGATGGGGTTTTCGGTTCCGGATGGTTCAACCCAGATCATGCCTGTAATAACAGGAGAATCCGAGGTTACGATGCGTTTTTCAGAGGCTTTACTTGAGGGGTCTGTTTTTGCTCAGGGTATCAGGCCGCCAACGGTGCCGTCAGGTTCCGCCCGTATTCGTTTCACGATTATGGCTACCCACCAAATTGATGATCTGAAGCGAGCCCTCGAAACAATTGGAAAAGTTGGCTCACGTCTGGGAGTTGTCTGATGCCTTTTTTTGAAAATCGTACAGGAGAACGTCTCTGGTTCGAAGATTCAGGTACAGGAGTTCCTGTTCTGTTCGTTCATGGATGGTGCATGTCCTCGTCAATCTGGCAATACCAGTTCAAGGGGCTTCAAGATTTGTTCAGGGTGATCGCTCCCGACCTTCGAGGGCATGGAAGTTCAAAAGCCGTATACGGTCGATTGGATTTTGAAAGCTTTTCCGCCGACCTCTCCGACCTTCTATGCTTTCTCGATCTATCCCGCATTATCCTGGTCGGCTGGTCGATGGGTGCCCAGATCGCACTGCAAGCCTATCTTGAAATATCAGAGCGATTGGCTGGCCTGGTGCTGGTCTCGGCAACCCCCTGCTTTACATCAAAAACGGATTTTCCATACGGACTGGCGAGGAACGAAGCTGCAGGCATGCGGATAAAGGTTGGTCGTGATGCACTCCGTGCAGTGGAAGGTTTTCATGCCCGGATGTTTGCAGAAGGTGAACTTGAGGGGAGGGAGAGTGCCGATCAGATCCGGACCATTCTTGCTTCAATAGTGCCGCCGGATACCGATTCCACTCTTGCTGCTCTTGAATCTCTTGCCACGGCGGATATGCGTGATCTGCTGCCTGGTATCACTACCCCCACGCTGGTTGTTAACGGCGACAGTGATAAAATCTGCCTTCCTCAGGCTTCAAACTACCTAGCGGAAAATATCCGCTCCGCCGGACAAAAGGTATTCGTACACTCCGGACACGCCCCTTTTCTGACTCGGCATGAGGAGTTTAATACGGAGATTCTTCAATTCGCAGAAAGAGTGTGTGGCTGAAATGTCTGATGCCGGAAAGATCGCGGCAGCCTTTCACCGTAGGGCTGCTGAATATGACCGGCACGTGGCGGTGCAGAAAAGGGTGGTGAATAATCTTGCCGTATTTGTCGAAACGCATCTCGACGAAGAACCTGATACAATACTTGATGTCGGAACAGGTACCGGGGCTCTGCTTCACAACCTGAGACGCATTTATCCAGAGGCTTCTCTCTCAGGTGTCGATCTGGCGTATAATATGTGCCTGCGCACAGCCGCAAAGCTGGGGTCTGATTGTCTGGTAGTTAACGGCGATGCCGAAAAGATTCCGTTTAAGAGCGCTGCTTTTGATCTTGCCGTATCTACTTCAGCTTTGCAGTGGGTGCAAAGCTTGTCTCACTCCCTTCATGAGATGAGGAGGGTATTAAAACCGGGCGGCACTCTCTGTATTGCATTCTTTTCTGAAGGAACCCTTGGCGAGCTGCAGAGATGTTTTCGAGATGCAGCCCGAAAAGATGGCGATAAAAACAGGGAACGCACGTCTCGACTCCACCGTTTCTGGTCAGTCGACGATGTAAAGTTAATTTTGGAAGGGATGGATTTTGAACAGGTCATTCTGAGCTGTGAGACTGAAAAGGATTGGTATGACGATGTCACATCCCTTCTTCGTTCCATTAAAAGCATAGGAGCCGGAGCAATTGCCGGCGGTTCTGCGACCGGTCTGGGATGGCGCGGTATCATCAACGAAACGTCCCGGTTATACCGTGAGTATTATGGACAAGACGGCAGGATTCCCGCCACCTATGAAGTTTTATACATATATGCCCGGACACCTTCAACTTCAGAGCGTATCGGCTCGGGAGCGGTCTTATCAAGAGGCGCTACAGAGAGGCAATGATTCTTTGGGCCAGAGGATTGACGACACTGTAATGCACTTCAACCCCTTCTCGTCTCCCTTCAATAATACCCTTGTGTTTTAAGAGGGCAAGGTGCTGCGACACGGTGGCCTGCGGAAGACCGAGGCATTCCCATATATACTTTACGTTGCATTCCCGCGAACAGAGTCCGGCAACGATCTTGAGACGGACCGGATGGCCCAGTACCTTGAGTACCTCTGACTCCGCTTTGAACTGCCTCTCTTTGTTGAACTCCATAGTGACAAACCTCGATCGTTAAATTTTTGAATATCATATATATGGATTTTACTTTAGTCAAC
>JAQTRC010000033.1:0-26271 GCA_028712665.1 Desulfuromonadaceae bacterium
CCCGACATTTGCCAGATCATTTTTGTCGTAGCTGCCGGTGGGTATATATAAGTCAAGACCGGTGGCCGCATGCCAGTTTTTGCCATGCCACGACAGTATGAACGGATCAATAATGATATCGCCCAGTCCGGTCTTGCTTTTTGCGGCCCCGGGCACGGTAACGTCAACGTTCATGATTGGAAGGAAGAGGTGCATCGCCCAGAAACCGCCCAGGATCTGTTTGTCTGTAACATGAATTAACCGCAGGACATCAGCCGTAACATTCAGCTTGAAAACCGGAAGAGCGCTTTTACCACTGTTGTCGGCAAGTTTATCGGCCGAGTAATAGGTGAAGTAATTGATGAAGTAAGTCCCCGGGGGTGGAACCGCCCCTGACATAAAGTCTTCGGCGCCATTCGGATAGGCTCCGCCCCCCCCTTCGGTGGCGCAAGCCTGGCGTCCTGACAGCAGAAGAACACTCAACAGCAATAACAGTGAACATAACCTTTTGATGTAACTCATGGATCCTCGCCTCCTGGAAATTAATCGTCATCAAAATGCCCGCTATATATGCTCATAATTGAGAAACTGGCAAGCATATTTTTAGATTGTGAAGTCTCCTGAAAAATCCTATTCCCTACAGGGTCAAATCTGCATGACCGTGGTACAACTGATCCCTCTCCTCTGATACGTCTGCATCCTCCAGGTATTCCTCAAAACCCATGACCCGGTCTATTACACCACTGGGGGTGATTTCGATGATCCGATTAGCTATGGTGGAAACAAACTCATGGTCGTGTGAAGCAAACAGAACAACCTCGGAATAGGCTATCAAGCCGTCGTTCAAGGCGGTGATGGATTCCAGATCCAGATGATTGGTCGGCTCATCCAATATCAGGACATTAGCTCCTGACAGCATCATTCTTGAAAGCATGCAGCGTACCCGTTCGCCGCCGGAAAGAACGCTGGTCTTTTTCATCGCCTCATCACCCGAAAAGAGCATTCTGCCGAGGAAACCGCGGGCGAAGGTTTCGCCTTCCGTGGGGGGTGAGTACTGTCCCAGCCATTCGATCAATGTCAGATCATTTTCGAAGTAGGAACTGTTTTCCTTTGGGAAATAGGCGCTGGTGATGGTCACACCCCAGCGGAAGCTGCCGCTGTCCGGTTCCATCTCACCCGCCAGGATCTGGAATAGAGTCGTCCGGGCGAGAGTGTTCCCTCCGACAAAGGCGATTTTGTCCCCCTTGCGCACGATGAGGTCGAGGCTGTTCAGCACTGCCAAGCCGTCAATCTTCTTGGATAAACCCTGTATTTCAAGGATGATGTCACCGCAGGGGCGTTCAGGCTTGAAGAGAACATGCGGATACTTTCGAGAAGATATCGGCATATCATCGAGAGTGAGTTTCTCCAGCAGTTTTTTACGCGAAGTGGCCTGTTTGGCCTTGGAAGCGTTTGAGCTGAAGCGCTGGATGAAGGCCTTGAGTTCTTCGGCCTTCTCGGAGATCTTGCGGTTTTCGTTCTGACGCTGTTTCAGGTTCAACTGGCTGGCGTGATACCAGAAATCGTAGTTGCCCACATAAGTCTGGATCCGTCCAAAGTCTATGTCCGCTGTGTGGGTACTGACCTGATTCAGGAAGTGCCGGTCATGGGAAACCACGATGACAGTATTGGGAAAGCGGTAAAGAAAATCTTCCAGCCAGGAAATTGATTTCAGATCCAGGTTGTTGGTCGGTTCGTCCAACAGCAGCACGTCCGGATTCCCGAACAGAGCCTGGGCCAGCAGCACCCGAACCTTGTCGCCACCCTCCAGTTCCTTCATTTTTTTGCTTCGAAGATCCTCCGGTATGCCGAGTCCATTCAGAAGCACGGCGGCCTCGGCTTCTGCCTCGTAGCCGTTCATCTCTGCAAACTCAGCTTCCAACTCTGCCGATCGAACCCCATCCGCCTCGCTGAACTCCGGCTTGGAGTAGATAGCCTCACGTTCGGTCATAACGTCATACAAACGCTTATGCCCCATGATGACTGTGTTGAAGACCGTTTCGTCATCAAAGGCGAACTGGTCCTGCCGGAGGACCGCAATTCGCTCTCTGGCGCCGATGGTGATATCCCCCTTGTCAGCTTCGATCTCGCCTGAAAGGATTTTGAGGAAAGTTGATTTGCCGGCGCCGTTGGCGCCTATCAGTCCGTAGCAGTTGCCCGGCGTGAACTTGATGTTTACATCCTTGAAAAGGACTCTTTTGCCGTAGGAAAGTGTCAGATTAGATGCTGCTATCATGCGGGATTAATGCTCCTTTTAGTAAGTTTGGCCAAAGAAAAAACCACAGGGTCTGGTAACCTCTGTGGTTCACGAACAAGCTACATATAGCACTGTTGGCGTCAAACAGGCAACATCATTATTTAAAATCCTCTGACAGCGGCTCTTCCCCCCTCTTTGGCGCCATACATCGCTATGTCTGCAGTTTTGATCAAATCTGCTCTGCTGTCGGCATCGTCAGGATAAGCTGCGACACCAAAACTGGCTGTTAAAGGAATTAACTGGTCATCGTCGGAGATGAACTTGGTCGCTTTCATGATATCAAGCAGGTTTTCAGCCATTTTTACCGCCTGCTCTTTTCCGGTGTGCGGAAGAATGATCGTAAACTCGTCCCCTCCATAGCGTGCGGCCATATCTGACGACCGGATATGTCTGCCGATCAGTTTGCCGAATTCTCCCAGAATCCGGCTCCCCACAAGATGTCCATGCTTGTCATTTATGCTCTTAAAGTGGTCAAGATCCAGAAAAACTAGTGAAATTTCTTCCTTGTAGCGTATTGAACGGTCAAGCTCAATATCAATAAGCTCTCCAAAGTGCCTGGAATTAAACAAACCAGTTAGATCGTCAGTAATTACCAACTCATTTATTCGTTCGTAATTACGGGCATTATCAAGCGCTATAGCCGCAAAATCGGCAATTGTAGAGACAAGCGATATATCGCTCTCATCAAAATCAGGCTCTTCCAGGCTGTTAACGAGCTCAATAACCCCTATGACCTGATCTTTTATCTTCATAGGGACGCATACTATCGATCTGGTGGTAAAAACCACCTGTTCATCAATATGGACGGCAAAACGATCATCCTTACTTACGTCCGGTATGAGCAGCGGCTGACCGTGCAGCGCTACCCAACCGGCTATTCCTTTACCACGCTCCAATCGATATCCCCGCAATTTTTCTCCAACCTTGGAAACAGCTATTTCAAAAACAAGGTCGCCAGAATCCCTGTCAACAAGGAGTAGAGACCAGGCTTTTGGTTTAATCAATCTCTCAACCTGCTTCATAATTGTTTCGAGAACATTATGAATGTCCAGACAGGAGGTCAGAGTCTTGCCGATTTCAATCATGGAGGCCAGCTCTTCATTGCGTCGTTCCAGCAATCTCTGCAACGACATTGCATCCACTGAATTCATGATGTTTCCCCCGCTCAAAAATATTATTAAAATCTGCCGCACTAAAAGGAAGTTATCGCAGGTTACCTGATAACATACTGATTAACTTAAATTTTATTTAAAACATAGGATAATTGTTTTTGTAATTGTTCATATTTTTACATGGTTGTAAAGCTGTTTATTCAGAAATTTCAGATAAAGGCACACTCCGGCGCATCCATTTTTCAAGAGCATCACTTTTCCGGACAGACAGGAATCTGTTTTTTTATTGTAATTTGTATTGATAGACATATATTTAATCCGCCAGTCAAGTTTAGGAGGGTGAATATAGAGATGATCATGGACAAGAACCGGACTGACTTTGAGCGACTGTTGGCCATCATGAGAAAACTTCGCGGACCGGGAGGGTGCCCATGGGATGCTGAACAGACCCATGAGAGCCTGACCCGTTACCTGCTGGAAGAGACTTACGAGGTGATTGAGGCTATTGACGCAAAATCGCCTGAGCATCTAAAGGAAGAACTTGGCGACCTGTTATTGCAGCCGGTATTCCATGCTGTAATAGCCGAAGAATCAGGCCAGTTCGATATCAACGATATCATCGGCACCCTTTGCGAAAAGCTTGTCAGGCGACACCCGCATGTTTTCGGCGATCTTGATATCAGCGACAGCAATGCCCAGATAGAAAACTGGGAACGGATAAAGAGAGAGGAAAAAGGGGCGGAACGCACGTCCGCACTTTCCGGTGTACCACCGCATCTCCCCGCACTGCTGAAGGCTCATAAGATAACAGAAAAAGCCTCTCGCGTCGGTTTCGACTGGAATCATTCCGATCAGGTCTTTGCCAAGGTTATGGAAGAGCTCCATGAGTTTGAGGAAGCCTGGGCGGGGGGCAACGCGGAAAGAATGGAGGATGAGCTGGGGGATCTTCTGTTTGCTATCGTAAACCTTGGAAGGTTCCTGTCACTAAATCCGGAGGAGGCTCTACGAAAGACCATTAGCCGCTTTCAGAAACGTTTTTCGTATGTCGAAGATGCCTTGTACAGAGAGGGGCGTCAAATGAGTGATGCTACGCTTGATGAGATGGATATATTATGGGAACAGGTTAAAAAAGAGGAGCGCGCTGTTAAACCGTAAAGATCATTTGAGCGATGTAACTGATTTTACAAGGATGTTTTTTTATCCACAAAAAATGTTGATAACTTGTGGACAATCGTGTTGACGAGAATCAAAAGTGACATTTCTGCAAGAGATTTCACTGTTCTGCCGTTTTTTTATACACCAATATATCAACGTAATTTCAACCAGTTACAATCTTGTATAGTAAATATATGCTGTTACGTCGATAAGCTGATTTACTGCTTCATATAAATTTTTCAATGATTAGAATAACTGTTCATAACCAGCTTATTCCGGCATACCAGCAACCCTTTAAATTCAACTCCTTCCATCCTTAATAACATCATTTTAGCCGTTACGCCCCCTAAAGCGGAAAAGCCGGTCATCCGTCCATCCCCCCCTACTATCCGGTGACAAGGAATAATGACCGGCATAGGATTTGATGCCATCGCGCCACCGACGGCACGGGCAGCATGGGGAGAACCGCACTCAGCCGCAATCTGCCCGTAGCTGCGGACGTCTCCATAGGGAATAGCTCTAATTGCATGCAAGGCTTTGGATCTGAAAGGAGGGATACCGGAAAGATCCACCGGAATATCCTTAAACTCGATCGGTTCTCCGCTAAAATATCTATGCAATAATTCAGAGGCATATTCTGTCAGGGAAGACGATTTGAGCCTTGGAGCCGTTTCGTGAGATGCCGCTGCAATCTTGCTTAAATCCGGAAGATCGACCCCGGTAACGCCCCGCTCCGACGCATGGATCACCCCATCACCAAAGCATGTCGAAAATATCGATCTGAATTCCTCTACCATAGCTCTACCCCTTCCCTGATTTCTTCCGCAACATTGAAACAGCCGCAAACATCTCTTCAGTTTTTAGAAGTCGTACTGCGACCATATAGATGACAACCCCGGCTGCAATAGCACCCCCTAACACGCCACACTTCAGCATTTTATCTCCGGCCAGCGACCAATCTGCAAAAGTACATGCATACAGAACAGCTGCCGTCATCGGCACTGTTGCCAACAGCGATTTCAACCCTGTCAGCATAATGCTGCGTCCGCCGAAAGAGCCTATTTTACGCCTCAGAAACCATAGCAGCATCAACATGTTGCCAAATGCGGAAAGAGTGGTCGCAAGCGCCAAACCTCCATGCCTCAGAGGCCCCATCAGGGCCAGGCTCAAGCAAAGGTTGAGAATAAATGCTATAAACGCGCTAGCTACCGGAGTTTTTGTGTCATTTAAGGCATAAAATGCCGGGGCCAGTACCCTGGTCAGCGCGACAAACGAAAGCCCGAATGAATAATATATCAGGGCCTCGGCCGAGTTGATAACTTTTGAATAATCGAAGGCGCCACCCATGAATAGCAGGCTGAGAATCGGAGTCGAACATGCCATCAGGCCGGCCATAGCCGGAATGGTGATAAAAAGTGTCAGACGGAGTGCGAAGGAGAGTGAATCCTTCATACCTGTCATATCGCCTTCCGCCGCCTGCTTGCTCATGGACGGCAAGACCGCCTGTGCTACCGAAACGGTGAAAATACCTTGGGGAAATTCGAATAAACGCTGTGCATAATAGAGATAGGAAACGCTTCCCTGCGGTAGCAGCGAGGCGAGGATGGAACTGACGGTGATGTTGAGATAATAGACACCTACGCCGAACAGTGACGGAAGCATCAGCATGGCTATTCTATGAACCTCGGAATTACTGAAATCAAAATTCGGTCTGACCGGAAAGCCTTTATCCCAAAGCACCGGCAGTTGAATAATCAGTTGCAAAAAGCCGCCCAACAGAACACCAACGGCTAGCGCAGTGATCGGAACCTCAAAAAAACCATTCAGACAGAGTGCCCCAAGTATCATCGAAATATTGAGAAATACAGTAGAGATGGCGGGGGTAAAGAAGTGCCGGACAGTATTAAGGATGCCCATGCAGAGCGCGACCAGGCTGATAAAGAAGATGTAGGGGAACATCAGACGGTTTAAAAGAACAGTCAACTCGAATTTGCCCGGTACTGACCTGAATCCGGGAAACATAAGGCTGACAATGTAAGGGGATAATATGATGCCTGCGAGGGTTATGGCAGCCATTACAATGGTCAATAATGTAAAACAGATGTTGGCAAGTTCTCTGGCTTTTTCATCGCCCCGCTGCTTGAGAACTGCTGAAAATGTAGGCACAAAAGCAGCCGTGAGGGCGCCTTCTGCAAAAAAACGGCGCAGCATGTTAGGTATCTGAAATGCGGCAAAAAAAGCGTCTGTAGCAAGTCCGGCCCCAAACAGACGTGACACGACCATATCCCGGACCATCCCCATGATGCGTGAAAGCATCGTGGCGCCTCCCAGGATTCCGGCTGCGCGGGCTATATTCCCTTTTTCAGACATTTTCGCGGCTCTTACCCGGCATGTGCAACTATAAATTCCCGCACCTTTTCGAGATCGGGATCCATGATCTCGCAACGGGTCGGTTTTCCCTGCAGCTCCTTGACCGATTCAGGGAGAGGCACCGCTTTCCCGAGCGCCTTTTCCACCGTTTCGGAGAATTTTGCCGGATGGGCTGTTGCCAGGCATATTCTGGCAGAATCAGACGGAAGTATCTCCAGAGCTGCTTTGACGCCGACAGCCGTGTGGGGGTCGAGGAGATACCCGGTTTCTTCATGGAAATTCCGGATCGTTTCCAGCGTAGCGGACTGATTAACCGAATAGGAGCAAAAATCAGCACGAACCTTGAGCATCTCGGCGGGGGTGAAAGAAATACGGCCACGCTCTTTTAGCTCCGCAAATGCAGCCTTCACGCGGTCAGGGTCATCACAAAACAGGTGGAACAGGTAGCGTTCAAAATTTGATGCTATCTGAATATCCATGGAGGGGGAAACCGTTGGTACTACATTGCCAAGCGAATAGTCCCCTCCGTTTATGAATCGTGTCAGGATGTTATTTTCATTCGTTGCCAAAAGGAGCTTGCCGATCGGCAGCCCCATCCTCTTTGCAACATAACCGGCAAAAATATCACCGAAGTTTCCGGTTGGAACAGAGAAGTGTATCTGTTTATCTCCCTCTTCATTAACCCTCAGCCATGCGTAGAAGTAGTAGACAACCTGAGCCAGAACCCGCGCCCAGTTTATTGAATTAACCGCTCCGAGAGAGTATTCGTCTTTGAACTTCAACTCTCCGAAGAGCGCTTTTACCATATCCTGGCAATCATCGAAGGTACCATGGACAGCTATATTGTGGACATTGGCATCGGTGACCGACGTCATCTGCAGAGCCTGAACCGCCGAGGTCTTGCCATGCGGATGCAGAATGAAGATGGTGATCCCTTTTTTGCCACGCACACCATGAATAGCGGCGCTGCCGGTATCCCCCGACGTGGCTCCGACTATATTTAATTTTTGATTCCGTTCGGCCAGGATATACTCAAAAAGATTTCCGAGAAACTGAAGGGCGACGTCTTTGAATGCCAGAGTCACCCCGTGAAACAGCTCCAGAATGTATATTCCATCCTCTTTCAAAACCGGAGTAACCTCCGGGTGTGTAAAGGTAGCGTAAGAGCGGTCAATGATGGCCTTGAGTTCGTTTATCGGAATGTCATCGACAAAACGGGATATAATCTCAAAAGCCAACTCCGGATAATTGAGCGACCTCCACGCTTCAAGCTGTTCTCTGGAAACGGATGGGTACGATTGCGGCAGGAGCAGGCCTCCATCGGAGGCCAGACCCATCATGACTGCATCCTTGAATGGTATCGGCTGAATGCCGCCGCGGGTACTGATATAATTCATCGGATATAATCCTTTCTCTTTTCCAATTCTAAGATTGCTCTCAAGCTGCGGCGATGACTTTAGCAGATATTGTTGAAAGATGAAAGGGGCTCACCTACCCGGTATGGCCGGCATACCAGACTCCCACAGCTCATCGGGGACCAGCAGAAAAAATGAGCGGTACATGCAGTATTTATAAAATTCACGGAACAGCAGATGGAAACTCCCCCCATGATTCCACCAGGATTCCTTCATTTTGATTGAGTCAACCGGATAGGGATAAATGGCAATATCCTTGGGAAGTGAGTTGCGAAACAGGATCGATGATCGCTTGAGGTGATAACGGGATGTAATAAGGATGATCGAGCGGATGTCATGGCGCACTATTAAATCGCGTCCCAATATCGCATTCTCCAGAGTATTGCGCGAAGCCTTCTCCAGTATGATCTTATCCTGGGAGGGATCGCCCGGCAGCGGGCGATACAAGTCGCTTTTTCGCACAGATGGATCGACTCCGATAAAGAAAAGGTATTTTCCCCGCGACTCCCGGAAAAGGCGGACACCCTCCTCTACCCTCCCCTTACCGCCGGCCAGCACGACAATTGCATCGGCTTTTCCCGAAATCTGACGATACGAAAAAGTCTTGTATGTAAAATCGATAAAGAGAACCGTTACGGCAAACAGTGCTATCACAACCAATGTTATTAATGCCTTGATTATATTCATGCCTATATCCAAAATTTTCTTGCAACCACCGCATCACTCTGCTATACAGTCTCTTTCAGTTATCAATGGAGGACAAAAATATGTCAAGAAAATGTGAAATATGCGGAAAAGGTCCCAGCTTCGGCAACAATGTCAGCCACGCAAACAACAAGACCCGCACCGTTTGGTATCCCAATCTTCAGAAAATCAAGGCCGTCAGAAATGGCAGCGTATCCACCATCAAGGTCTGCACCCGCTGTATCCGCTCCGGACACGTAACTAAAGCGCTCTAGGCGTTTATAACTTTCAGTCAGCATCCAACAGCCGAACTCCGACGCAGGGGTGCGGCTGTTTTTGCCGGCGTCATGCCGGTCACAGACCTGCAATCACTTCGATCTCCAACAGCGCCCCCCTCGGAAGGCTCTTTACCGCAACGGTAGACCTGGCAGGTTTATGGTTTTTAAAACATCGGCCATAGATCTCGTTAACTGAAGCAAAGTCCCCCATATCAACCAGATAAATAGTGGTTTTAATGACATCGTCGAACCCGGCGCCTGCGGCGGACAAGAGAGCGGCGATATTTTTCATCACTCTCTCTGTCTGAGCAGTAATATCTCCGGAAACCATCTCTCCTGTGACGGGGTCCAGCGGGATCTGCCCCGAACAGTACAGCATATTCCCCGATTTTATCGCCTGCGAATACGGACCGATTGCCGCCGGGGAGTTATCGGTCGTGACTATCTCCAGTTTCATTGTTTTATCCTCTCCACCTTGATAACGCCTTTTACCCTCATCAGAGCATTCATCACTCTCTGCAGGTGCGCTAAATCGATCACGTTCACTTCAAAGTTATTCTCTCCGCGCTGATCCACAGTACTCTGGATTTGAGCGCTGGAGATGTTGGCCTCACTGTTAGTGATTGCCATCGTCATATTTGCCAGAATACCTTTAACATCATGACATAAAACACGGATCTTGACCGGCAGCGCCGCACTCTTCAGTCTATTCCAAGTAACGTCTATACGTCGATTGGGATCGCTCTCGAGGGCGAACTGACAATCGGAGGTATGAACCGTTACCCCCTTGCCACGGGTGATAAATCCTATTATTTCATCCCCCGGCACCGGATTGCAGCACTTTCCAAAACGGACAAGCACATCGTCTATCCCGCTTATTTCAACCGCACCCGCTGATTTTCCCTTGAGTTTGTTGATGACCGCCTCAAGCCTTGTTTCCTTATGATCGGCCCTCTCCTTGATCTTCTCGCTAGGCAATAATTTTCCAATAATCTGGCCGCTGGATATTTTACCGTAACCGACCGCCGCAAGCAGATCGTCGTCCGCAGCAAAGCCGAACTCTCCGGCAATCTTTTTGAATTCACCGGACTTTTGGATTTTTTGCAGATTCAGCGAATATTTTCTGAACTCCTTTTCACAGATTTCACGACCGAGGCCGATGCTTCGCTTACGCTCCTCCGTTTTGATCCAGGCACGGATCCTGTTCCTGGCTCTGGAACTCTTGACTATCTTGAGCCAGTCCTTGCTGGGGGTGTGGTGAGGCGAGGTGATTATCTCGACAATATCGCCATTTTTAAGCTCGTACTTGAGGGGTACCAGTTTGCCGTTGACCTTGGCCCCGACACAGCGGTGGCCGACATCCGTGTGAACGCTGTATGCAAAATCTATAGGGGTTGAACCCTTGGGATGCCCTTTTACGTCCCCTTTGGGCGTAAAAACATAGACCTCCTCGGGAAACAGCTCAAACTTGACGGAATCCATGAACTCCTTGGAGTCCTGCAGCTCATTCTGCCATTCCAGAAGCTGCCGCAACCAGGCAAAGCGCTTGACCTCCTTCTCGTCGTACCCCTTCCCCTCCTTGTACTTCCAGTGCGCAGCAATCCCCGCATCGGCAACGCTGTGCATATCGTGGGAACGGATCTGAACCTCCATCCGGTCGCCATGCGGACCGATAACCGTCGTATGCAGGGATTGATACATATTCCCCTTCGGCATGGCAATATAATCCTTGAATCGTCCCGGAATCGGCTTCCAGGCCGAATGGATCACACCGAGCACCTCGTAGCATTCACGGACATCCGCGACAAGAATACGAAGCGCGATAAGATCATAGATCTCTTCAAACTCCACATTCCGTTTCTCCATTTTCCGGTAGATGGAGTACAGATGTTTGCTCCGCCCCGATATTTCGCAGTGAATTCCGTAAAACGACAACTTTTCAAAAATGATGCCCTTTGCTTCCTCAACAAAAGCTTCCCGTTCATGTTTTTTGAGAGATATCTTCTTCACCAGGTCGAAATAGATTTCAGGATGAAGATAGCGAAACGAGAGATCTTCAAGCTCCACCTTAACCCAGGAAATTCCGAGGCGATTGGCGATAGGAGCATAGATATCCATCGTCTCCCGGGCTATTCTGCGCTGTTTTGGCTCCGGTTGGAACTCCAGTGTGCGCATGTTGTGCAGACGGTCGGCCAGCTTGACCAGAATAACGCGAATATCGACAGCCATCGCCAACAGCATCTTGCGGAAATTTTCGGCCTGGCTCTCTTCCTTGGTCTTGAAATCTATTTTGCTGATTTTGGTTACACCATCAACCAGTGCGGCAATCTCGCTGCCGAACATTACGGTCAACTCTTCGGATGTAGCCAGGGTGTCCTCTATGGTATCGTGCAGGAAGCCGGTTACTACGCTGGGGACATCCAGCTTCAGATCGGCCAGCAGTCCGGCCACTTCCATCGGGTGGATGATGTAGGACTCTCCCGATAGACGGGTTTGCCCCTGATGAACCTTGGCGCAGTAAACATATGCCTTGCGGATGATATTAAGATCAGCCGTCGGATTATATGCCGTCACCTTGTCAAGGATGTCATTAAGCCGGATCATGTTCTAGCATTCGCCTGTATAGAATCGAAATTTTGGACTGCAGGAGGCTGGATAAAAAAAGGGCGAAGACAGGGTTTAATCCGTCTTCACCCTTAAATGGCAGGTTAGTTGGCGCGCTGCTTTTTGCCGACTTCAAAATTGATTTTTCCGGCCGCTATCTCGCGCAGAGCGGTTACGACCAATCGGTTATTTCTGGGTGGTATCAAGGGCTGGGCCCCTTTGTAAAGCTGCTTGACCCTCTTGGATGCCAGCATTACCAATTGAAATCTGTTTTCCACTTTTTCAAGACAATCCTCAACGGTTACACGGGCCATGATAATACTCCTTTTTTGCTGCATTAATTGACTGTCCTTATACCCTGTTTTCACTCATATATCAAACAATTTCCCGACCTGCTCCATCATCCTGAATGTTTTACGGCGATGGGTGATTATTATGGCTGACAACTCGCGGCAGGCAACATCAAAATCATCATTGATAATGATATAGTCATACCAGCGTGATTCCTTGATCTCTTCAGCGGCCCTCAGTATACGCCGCTCAATTACCTCTTGTGCATCGGATGAACGGTTTTCAAGCCGCCTGCGCAATTCAGCCATACTGGGAGGGAGAATAAAAATATAAATGCCCCCGTCAAACTGCTCCTTCAGCTTAAGCGCTCCCTGGCAGTCTATGTCCAGCACCAGGTCAACACCCTTTTTACGGGCTTCTTCAAGCGTACTCAATGCGGTGCCGTACATGTTGCCATGCACCAGCGCCCACTCGGCAAAGGCGTCCTCATCCACCATACGCGTAAACTCTTCGTTCGAAACAAAATGATAGGCTTCACCCTCAACTTCACCCGGTCTCGGCTTGCGGGTCGTATAACTCACCGATTCTTTTATATCAGGATAAATATTTAAAAGCTCGCGACAAAGCGAAGTCTTGCCGGCGCCGGAGGGAGCAGACAGTACTAAGGTCAAGCCTTCTCGTTTCATGTATTAGCCTCGCAAATATAATGTTCGGAACAGCATCATATAAATAAACAGGCAGTACCCGGCAAATAGTTTCAAATCACTCGACATTCTGAACCTGCTCCCGCATCTTCTCCATCTCGGCCTTGATCTGGATGACGAGTGTAGTTATCAGGGCATCATTCGATTTTGAGCCGATTGTGTTAACCTCACGATTCATTTCCTGCATCAGGAAATCAAGTTTGCGCCCGACCGGCTCTGATAAACGCAGCGTTTCGTCAAACTGGCTGAAATGGCTTGATAACCGCACCAGCTCTTCCGTAATATCGCTACGGTCGGCCAGCAGCGCAATCTCCTGAGCCAAACGGGTTTCATCCATATCAATTCCATCCAGCAGCAGATCCAGCCGGCTCTTCAATTTCTGGCGATATTCGGCCACTACCTGCGGAACCCTGACACCTATCTTGCCGGCCCACTCGGCTATCTGTTGACGCCTCGCCAGCAGGTCGATCGCCAGCGCATCCCCCTCCCGTACACGCATTGCATCGATATCAATCACCGCCGACTGCACGGCAGAGACCAACTGTGGCTGAAATTCGGATGCATCGATTGTGCTGATCGCATCTTTCATAACCCCCTTTTGTGCGATTATCAGCGTCAGCGGGATTTCTCGCGCAAGTTGCAGCTCATCGGCCAGCCGGGAAAACGCCTCGCGATATCCACGTGCAGCCGCAAGATCAATCTGAGGAATGGTGTCAGAGGTCGTTGCCTCTTCCCACTGTACAATCACATCTATCTTGCCGCGCTTTAAAACGAGCGATACCATCCGCTTCACTTCGTTCTCCAGAGATATGAACCCGCGCGGCAATCGCACGGAAACTTCGCCGTAGCGGTGATTGACCGAACGGATCTCGACCGCGAAACTTCCCAGCGATGCGGATGCTTCGCCCTTGCCATAACCGGTCATGCTTTTGAGCATTATTATTGTTCCTCTCGTGCTGTGCCATATCCTGACTCAACCAGAGTCTCATGCAAAAGTGCAACAGGGCAGACCTGCCCATCACGTTTTGCATGATACCCTATCCTATTCAAATACAGTAATTCCTGCTTGTTTGTCCAGCCAAATCCGGTATAGTTCACGTCATGCACAGGCTCAGACTGATAACAAGCAGTTCCCAGAAGCGGCTGGCCTTCTCGCTTGCCGATAACCTCCTTAATCCGCCGCTGTTGCCGCTGGAGCAAGAAATTATTGTTGTACTCAGCAACGGCATGGCCAGATGGATTTGCATGGAACTTGCCACGCGTCATGGGGTGTCCGCCGGACTCAATTTCAGATTTCCAAATGACCTCCTTGACAGCTGTTTCCGTACTGTTCTTAACGAAGCAGAAACATTTTCACCCTTCACTCCGGATACCATGACCTGGCGTATCGCAGCCCTGCTCCCTGAACTGCTCCAAAAGGGAGAATTCGATCAGGTGGCTTCATATCTCGGCAGCGGCAGGGACGACCGCCGTCTTCTGCAGATATCCCGCATTATCGCCGACACATTCGACCAGTACACTATCTTCCGCCCGGAAACGATTCTGGAGTGGGACAAAGGTGAAGGTGAAGGGTGGCAACCGCTATTATGGCGGGCGGTCAGCTCAGGTTGCCGGAGCATGCATCGGGCGGCTCAACTTGCCGAGTTCGGCAGAAAGATCAGATCCGGAGGCGCCATCAAACCTGCAGCGCTCCCCAGCCGCATAAGCCTGTTCGGCATTTCCTATCTTCCGCCATTTCACCTTGAGGCATTGCGGCTCTTGTCCGCCTATTGCGACGTTACCTGCTATCTCCTTAACCCTTGCGGCCAATACTGGGGCAACATCATATCGAATAGAGAAAGGGCTGGGATGATCCTGCGATCGGGGTCTCCGGAAGAGGCTGTCGAATATTATGAGACCGGCAACCCCCTGCTCTCTTCACTCGGCACATTGGGGCAGGAGTTTTTCGAGACACTTCTGGAGTACGGTTTTGAATCTGAAGAGATAGATGGTGAGATACCCGCCCCGCATTCAAACGACAAAGCCGATTGTAGCAGATCCATGCTCGCCACGATCCAGTCCGACATACTTACCCTGCGTGACCGCACTGCCGACGATACAAAGTGTTATCTCCCGGATTCGGACCGCTCGCTACAGATACACTCCTGCCACGGCCCGATGCGGGAGATGGAAATCCTGTACGACAATCTGCTGTCGATGTTCGATGAACTTGATAATCTGGAACCGCGGCAGATCGTGGTCATGATACCGGATATAGAAAATTACTCCACCTACATCAGCGCCGTCTTCGGCAGCCGGCCCGCAGGGCGCCCCCCTCTCCCCTTCACAATTGCCGACCGGAGCGTCCGTCGTGAAAGTCAATTTATTGAGTCATTTCTGGGCATTCTGGAATTATCATCCGGACGTTTCGGTGTTAACGAGGTTCTGGGCCTCCTGGAGAACCCTTCTGTCATGAACCGCTTCCGTATTACTACTGAAGAACTGGTGTCGATCCGCAGCTGGCTTCATGGCAGCGGCGTCCGCTGGGGACTGGATGGAGAGCATCGAGAGGAGTTGGGGTTTCCCCCCTTCGCCGACTTCAGTTGGCAAGCAGGGCTTGACCGGCTCTTTCTCGGATATGCCATGATGCCGGACCGTTCAGCAACTTTCAAAGGCATTCTTCCCTACTCTGCGATAGGGGGGAGTCAAACGCTGGCACTCGGAAAGCTGGCCGAGTTCATCAGAAATGTACGGCATATACGCTCCTCTTTTGCCGAACCGCATCCATTATCGGTATGGAGAGATATCCTCTCCGATGCCGCCTCCAGCATGCTGACAGTAGATGATTCCGCAGACAACGGGCCGACACTGCTGGCCAAAGCGCTGGCCGGCCTGAGTGAGAAGCAGTTTCACTCAGGATTTGATCGCCCGATTACCCTGAATGCGGTAAGCGACACCCTGATCCGGATTCTGACGGGTGGCGGCGGAGGGTACGGATTCATGGGGGGCGCAATAACCTTTTGCGCCATGCTCCCTATGCGGAGCATACCGATGCGCGTAATTTGCCTGGCGGGAATGAACGACGGCCAGTTTCCGCGCACTTCCAGGCAACCGGGCTTCAGCCTGATGTCCGGAACGCGGCGGCGCGGGGACCGCTCTCTGCGCGATGAAGACCGCTATCTTTTTCTTGAGGCGCTCATGTCGGCCGGGGAGCGTCTCTGCATCAGCTATGATGGTCAGAGTAACATCGATAACAGCCCGTTTAGCCCCTCGGTTCTGGTGGCAGAGCTTCAAGACTATGTCAATAGCTGCTTCGTCAGCGGGAAGAGTGGTGAAGCGCCGGTAATTCTGCGCCATCACCGGCTACAGGGCTTTAGCGACGCCTACTTCGATGACTCCGCCGATAGCAGGCTTTTCAGCTATGACACTGAATCTGCAGATGCCCTTGAAGCACGGCGCCTGGCCGGGCTTAAACGCCGCATCTTCATGACGGGACCGCTCCCGCCGGATAA
Organism: Desulfuromonadaceae bacterium; assembly: GCA_028712665.1. Classification (GTDB taxonomy): domain Bacteria; phylum Desulfobacterota; class Desulfuromonadia; order Geobacterales; family Pseudopelobacteraceae; genus JACRCG01. Next base: position 16,380 of record JAQTRC010000033.1, read on the forward strand.
GAGCCTTGCAGCCCGGGTCGAGATCCGGCAGTTAAAGCGCTTCCTGTCAAATCCGTCAGCCGCTTTCCTCGAAAACCGTTTGAAGATAACTCCACTCAACCTCTCCGAAGAACCGGATGAACGGGAACCATTCTCGCTTGACCGTTTAACGGACTACTCCCTCTCCCAGGAACTTGTTACGCAGATTATCTCGGGAGCCTCAAAAGCGGATTGCTATTCTGCAGCCCGCTCCCGCTGCATTCTTCCGCCGCTTTCCGCCGGGAAAGCCGCCTTCGACATAGCTTGGCAGAAAAGCCGTGTATTTGCGGATATAGTTGCTCAACGTCTTGACAAACCGTTAGAGCGGCTTGACATCGACCTCGATCTCGGTGTTTCCGATCTGTTCGGCGTACTGAATGAAATGCAATCAGGAAAACACCTCCGCTGGCGCTGCGCATCCCTGAAAGGGAAGGACCGCCTTTCCATCTGGATTGACCACCTGCTGCTTAATGCTCTCAAGCAGCAGGGATACCCGCGCGACAGCATTATGATCTCCAGTAACCTGATCCTGGAACTGCCGCCACTGGAGAATGCAGGTGAAATACTGACAGATCTTCTCGAACTGTACGCCGAGGGAATGCAAAGACCGTTGCCCTTCTTCCCGCAGAGTTCCTGGCTCTTCCTGACAGACGGAATGAACAGAGCCGCTATCGAATGGCGTGGAGAGCGGGATTCAGAATTCCCTGGAGAATCTTCAAACCCATCAATGGCATTCTGTTTCAGGGATGAAGAGCCTTTGGGCGCTGAGTTCCGCCAGTTGGCAAATCGTGTCTACATGCCGCTCAAAAACGTTGCCGTGGAAGTAAAACTGCCATGAATCCTATTAACGTCGCGCTGATATCTCCGTTTTCCAGAGGACCGGCCAGGGGGAACATAACTACGGTAAGCCGAATCGCCAACTATCTGCCTCTGACAGGATGCCGGGTTACTACAGTATCGCTGGATACTGTTTTGCCGGCGGAACGGCGGAGATTGCTGAGTCGGATATCCCCCGACCTGCTGCACGCCTTTCATGCTCATCATGCAGGTCCGGCCGCCAGAACGGAGGCGCGTCTGTTGGGAATCCCATACATGGTAACCATCACCGGCAGCGACCTGTTCGATCCTGGCTTGCGCTGCCATGAGTCAACGAGCCAGGCCATTCAAGATGCTGCCGCCGTGACATGCTTTGATCCGCTGGTAGCCCTCCACCTGGCTGAATCCTTTCCTGAAATTGCCGGAATGATTTCAGTCATCCCCCAGGGGGTGGCTCCTTTGCCGGTAAGTCAACCGTATCCACGCAGTGAGAATGAGTTCATGATACTGTTGCCGGCCGCCATCCGTCCGGTCAAGGGGATCGCAACCGCCATAGATGCCCTGACATCAATGGCTGAAGAGTTTCCCTTCCTCCGTCTGCATCTGGCCGGTGGAGACCTTGACCCGCTCTATGCCAACGGTATCAGGGAGAGGGTCGCTTCTCTGCCATGGGTCCATATGATGGGGGAGGTACAGCACGAGCGGATGGGTGATCTCTTTGCCGCGTCGGATCTGGTTCTCAACTGCTCTCTTTTCGAAGGGGGGATGGCAAACACACTTCTGGAGGCGATGATCATGGGCAAACCGGTTCTGGCGCGTGATGTTCTGGGCAACCGGTCGTTGATAAGTCACGGCAAAACCGGATGGCTCTACAACAGCAACGATGAACTCAGCGAACTGGTGCGTCCGTTGCTTCATAACCGGGGATTGGGAATTGAAATGGGAGAGGCGGGGAGAAACTTCGTGCAGCAGAACTGTTCGGTAACTACGGAGGCACGGAGCTATTTTGAGGTTTATCAGCGATTGAGGCTAATAGATCGATAAATAGTAATAATCAACCATGTTGCTAGTTGTAATCCGGAAGAATGGCGATATAGTTTCAGAGAAAAGAATTTATTAACCTGTTCCTATTTTACCTTTATGTTTTTTCAGCGTTTTTTCTGTTTTGCGGCTCAATTGCCGTTTAAAGTATTAAATTCAAGATGCCGTCAAAACAGAGACCAGTGACGTTTCAGGGAGCAGGAATGCAGGCCACACTCTCCGCCAACAACAGCATATCAAGCAAATACAGCATCCCACTCCTCCTGGCGCTCATCGTCGCCGGTCTGGCGGGTAACTATTTCAAGTTCGAGATTTTCCTCAATGTCGACTTCCTCTTCGGCAGCATCTTCGCCTTCCTGGCATTGCAGTTCTTCGGGCTTGCCCGGGGCATTCCGGCGGCTGCCATCATCGCCAGTTACACCTATATCCTCTGGAATCACCCTTACGCCATCGTCATCATAACCGCGGAGGTGGCATTTGTAGGATGGCTCATGCTGCGGAGCAAAATCGGAATGGTGCTGGCCGATACCCTCTACTGGCTTGTCATCGGCATGCCGCTGGCTTACATTTTCTATCACGCAGTCATGCATGTCCCTTTAAGTCATACATATATTGTCATGTCCAAACAGGCGGTGAACGGTATATTCAACGCCCTTGTCGCCCGGTTGATCTTCACCGGTTTTGGACTTAGATCGCGCTCCTCGTTGATCTCATACCATGACATCGTTTACAACCTGCTGGCCTTTTTCGTGTTGTGCCCGGCGCTGATCATGCTGGCGGTCGGCAGTAGAACCGATTTTGCCGAAACCGACCGCCAAATTCGCAACTCGCTGATCCAGGAGAGCGGTAGAGTGTCTCTACGTTTGAAGACATGGCTATTTAATAGAAAATCGGCCATTTTCAATTTGGCGGAGATGGCTGTTTCAAAAACTCCGAAGCAGATGCAATCCTATCTGGAGCAGACAAAGAAGTCGGATGTCAATTTTCTGCGGGTTGGGCTGCTGGGCAGAGATGCGTCCGTCACCGCCTTCTTCCCTCTGCTGGACGAACAGGGAAAGAGCAATATCGGCAAGAACTACGCCGATCGCCCATTCATACCCACATTGAAAAAAAATCTCACACCGATGCTATCGGAAGTGGTCATGGGTAGAATCGGCAATCCCAAACCGGTGGTTTCGATACTAGCACCCGTGGTGATCAGTGGAGGATACGGCGGGTATGTCATCGGCGTTCTGGGGTTGCAGCAGTTAGAGGAATATCTGGACAAAAGCGCGGATGAAAATGCCTTGCTCTTTTCCCTGCTGGACAAAAATGGCAACGTCATTATGACCAACCGTACGGATCAAAAGGTCATGACACCCTTTGTGCGCGAAAAAGGGACTATTAACCGTCTTGATAAAGGAATCAGTCAATGGGTGCCGGTTCTTCCAGATAATATTTCGATCATGGAACGGTGGCGAAGATCGTTCTATATCGAGGAAACAACAATAGGCGACCTGTCGGAATGGAAACTGATCCTGGAGCAGCCGGTGGCGCCCTACCAGAAAAGACTCTACGACCAGTATACCGGCAAGTTGACACTACTGTTCCTGATTTTGCTTGTGGCGCTGGCACTGGCCGAATTTTTCAGCCGCAAAATTGTTGTGACACTGGGGCATCTTGCCTCCATAACGCACGAGTTGCCAGTCAGGCTTGCGGATTGCAAAGAGGTAGTCTGGCCGGAAAGCGGTATTATAGAGACCAACGATCTGATCTACAATTTCAGGGAGATGGCGGATTCTCTGGCGACACAATTCTATGAAATCCAGCAGATCAACGAATCTCTGGAGCAGAGAGTGGAGGAGCGTACCAACCAACTATCCAATATTACACAAGAACTTAGCATAATATTACAGAATGCGCCGGTCGGAATTACAAAAATCATTGACATGAAGCAGGTATGGGTTAACCGCAAGATAGAAGAGTTGTTTCTGTATTCAAAGAAAGAGATGGAATCTGAGACTACCAGGAAACTGTTTACTTCGGATGAAGCATACAGGAAATTAGCTCAAGAGACATATTTGGTCCTCTCTCAAGGCCTGATATATGAGTCCGTGCAGGAAATGGTTCGAAAAGATGGTGTTCACATTTTTATCAGGCTGATAGGCAAGGCCCTGGAACCGCAAAATATCTCCATGGGCACAATCTGGCTGCTGGAGGATATCACCGAGCGAAAACAGTCAGAAGAGAAACTTAGAAAGTCCGAGGAACTCTACCACTCACTGGTCGAGACATCGCAGGATCTGATCTGGCAATGCGACACCGAGGGAAGATACACCTACCTCAATCTGGCATGGGAGCATGTCTTTGGATACGAACTGAAGGAGATGCTCGGGAAGAAATTCGGCGATTTTCAGACCCCTGAAAATGCCGCGCGTGACCTGATCGAGTTCAACCGGCTAATGGAAGGAAATTCAGTTACAGGTTTTGAAACCACCCATATAGGAAAGTCCGGCAACGAAATCCACCTGGTCTTTAATGCTCTTTTCATGTGCGATGAGAATGGGGAGATAGTCGGAGCAAGCGGCACGGCATACGACATCACAAATCGCAGGCGGGCCGAAGATGAACTACGAGACGCCAAAGCCGCCGCCGAAACCTCCAGCATTGCCAAGAGCCGGTTTCTGGCCAACATGAGCCATGAAATCCGCACCCCGATGAACAGTATCATCGGCCTTATAGAACTGCTGCTGGGGACCGATCTGTCAAAGGAACAGCGGAGGTACGCCGAGTTTGTGAAGCAGTCCGGCAGAAACCTGGTACAACTGCTTAGTGACATACTCGACCTTTCCAAAATCGAATCGCACAAAATTGAACTCGAACTGAGAGAGTTTGATTTACAGGCGGAGATGACCGGCACCATCAAACTCCTCTCACTCCACGCGGAGGAAAAAGGGCTGCTGCTGGAGTCATCTATTGATGCCGATGTTCCGCTCCTCTTGAAGGGCGACACCGGGCGTCTGCGCCAGATAATAACCAACCTTGTCGGCAACGCCATCAAGTTTACCGCTAAAGGCTCAGTCTCGCTCCATATCAGGAAGGATGCTGAAGATCGGCAACAGGCAACATTGCACTTCCAGGTGCGTGACACCGGTATAGGGATTGCCTCTGAAAAACTTGGCGAGATATTCAACCCCTTTACTCAGGCGGACGGCTCCACAACCCGCAAATTCGGCGGCACCGGACTGGGGCTTACCATATCGCGCCAGCTTGCGGAGTTGATGGGCGGAACCATCGGCGTCGAGAGTCTGGAAGGTGAAGGTTCTACGTTCTGGTTTACAGCACTGTTCGAAAAGCAGGCTGTAGCCCCCTCCATTGACGGAAGAGGCCAAGCTGCGGGCCTAAAGGGGTTGGAGGCGGGTGAGGATCTCGCCAGCGTAGAGAGTGCCGGCATCCCCCCCACTCTCCCCATCTCCTTTAGCTCTCAGAAGGTCCGCAAGCGGGGAGATGAGTATTCAACAAAATCGGCCGCAGCTATCCGCCTGCTTCTGGCCGAAGATGACCTGACCAATCAACTGGTGACATGCTCAATCCTTGAGAAATCTGGCTTTCAGGTGGACGTGGCAAACGATGGACGAGAGGCGCTGAATTTTCTGGAAAAAAACGATTACGACCTGGTGCTGATGGACTGTATGATGCCGGTGCTGAACGGTTATGATGCGACGGCGGCAATTCGGGATCAGAGTTCAAAAGTCAGAAACCATGCCTTGCCGGTGATTGCACTCACGGCCAACGCAATGAGTGAAGCCCGTAATGATTGCCTTTCAGCCGGGATGGATGATTATCTGTCCAAACCTATAGAGGCGGCGGAACTGCTGGCGATGCTGGAGAAGTGGGTACCCTTCGACTCCGTCCATACGATGGTTCAGGATAAAACCTACCGGAAAACGGTTTCAGATGAAGATGCAAAATGTTCTCCCCAAATGATTGAAATTTTCAACCGGGACGAGTTTGTAAGGCGAAACCTGGGTGATCTTGAACTTTCATGTGATGTGGCGACGATATTTATTAACAACGCCTCGGAATATATAGAATCGATCCGCAAAGCAGCAGCAACTAGAGATACGGTTGCACTTCGCCAGTCGGCGCATAAGTTGAAAGGTGCAGCCGCCAATCTCGCACTCCCTTCGCTGTCGGAAACTGCCCGTAAAATCGAATCAGATGCCAAAAGCGGCGATCTGGATAAAGTTCTGGAGCTGTTACCAGAGCTGGTGCAGCGATTTGAACAGACAGTAGAGGCAATCCGGGAATCGCTAATAACGAAGCAAGGACGGGCATGAGACCTCTCAATCTTGAAACAGTTGATATCTCCGGTCTCCATCTGATCGAAGCCAGTGCCGGGACCGGCAAGACCTGGACCATTGCCGCCCTGTACATACTTCTGCTTCTGGAAAAAGAGCTGCGCCCCGAGCAGATTCTTGTTGTGACCTACACTAAAGCCGCCACCTCCGAATTGCGCGACCGGATCAGACGTCGTATCAGAACAACACTGGATCTGTTCAACGGCGAACGAGATGCATCTGACGACCGGCTTGAACAGATCCTCTTGAAAGATCGTCCTCAGAATCCGGAACGAGCCAGGCTCCTTCTGACCAGAGCCCTCTATTCGTTTGACGATGCCGCTATCTTCACTATCCACGGATTCTGTCAGCGGGCGCTCCTGGAAAACGCCTTCGAAAGCGGCTCGTTATTTGACACCGAAATGATCAGCGACCAGAGTGCGATAGTCAGACAGGTTTGCGACGATTTCTGGCGGGCATATCTTCCTCACCAATCGGATGATTTTATCGAAAACCTTGTCAATGGAAGTTTCAATCCGGAAAAGCTGGCCAAGCCTTTTGACGGTTACTATCAGAACAGCGAAATCAAAATTATTCCGGATGGAGATGACAGCAATCTCTTCCCTCTGATCACTGAACGGAACGCGCTTTATGCCGATATCTGCCGAATCTGGAAAAGAGAGAGGAGTGCTATCCTGGAGCAGCTTGAACAAGCCGGGCTTCATCAGGGTAGCTACAGCGCAAAACAGATCGCATCTGCCGCTGAAACTTTGAACAGCTGGGTAACCGGCTCGGCTGCCAATGCGCCCTGTAAGAGGCTGGAATTCTTTTCGATCGGAAAAATCAGATCCAAATCGACGAAGACAACCAGATTAATTCCGATCCACGCATTTTTTGAGAGTTGCCAACTGATGTTTGATGTAACGGAGGCGCTCGATAAAGCTTGCCGGGAAAAATTGATTGCCTGTCGCTTAAATTTGAAAACGTGGTTGGAGAAGGAACTTCCGCTTCGGAAAAAATCACTAAATCAGCGCTGTTTCGATGACTTGCTGATGGATCTTCATCTGGCGCTTGAAGCAGAATCCGGGAGAGTCCTGGCTTCCAGGCTTCGGGAGCGTTACAAGGCAGCCCTGATAGATGAATTTCAGGATACCGATCCCTTACAGTGGAACATTTTTAAAAAGCTATTAAATCCCCTCCCGTCAAAGGAGGGGGAACGTGATTATCCGCTCTTTCTGATTGGTGACCCGAAACAGGCCATCTATAGTTTTCGCGGAGCTGACCTGTTTGCCTACCTGAATGCCGCAAGCAGCATTATCGCGGAAAAACGGCAGACTTTAGGGACAAACTTCCGATCGGCGCCGTCACTTGTATCAGCGGTCAACACCCTGTTCTCGGCCGATCCGGATCCATTTCGCTGCACGGATATTCCTTTTAACCGGGTTAATTCCGGTCGTTCACCGGCTGACGCTCTTCTGCATGACGCTTCTCCTCCCCTGCCCCCTCTCCATGTCTGGATTTATCCTCGTGAAGACGAGAGCAAAGCGGAGGCCAAACCGGTTGCCACCAGCAAAACGGTACGGGCCGTCGCCGCTGAAATAGCCCGTCTCCTTCAGCAGGGGCGTTACAGGATAGTCTCTTCCGGAACGGAGCGCCCCTTATCTCCGGAAGATATTGCAGTTCTTGTAAAATCCCATAAACAGGCCTCCAGCGTACAGCAGGCCCTCCAGGAAATAGGCATCCCTTCGGTGCAGCATGGCGGAGCCACTGTCTTCAACTCCGGCGAAGCCCTTGATCTACTCCGCATCTTGCGCGCAATTGCCGAACCTGGGCGCGAAAGGCTGCTGCGCGAGGCCCTTCTGACTCCCACCATCGGTTTGACAGCCAGTGAAATTGCGGCTTTTGTGGATAGCTCAGGAGATCGTCCCGAGTGGGAAATGTGGCTTCTCCGCTTTCGCGATCTTGGCTTTGCAGCACATTCCGGCGGGATTATTGCTATGATTGGGCGACTGCTTGGGGAATGCGGTTTGCGAAAAGAACTCCTGTCGCGAGAAGGGGGGGAGCGTTCACTGACGAATATTCTGCACTGCACTGAACTGCTCCACCAGGCCGAACTGGAACATTGTAATGGCCTGGCCGGGGCGATCAGCTGGCTGGAGCGGCGCATATCCGGCGACCGGAAGGACGATGCCGCCCTGTTACGCCTTGAAACAGACGACAATGCAGTCAGGATATCCACAATTCACGCCAGCAAAGGACTCGAATACCCGGTAGTTTTTCTCCCCTTTGCATGGGACCCTCCCTCTAGCAGAAGCTGGCGGGTCATGTACCACGATAGCGACGGGAAACTGGTGCTGGACCTGGCAGAAGAAGAAGAACACAAGAAACTGGCCAGAGAAGAGCAGAGCGCCGAGGCGGCCAGACTGCTGTATGTCGCCTTGACTCGCGCCGAGTTCCGCTGTTACTTCGTTTGGGGTTGTATCAACGGTGCGGTCGAATCTCCGCTTTTCAACCTCTTGCACGGCGACAACTTAAGCAAAACCTTTTCGTCCATGACTGATCGCGCTATTTTGGATGATGTAAAATCTCTCGCAGTTTCCGGATCTGGTGGTATCGTTGCCGAAATGATGCCCGAGGAGAGTGCTGCATTCCGGTATCAGGGTGGCAGAGAGCGTGATAAACCATACATCTGCAGGACAGTTGCACAGCAACCTCTTGACAACTGGCGCGTTTCCAGCTTCAGCAGTATCCTCTCAGGCATCGGCCACTTTTTCCAGCCCCGTGACTACGACAACCTTCCGGTTACTGAAACAACGAGCGTTACTTCCGTACCAAAACCGCTTTCGGATGAAGAGTCAATATTCGAATTTCCTCGAGGGGTTAAGGCCGGAACCTGCTTGCATGAGATTTTTGAACAGCTCGATTTTGCCGCACTCCGGATAGATGACATAAAAGCCATCACAGCCAAAACATTGGCGGCTAACGGATTCTACGACCGTTGGTTGCCGGCTGTCAGCTGCATGATTTCAAATGCGACTTCAGCAAGTATTATCCGCGACGACCCTGGTTTTTGCCTGTCAAAACTGGAAAAAGGGGCCTGGCAAACCGAGATGGAATTCTACCTGCCGATAATTCAGCTTGCGCCGGATACGCTCCGTTCACTTTTTGACGGGTTGCTTGATGAAGGACTTTTCGCGGATTTTCACGAAGTCTTGAAGGCGCTTCTGTTCAAACGTTGCCGCGGTATGCTGCAAGGTTTCATCGATCTGGTGTTTGTTCATGAAGAAAGATATTATCTTCTGGACTGGAAATCCAACCACCTAGGGTATAGTCCGGATGATTACGGAGCGGGCCGAATGCAGGAGGCCATGTCCCTTAGCGCTTACATACTGCAGTATCACCTCTACACTCTGGCGCTGGACCGGTTGCTGAAGCAGAGGCTGCCGGGGTACGATTATGAAATCCATTTTGGCGGTGCGATATACCTCTTTCTCAGAGGGGTGAGCGATGCGGATGGTGCTGCAGGCATCTACCACGCCCGCCCCTCGCCTGAGTTTATCAGACGTGCGAACGATTTGATGCTGGGAAGGGGAGAGGATATCTCGCATTGTCATTTTACTTGAAAAAAATCAAACCGTCCCGGGTGTGAAAAAGGCGGAGCATTTTTGCTCCGCCTTTTTATGATTCAACTGTTTATC
>JAQTRC010000033.1:26371-31773 GCA_028712665.1 Desulfuromonadaceae bacterium
ACTAGCCCTGATCCACTTTTGTACCATCAAGGTTGAGGCCAAGCGCTTCTTTTCGGGAGAGCTTGATCTTTCCATTCTTATCGACGCCGATGCACTTAACCAGCACCTTGTCGCCTTCGTTCAGAATATCGGTAACGACCTTGACCCGTGTGGTGTCGAGCTCTGAAATGTGTACAAGCCCATCGGTACCCGGCATGATTTCCACAAAAGCGCCGAAGTCCATGATCTTGCGAACTGTGCCCATATAGAGGCGTCCCTCTTCGGCATCTTCCGTCAGGCCGCGGATCATCTGAATGGCCAGATCACAGGCCTCTTTACTGGTGCTGGCTATGTTGATGCGGCCGGTATCGTCAATATCGACCGTAACGCCGGTGGTTTCGGTAATGTTGCGGATGTTCTTGCCGCCGGTTCCGATGACGTCGCGGATCTTGTCGGTCTTGACCCAGATAGTCGTGATGCGTGGGGCAAACGGCGACATTTCGGCACGTGAAGCGGAAAGGGTTTCCGCCATCTTGCCCAGGATATGCAAGCGCCCTTCGCGAGCCTGGCTGAGGGCTTTCTGCATAATTTCCCTGGTAACGCCGCCGATTTTGATATCCATCTGCAGAGCAGTAACCCCATCCGCTGTTCCGGCCACCTTGAAGTCCATATCACCGAGGTGGTCTTCGTCGCCCAGAATGTCGGACAGGATTGCGACCTTGTCCCCTTCCTTGATAAGACCCATGGCGATGCCGGCAACAGGCGAGATTATCGGTACACCTGCATCCATCAGCGACATGCTCCCTCCACAGACCGAGGCCATGGATGAAGAGCCGTTACTCTCCAGAGTTTCGGAGACGATCCGGATGGTATAGGGAAAATCGTCATGCTTGGGAAGAACGGCCGAAAGCGCCCGCTCGGCCAGCATGCCGTGACCGATCTCGCGACGGCCAGGTCCCAGGCGGAAGCTGGTTTCACCGACTGAAAACGGAGGGAAATTATAGTGCAGCAGGAAACGTTTGCGATACTCGCCGTAAAGGGAGTCCATGCGCTGTTCGTCGCTGGAGGTGCCGAGAGTGGCAGTAACCAGAGCCTGGGTTTCACCACGGGTAAACAGGGCGGAACCATGGGTGCGGGGCAGCAGACCTGCTTCCGTGGAAATAGGACGGATAGTGACCGTGTCACGGCCATCGATACGGATACCGGTGTCAAGAACGTCGGCGCGGACACGCTCATACTCGAAATCACCCAGGAAGGCCTTGATCTGCTTGGCGCTCCCCTCGAACTCCCCCTTCAAGGCCTCAATGGTTTCTGCCTTCACAAGATCAATTTGGTTGTGGCGTTCCTGTTTGGATTTGATCTTGACCGCTACAGCCATCCGATCATAGGCCAGTTCACGCACCCTGGCCAACAGAGGCTCATTCACGATGACCGGATCAACGGAGCGTTTCGGAACGCCGGCCTTTTTCCGAAGTTCTTCCTGAGCCTCGATCAAAGGGAGCATCGCCTCTTTGGCAAAGAAGACCGCATCAAGCATATCAGCCTCGGATACGAATTTCGCCTCTCCCTCAACCATGATGACCGCATCGCGGCTTGCTGCAACAACTATTTCAAGATCACTGCTCAGAAGCTCTTCAGCAGTGGGGTTACAGATCAATCTGCCATCTACACGGCCGACCTTGACGCCGGCGATCGGCCCATTAAAGGGGATATCGGATATCATCAAGGCTGCCGAAGCGCCCAGCATCGAAAGAACGCCCGGATCATTGTCCTTGTCGGCCGATACAACGGTTGCCATGATCTGGGTGTCGTTCAGGAAGTTTTCAGGGAAAAGCGGGCGGATAGGACGATCGATCAAACGGCAGATAAGTGTCTCAGGGTCTGAAGGACGCGCCTCGCGCTTGAAAAAACTGCCCGGAATCTTTCCGCCGGCGTAGGCCTTCTCTGTGTAATTGACAGTCAGCGGGAAGAAATCCTGCCCCTCTTTGGCCTCTTTTTGTGCAACTGCGGTGACCAGCACCATCGTGTCGCCACTTCTCACCATCACGGCTCCATTGGCCTGCTTGGCCATCTTGCCGGTGGAAATGGTTACTGTCTTGCCTCCAAACTCAACTTTTACAACGTGTTCCATACTATTCTCCTGTCGTTGTTGCGTTGGGGCCGTCGATACAATCTCTCTAATCAACAATGATGATCAATTCAGGATGATCCCGTTGGTTGTGAGAAGATGATGACGCAAGCGTACTCGAATGTACGCTGAGGAGTCATCGCCGAACAACCGGCGGGAGAGCCTGAATTCATCATCATTTCAGAGAAACTCTACCCACGTCCCCAACAAATATAAAAAGGGCCGCAAAGCCCTCTTTCAAAATGAGCACAGCAGAAAAGGGTCGGCAGTATACCCGCAATCAAAAGGGTATACTGCCTTCCATTACCTGCGTATGCCGAGTCGCTCAATGACCTTCTTGTATCTGTCCAGCTCTTTGCCTTTCAGATAGTCCAGAAGGCGCCTCCTCTGGCCGACGAGCTTTAAAAGCCCGCGACGGCTGTGGTGGTCCTTTTTGTGAGTTTTAAAATGCTCGGTCAGATAGGTGATCCGCTCGGTCAGAATCGCGATCTGAACCTCCGGAGAACCTGTGTCGCTGTCATGTTTCTTGAATGCATTGATGATTTCCTGCTTTTTTTCAGTTGCCAGCACTATCTACACCTCCTTTCGAATTTGTTTCATTATCAGAATAATTTAAAACTATTCTCAGTTAGAGCATGGATTAATAACATAAAAACAGGTTATTGTAAAGAAGTAACTCGGAAGCAACTCAATTAAAAACGCGTTTAAGAACTATGTCTGCTGCGGCATTATCATTCTGCCTAAGCTCGGCCACCGCAATCAGTTCATGCTTCCAGGAGAGTCTGACCAGAGTATCTGATACAATCGCCGGCGATGCATTCAAAGAGGTTTCGCTCCAATCGGGCGATCTGCCATGAGAAACCTTCGCCACCCCCTCTTCCGTCAGCTGGATATCCTCCAGATGAGACAGAGCGATGTAGGGAGACAGGCAGAGCTCTGCAAGTTGCTCCCCGCATTCGGCTTCCTGAAGCGCTTCAAGAGTAACTGCTCCTTTCAAGTCAAAAAACCCGCTTGCAGTCCTGCGCAGCTCTTTCAGGGCAGCACCGCATCCAAGCATATTTCCAATGTCGTCGGCCAAGGTTCTTACATAGGTTCCGCGGGAACAGACGACACGGAAGGAGACCAGCGGAGGTGAGAAACATAGAAGATCGATGGATTTAATTTCGATTAGGCGCGGCGCACGCACGACTTCCAATCCCATGCGCGCCAGCTTGTACAGCGGCTGGCCGCTCTGCTTGATTGCAGAATACATGGGTGGGACCTGGCTGCTGCTCCCTATGAACTGCGATATCGCACTTTCAAGTTCCGGACGGGTTACAGATGAATAGTCCCTTACACACAGCACCTTGCCTGTCATATCAAGTGTGTCGGTGGCAACTCCAAGGCGCATCAGAGCTTCATAGCATTTCTCCGCTTCATCCAGAAACGGGATGGCTTTTGTCCCCTCATTTACCGCCACCGGGAGGACTCCTGTCGCAAAAGGATCAAGAGTGCCGGTGTGGCCTACCTTGCGGGTGCCCAAAATCCGGCGCACACGACTGACCACATCGTGAGATGTAATGCCGGCAGGCTTGTCGATAATCAGAAAACCGTTAATCAAAGAGCAGCTTCCACAATGGCATATACTCTGTTTTTAACTTCGTCCAGAGTGCCCTCAACTGTACAACCGGCGGCATTGTGGTGTCCGCCGCCACCCAATACGGTAGAAAAAGCCGCTACATTGATTTTACCTTTGGAGCGGAACCCGATCTTGAATTTCTTCTCTTCCAATTGACGAAAGAAGATTGCCACCTCCACGCCACGAATTGAACGGGGATAGTTTACAAAACCGTCGGTCAGTTCCGCATCGGCGCCGGTTGCCCGGTACATGTCAAGTGTTACCGTTACGGAAGCAGCCATTCCATCCTTGAAAACTTCTAAAGTCGGCAGACACCTTGCCAACAGTTCAAGTCGCTTCTGAGGCTGGTTTTCATACAACTGTTCAGCGACACTCCAGGCGTTAACGCCGTGCTCTATCATTTCACCAGCCACGGAAAAAGCCTCGCGGTTTGCATTGGAGTAACGGAAAGAACCGGTATCCGTGATAACGGCAACATAGATGCAGAGAGCTGTCTCAGAGTCAAAGCTGTAACCGAAGGCTTGTGCGATCCGGTATATAAGGATACCGGTTGCCGCAGCCTGCGTGTCTACGAGGTTATAGTCTCCAAAATTATCACATCCGAGATGATGATCAAGATTTATGGTTGTTGTAACCCGTGAAAAATTGCAAAACTCTTTGCCCGCGCGGTTCTTCCCGCCAACATCAAGCACGAATGCCACGTCATAATTCTTATCCGGAATGTGAGAGAGTACCGAATCTGCGGCGGGAAGAAAGGTATACAGCTCAGGCACCGGATCTTGAAGATATACTGTTACCTGCTTGCCTATCCTGCGCAAAAAAGAGGCCAGAGCCAGAGACGACCCGACCGCATCGCCGTCGGGTCCCTCATGAGTAGTCAGCAGAAAAGAGGAGTTGGCACGAACAACTTCAACGATTTTCTGAATTGTTTCCGTCATTTTCTGTGCTTATCTCCTTGAGGAGAGAGTCTATCCGGCTGGCATAATCAAGTGAGCTGTCATATTTGAAAAGCAGTTCGGGAGTATGCCTTATTGTGAGGTTTTTACCGACTTCACGACGTATAAAACCTTTGGCGCTGTTGAGTCCTGCCTCACTCTCCTTTTTGGCCTTGTCGTCACCGATGACAGTGAAGAAAATCCGCGCAAGGCTGAGGTCGTCGCAAACTTCAACGGCAGTGATGGTTACAAAACCTATTCGCGGATCGTTAAGGCCCCGCGATAGAATCGAGCAGATTAGTTCATGGATGGTCTCGGCGACCTTGTCGGAACGTTTGGACATGGAAAACTCCAGGTTGAGGTTAAGGCTGAGGTCCAGCGAACATCCTCAACCTCAACCTTAACCTGTTAGTTATAGTTTTGTGGCTATCTTCTCTATCTCGAATACTTCAATTATGTCGCCCAGCTTGATATCGTTGTAGTTTTCAAGACCAATACCGCACTCGTATCCGCTGGCGACTTCCTTGACATCGTCCTTGATGCGGCGTAGTGAGGAGAGTTTCCCCTCATAGACAACCACATTATCCCGCAAAAGGCGCGCCTGGGCATTTCGGAGTATTTTCCCGTCCTGAACGTAGGAACCGGCAATATTACCCACTTTAGGCACTGTGAAAATTTCCCGTATTTCAGCCCTTCCCATGTACTTCTCTTTCAGTGTGGGCGCCAGCAGCCCTTCCATAGC
>JAQTRC010000033.1:31873-33985 GCA_028712665.1 Desulfuromonadaceae bacterium
GTATTTTCCCGTCCTGAACGTAGGAACCGGCAATATTACCCACTTTAGGCACTGTGAAAATTTCCCGTATTTCAGCCCTTCCCATGTACTTCTCTTTCAGTGTGGGCGCCAGCAGCCCTTCCATAGCCTTCTTCACGTCTTCCACCGCATCGTAAATAATGCTGTAGAGCCGGATATCAACCCCTTCCCGCTCGGCATGACTCTGGGCTTTGACCTCGGGCCTGACATTGAATCCGATGATAATAGCGTTGGAGGCCGCCGCCAGATTAACATCCGTCTCTGTTACGGCTCCAACCGCAGAATGGATGACGTTAAGGCGAACTGCATCGGTAGAGAGTTTACGCAAGGTTTCGGAGACCGCCTCAATCGACCCTTGAACGTCACCCTTTACTACGACATTAAGATCTTTGACTTCTCCGCTCTGAATCCGCTTGTAAAGATCTTCCAGGGAGAGCTTGGTGTGCTTGGCGAATTCAACCTCGCGATGTTTGATCTGGCGCAGCGTTGCGATTTCCTTGGCCTGTTTTTCATCCTTCATGGATACGAAAACGTCACCGGCATCAGGCACGCCGGAGAGACCGACCAACTCGACCGGCATTGACGGACCAGCCTCCAGCACCTTCTCACCCCGGTCATTCTGCATGGCGCGGACACGCCCGGAATGGACGCCGACCACACAGTAATCTCCAGCCTTGAGAGTCCCCTCCTGCACCAGTACCGTTGCCACCGGACCGCGACCCTTGTCCAGCTTGGCTTCGACTATGGTCCCTTTGGCCTGTTTGTTCGGATTAGACTTGAGTTCCATCAGATCCGCCTGGAGCAGGATCATCTCAAGCAATTCCTCAAGATTCATACGCTTCTTGGCCGACACTTCAACCATTGTCACGTCGCCGCCCCATTCGGATGACACCAGACCTTGCTCGGTCAACTCACGCTTTACCCGTTCAGGATTCGAGTCCGGCTTGTCGATTTTGTTGATCGCAACAATAATCGGCACTCCGGCCGCCTTGGAATGGTTTATCGCCTCTTTGGTCTGCGGCATGACGCCGTCGTCGGCGGCAACTACCAGAATGACGATATCGGTCACTTTGGCGCCACGGGCGCGCATTGCAGTGAAAGCCTCGTGCCCCGGCGTATCAAGGAATGTGATCTTGCGGCCATTCAGCTCCACATCGTAAGCACCGATGTGCTGGGTGATGCCGCCGGCCTCCCCGGCTATTACATTGGCCTCTCTGATCGCGTCCAGAAGCGATGTTTTACCATGATCGACATGCCCCATGATAGTTACGACCGGAGGACGCTTTTCAAGAGTTTCTGGCGCATCCGGCTGGGATTCCAGAATCTCGTCGAGGTCAACGGCAACGTTTTCAACTTCATAGCTGTATTCGGAAGCGAGAATTACGGCCGTATCGTGATCGAGAGGATGATTGATGGTAACCATCATCCCCATCTTCATCAGAGACTTGATCAAATCGTTGGCCTTGATTCCAAGACGCTTCGCAAGTTCTCCAACAGAGATGCTCTCGGAAATCTTGATGATTCGCTTGATAGCCTTCGGAATCGTGATTTCCGTTTTCTTTGTATCCGGGGCTCTCTCTTTGCCCCCTTTTCTCTTTGAACCTTTATAAACCGGGTCAAAAGCACGCTCTCGCTTGTCAATAACCGATTCATTCTTCCGGGGTTGTTCCTTTTTCTTGGCAGGGGCGCCCTTTTTACCCCCTTTACCGCCATCTCCGTAACCAGGTCCATCCTTTTTAAGACCTCTGCGGTTATCTCCGCCTGGAGCGGCAGGAGCCAGCTGGACCTGTTTCATCCGGGATCTGTCAAGTTCAGTAGCTGGAGCCGAAGGGGTCGGAAGAACCGGTCTTCTCGAATCAAATCCCGCTGCAGGTTTTCTCTGATCTCCACCATTGGCCGGCTTTTTCTGTTCATATCCCGGAGCAGGCTTTCTCTGATCGGCAGCAGGCGCCGCTCTTCGCTGGGGTGAATCAGCTGCCGGTCTTGGAGGGGGAGTACGTTGCGGTACCGGAGTATCCTTGGTCACGATCCGGGTCGGTCGGGTCGTAACGCCCGGAATCTCCATCCGGCCAAGTATTCTGGCCTGATTCGGCC
>JAQTRC010000123.1 GCA_028712665.1 Desulfuromonadaceae bacterium
TGGTTCCTTGTTGGTTTGTGCTGTAAACTTTACTTAAAGTACGGATATACAACCAATAAAAACCGGACTTGGCGCGTTAGCCAAAATATGTTCCGCCATAAATGCGCAGAAAATAAATTTGTAACACACTAAATTAAATGGAGCCCACATCCGGACTCGAACCGGAGACCTCTTCCTTACCAAGGAAGTGCTCTACCTCCTGAGCTATGTGGGCGAATTATACTGGAGCGGGAAACGGGACTCGAACCCGCGACCCTCAGCTTGGAAGGCTGACGCTCTAGCCAACTGAGCTACTCCCGCGCAACCAGAATGAAGACGCTTGGAAAATGTAACAATTAAATACTGACCAGTACTGTCGACGCGGTGTCTCCTGGGGTCGTGTCTAATCGCCGTTTTCCGGTGATTGTATGGTGGAGGGAGGAGGATTCGAACCTCCGAAGTCGCTGACGACAGATTTACAGTCTGTTCCCTTTGGCCGCTCGGGAATCCCTCCAGGGATGATCTGATCCGCGACAAAACAGCTTGAATGTGGAGCCCCGTATCCGAATCGAACGGATCACCTGCTGATTACAAGTCAGCTGCTCTACCAGTATGAGCTAACGGGGCAAAGCCGCATTTTTATAAAAACATTAAAACGGAACTTGCTTTTCTAAAGAAAAAAACTATCAAAGTCAAGCAATTTTTGAAAAAATAAAAAGACGCTCTTCGATTTAACAACGAAGGCGTCTTTGGCAACTTAAAGATAAGTTGCCCTAATCAGGCTGCCAAGTAGGGGAGAAGAGCGTGCTTTGTTTTTCTTAGCGCCCCCTCTTCTATCTGTCTAACGCGTTCACGGGAAATCGAAAAATGGCTTGCAATTTCCTGCAGAGTCATCGGTTCATCGGCTGTTATTCGCTGCTCAATAATATAGCGCTCTTTTTCATTCAGACGGCTAACTACTTCGGCAACTTTTTGTTGCAGGTTCTGATTCTCCTGAAATTCTACCAGCAGCTCTTCCTGGTTTAAACGGTTATCTGCCAGCGATTCAAGGGCAGTTGCACCGTCACTTCCAGGAATTTCAGCATTGAGAGAGCAGTCGCCCCGCATGCGTTGTTCCATCTCTAAAAACTCCTGTTCTGAAACATGCAGCGATTCCGCTGCGGTTGGTATCTCCTCTTCATTGTTGACTGTTCCGGTCATTGCACTTTTTGTCTGACGCAGCTTAAAAAACAACTTTCGCTGTGCCTGAGTTGTACCGATTTTGAGCAGACTCCAAGACGAGATGATGTGATTTTGTATATAAGCTTTGATCCACCAGACTGCGTATGAAATAAGCCGCACCCCCTTGTGCGGATTAAACTTTTTGACCGCCATCATCAGGCCGATATTGCCCTCCTGTATCAGGTCGAGCATCTTTAGTCCGTAGTGACGAAATTCGTATGCAATTTTTACAACAAACCGCAGATTGGATGTAATCAAGCTGTGGGCAGCAGTCAAGTCTTTATCTTCGTAAAGCGAGACTGCATAACTGTACTCTTCGGCTTCGCTCAATAAAGGAAACCTTCGGATTTCGGTCATATATAACCTCAGGCTGTCTGCAACAACCGGTAACTGAGCAACCATGAACAAATACCTCTGTTTTTATTTAGTATAGTTTAGCACTCTGCGTGTGCGACTGCTAAACTATACCAAGCGAATTCAGAAAAATCAATAGTTATAAACCAATATATTTCCTGTCCCAGGATAGGAGATGATGCTGTTCTGAAAATACTTGCCGCAGCAATATATTCCTTTTGTCCTTGTATTTCTGGAGCCTTTCGCTATAAATGAAATCATGAAATCGTCAAATATCATTCGCATCCCGGCGCTGGTACTTTTCATCATTGCGATCAGCCTGCTGCATTATCTGACCCCGTTGCATCTCCATTATCTGCATGATATCTTCCAGCGTCTCTACTACCTGCCGATTATTCTGGCTGCCATATGGTTTGGCTTGCGTGGCGGCTTGGCCTGTTCCCTGGCGGTCAGTTTTGTATATGCCCCGCACATTCTGTTCCAGTGGGGCGGGCACCTGACGCTGGAGTTGGAAAAGTATCTTGAAATTGTGCTCTACAATATTGTTGGCGCTGTGACCGGCCTATTGTCTCAGAGGGAGCGGGAGCGAGGCGTTGAACTGGAGAAAACCGCCGATGGGCTTGAACATTCGTACAAAAAACTTCAGGCTCAGTCAGAGCAGATTCTAACCATTGAAGAAAATCTGCGCCGCGCCGAAAAACTCTCAACCTTGGGTGAGATGGCCGCTGTTCTAGCCCACGAAATCCGCAATCCCCTCGGATCGATTCGTGGCACGGCTGAAATTCTCAGGGATGATTACCGACCGGGTGACCCCAAGTATGAATTTATAGATATTCAGATCAAGGAAACTGAACGCCTCAATCGTGTTGTCGAGGATTTCCTGCGCGTGGCCAGGCCACAGTCAACTCAGAAAGTTCCGTGCAGTATTCAGGCTGAGTTGAAAACAGTTGTCATGCTTGTGGCTAACGAAGCCAAGCAACGCCAGGTCACTCTCGAGCTTACGGAGTCTCAGTTTGCAGAGACTATAACGGGTGATGGTGAGAAGCTGCGCCAGGCATTTTTGAATATTGTCATCAATGCACTCCAGGCGACACCGTCCGGCGGCAGAGTCATTATTGCGCTTCATAAGACCAAATCATGGATCGAGATCAGCTTTTGCGACAGCGGTCCCGGAATAGCCTTGGAAAATTTGCAGAGAATTTTCGAGCCCTTCTTTACCACCAAGAGCGATGGAACTGGTCTCGGTCTGGCTATCACCAAAAAGATAATTGAAGGGCACGGCGGAACATTGCATATCGAGAGTGAAATGGGTAAGGGAACTACTGTAGTGGTTTTTCTGCCGTTACTGGAGGAAGGGATGCCATGAAATCTAAAATCCTTATCATAGATGACGACACATCACTGCGGCGGGTGCTTGAATACAACCTGCAGGAGGCAGGATATCAGGTATACGTTGCTGCTGGTGGCGAAGAGGGTTTGCGCCTGTTCTTAGAAGAGAACCCTATACTGGTTATCAGCGACATGAAGATGCCCGGTATGGACGGCATGCAGCTGCTGAAGGCGGTGAAGGAGCGCTCGCCAGAAACCCTGGTGATCATGATCACCGCGTTTGGTACGGTGGATATGGCTGTGGAAGCCATGAAGGCCGGGGCTTATGACTACATTACCAAGCCATTCAACCGCGACGAACTGCGTTTGATCGTTGCCAAGGCGCTGCAGTTCAATGGTTTGGCAACGGAGAATAAACGACTGAAAAGCGAACTGTCCGACCGCCGCGATTTTAGCAGCATAATTGGCAGCTCACCGCAGATGGGAAAGGTCTTTGAAATCGTCCGCAAGGTTGCGGATACAGATGCGTCGGTGCTGATCACCGGCGAATCGGGTACCGGTAAGGAGCTGGTGGCCCGTTCGATCCACACTCAGAGTGCTCGCAAGAACGCCCCTTTTGTTGCCATAAACTGCGCTGCCATTCCTCGCGATCTGCTGGAAAGTGAGCTGTTCGGTCACGTCAAGGGCGCCTTCACAGGAGCTACCAAAGATAAGACTGGAAAATTCCAGCTGGCGGACGGCGGAACATTGTTTCTTGATGAAGTCGGCGAACTGCCGTTGGAGTTGCAGCCTAAGCTGCTCAGGGCATTACAGGAGAAGGTGATTGAGCCGGTTGGGGGAACAAAACCGCATAAGCTGGATGTACGGATGGTATCTGCTACCAATCTTGACATTGAGAAAGCACTGGTTGATGCGACGTTCCGTGATGATCTCTACTACCGCCTGGCGGTCATCCCGATTCACCTCCCCTCGCTACGGGAGAGGCGCGAAGATATTGCCCTGCTGTTGCGCTATTTTTGCGGAAAGCATGGTGCCAAAGAGGTGCGCTTTGACGCTCGCGCCATGGAAACCTTTAATTCTTATCGATGGCCCGGCAATGTTCGTGAACTGGAAAATCTGGTAGAACGTCTTCTGATCATGCGGAGCAGCGATACAATAACCCGCGACGACTTGCCGGATAAGATCGTCAACGGAGGTTCTGCCACAGGAACAGCCTCAGTAGCCGGAAACGTTATTAACCTGCCGGATGAAGGATATCCTTTGGAGCAGTTGGAGCGTGAGGTAGTTGTAGAGGCTTTGGAGCGAAACCATTGGAACCAGACCGCAGCGGCTAAATTTCTTAGCATTCCCAGGCATACTTTAATATACCGTATAGTAAAGTATGGTATATTATCTCCGGAAAAATAGCAGCAGACACATTTTTTAATTGACATGGCTCAGTAGATGAGAGTATACAACCAATTCCTCGAAAGAGGGTCTGTATGTGTCGCGCACTGACATGAATGGAGATGCCGGTCTGATTCCGGCCCTACACCTATTCCATTCCCCCACCTATTTTAAAGGTATCAGGCGCGCTCATATATGTTAGTTGGCGTTTTCCACTCGTTTGATAACACACAAATTGCTTGGGTTCTAGTAGTCCGCTTCGGACTTGCCTGATAATTGTTTTTTCACATTGAATAAAAAAGATTGACACCAGCAATATTATTTTGCTAGTTTCGCGATTCGCCTCTAATCGGGGTGATTTAGATATTTTTTGTGTCCGGAGAATTTACGACTATGCCAACAATTAATCAACTGATCCGCTCTGGCAGGGAAAACAAAAGCGACAAATCGACGGCGCCGGCACTAAAGTGCTGCCCCCAGAAGCGTGGCGTTTGCACTAGGGTCTACACGACTACACCGAAGAAGCCTAACTCTGCCCTACGTAAAGTGGCCAGGGTGCGCCTTACAAACGGAATTGAGGTTACATCTTACATCCCGGGTGTAGGCCACAATCTTCAGGAGCATTCGGTTGTCCTGATTAGAGGTGGCAGGGTAAAGGACCTTCCGGGTGTTCGCTATCATATTGTTCGTGGCACACTTGATTCGGTTGGTGTCAAGGGGCGTTTGCAGAGTCGTTCCAAGTACGGCGCTAAGCGTCCGAAATAATATTGCACCTGGTTAATTGAGGGGAAAGTATATGCCGAGAAGAAGAGAAGTTCCCAAAAGAATTATTTTGCCGGATCCAAAATACAACGACAAGGTTGTTGCCAAGCTGATAAATACTCTCATGCTTGCAGGCAAAAAGAGTGTTGCCGAATCTATTCTGTACGGTGCACTCGAACTTGTTGCACAACGGGCTAACGACGAGGCGGTAAAGGTTCTCAAGAAAAGCCTCGACAACATAAAGCCGATGCTCGAGGTTAAGTCGAGGCGCGTAGGTGGTTCGACCTATCAGGTGCCAATCGAAGTGCGCCCGGAGCGTCGGATGTCGTTGGCAATGCGCTGGCTAATAAAGTATTCAGATGCCCGCAGCGAAAAGACCATGAAGGACAAACTTGCAGGCGAAATTATGGATGCGTTCAACAATCGTGGTGCTGCAGTTAAAAAGCGTGAAGATGTGCATAAGATGGCTGAAGCCAACCGCGCTTTTGCCCACTATCGCTGGTAGTAGTTCAATAGTTTTTGGAGGAATCAGTGCCCCGTTTAGCACCGCTTGAAAAATATAGAAATATTGGCATCATGGCGCATATAGATGCCGGTAAAACCACTACAACCGAGCGTATCCTGTATTATACGGGTGTTTCCCATAAAATCGGCGAGGTTCATGAGGGTACCGCCACCATGGACTGGATGGAGCAGGAGCAGGAGCGTGGTATTACCATCACCTCCGCTGCTACTACATGTAACTGGAATGATCATCGCATTAATATCATCGATACTCCCGGCCACGTTGACTTCACCATTGAAGTTGAGCGTTCACTGCGAGTTCTTGACGGTGCCGTGGCTGTTTTCTGTTCTGTTGGCGGCGTAGAACCTCAATCAGAGACAGTATGGCGTCAGGCGGACAAATACGGTGTTCCGCGCATCGCTTTTATAAACAAGATGGATCGTGTCGGTGCTGATTTTTTTCGCGGGGTTCAGATGATAAAGGATCGTCTGAAGGCTAATCCTCTCCCGATTCAGCTGCCGGTTGGCAAAGAAGAAAATTTCAAGGGAATTATCGATCTTGTTACCATGAAGGCTGTCATCTGGAATGAAGAGTCGCTTGGCGCAAAGTTCAGTGTCGAGGAGATTCCCGCCGATCTGCTGGACGAGGCTGTAGAGTATCGAGAAAAGATGATTGAAGAGATATCCAGCCATGACGATGAACTTATGGAAAAGTATCTAGCTGGTGAAGCGCTGACCGAAGCCGAGATAAAGGGTGCTATTCGCTCCTGCACCATCGGCATAAAGATATGCCCTGTAATCTGTGGCTCGTCATTTAAAAACAAGGGCGTTCAAAACCTACTGGATGCGGTTGTTGATTATATGCCTTCTCCGATCGATGTCCCTGCAATCAAGGGCATTCATCCTGATACCGGTGCTGAGATTGAGCGCAATGCCTCTGATGCTGAGCCGTTCTCTGCTCTTGGATTCAAGATTATGACCGACCCCTTTGTTGGTCAGTTAACATTTTTCCGTGTTTATTCCGGCGTTGTGTCATCAGGTTCTTATATTTACAACTCGACCAAGGGCAAAAGAGAGCGTATAGGCCGTATTCTCAAGATGCACGCGAACAAGCGTGAAGAGGTCAAAGAGGTATATGCCGGTGATATTGCAGCTGCGGTTGGACTAAAGTATACAACTACCGGTGACACTCTGTGCGAGGAAGAAAAGCCTGTCATACTAGAGTCTATTGAATTCCCGGAGCCTGTTATCTCGATTGCTATTGAGCCAAAGACAAAAGCTGAGCAGGAAAAACTGGGTTTCGGTCTACAGAAGCTGGCTAGCGAGGATCCTTCATTCCGAGTCAAGACAGACGAAGAGACCGGACAGACGATCATCTCCGGCATGGGCGAACTGCATCTTGAGATCATTGTTGACCGCCTTATGCGAGAGTTCAAGGTTGAGGCCAATGTGGGCAAGCCGCAAGTTGCCTATCGTGAAACCATAACCAAAAAAGTTAAAGTTGAAGGTAAGTTTGTTCGGCAGTCAGGTGGACGTGGCCAGTATGGTCATGTCTGGCTTGAAGTCGAGCCTCAGGAAGCCGGCAAAGGCTACGAGTTTGTAGATGGCATCAAGGGTGGCGTAGTGCCGCGCGAATACATACCTGCCGTTGACAAAGGGATCAAGGAGGCCACCGATAACGGTGTGCTGGCCGGTTTCCCTGTTGTGGATGTCAAGGTAACCCTGATTGACGGATCTTACCATGAAGTTGATTCTTCCGAGATGGCCTTCAAGATTGCCGGTTCTATGGGTTTCAAGGAAGGTTGCGCGAAGGCGGGCCCTATAATTCTTGAACCTATCATGTCGGTCGAGGTAGTTGTGCCTGAAGAGTATATGGGTGATGTCATTGGAGACATAAACTCCAAGCGTGGCCGTATCATGGGAATGGATTCACGCGCCGGCGCACAGGTTGTCACTGCCATGGTGCCGCTTGCCTCAATGTTCGGATATTCAACAGATCTGCGTTCTGCAACTCAGGGGCGAGCAACATACACAATGACATTTGATCATTACGAACCGGTACCAAAGTCGGTAGCGGAAGAGATAGTTGCTAAAGTAAAAGGGTAATCTAAACTAAATTCATCATC
>JAQTRC010000034.1:0-24286 GCA_028712665.1 Desulfuromonadaceae bacterium
TGATTTGAGCGAGTATCAGTTTCATGTTTTTGTGGATTTTCGCGAATTCCATGACGATGTTGAAGGGGGCTGGAAACGACTCTGTACGGAACTTGGCGGAAGGGGTGTCGAAAACCTGGAAGATGAGCTGAAACAGATGCGGTATGGAACCCTGAATGAGGCTTTTAAGGTGCTTATATGCAGGGGTCTATTGTATACGCCCGGCTTGGGCGAACATCAGTTCCCCCCTGCAGCTGAAAACGATAATTCTTCTACGCTGGTCCAAGCCGTACGGGATTTCTTTATCGAGATGCGGCTGGTTGACGATCAGGTGAACGTGCATCAAATCGATGAACAGCTCAAAACGATTCAATCGCGCTTCAAACGCCTTTCGGCGCTGTTAAAAGCAAAACCGGTTTCCAAGGTCGCCAAAACATTTCGCGCGCGGATAACAGCTCTTTTCGGCTCAGAAGATAACAGCAGGCTGATTGTGGCCTGGCTGTTGATGTCCGGTATGAAATCTGGCGCTCTGGAACAGTTTGGTTTCGATTGCACCCTGCGCCGGATGATGGAGATGGATGGCGCCCGGCAGAGGATTACCCTTCTTAATGCCCTGCTGTCGATTCCAGAGGCTTTCGCGCAGTCTGCGCATGTTTTTTCTGCATCAGCCTGCCGGAAGTTTCTGAACGTCCACGAAAGCAGAGGGATCGAGTGGTTTAACAAGGAGCGTTTTGAAGAACTGGCAGAGTGGCTTGCAATCAGAGGGATTATTGATGCCGGCATGCTTCCGAAGCCTTCAAGTACAATATCGGCAGCAATGGTCGAGGCTGAAAATACATTGAACCAATCCTGCGAATTGGCGGCCTCTGCCGGGTATCGGACAGCTCTGTATCGGCGTTTGCTGCCAACTGAATCGGATCCCATTTTAGTGGGACGCGATGAGCATAGTGCCGATAACTGAATACAAACCATTACCGCCCTTTTAACCATCACCGCAACGATCTTTGATAAAACTCCGTGATTTCCTCTCTGCCTCGCTTGGAAGCGCCTGCTTTTGGCCGTGTCTCTCTGGCTTAACTGCACGGTTTTTTGGTTAGAACATTGTCGTTAAACGGTTAGAGTGTTATAAGTTTTTCGATCCGTGAAAATTAGAAATTAACAAGATATTTGGTTGTAATCTGCAGTGAATGGCGATATAGTTGCGCGGTTCCCGGAGTTGCCGGTTTTCCCGGGCGCAGTTTTTTATGATTGCTCAGGAGAAACCATGCCGCTCACCCAGTCATCCAACACCTCCATAACCAGCAAATACAGCACTCTCCTTTACATCGCCCTGATCGCCGCCGGTCTGGCCGGCAACTATTTCAGCTTCCCGATTTTTCTCGATATAGAATTCATCTTCGGCAGCATATTCGCCATGCTGGCGCTGCAATTTTTCGGGCTTGGCCGAGGCATTTTAGCGGCCGCCATCATTGCCGGTTACACCTGGTTCTCCTGGAATAACCCCTACTCCATCATCACGATGACCGCCGAGGTGGCGGTAGTCGGCTGGCTGATTGGCCGCAGCAAGATGGGGCTGGTACTGGCCGACGCCCTGTACTGGCTCGTCATCGGGATGCCGCTTGCCTACCTGTTCTGCCACGTCGTCATTCATGCCCCTCTCAGCAATACGTACATCATCATGACCAAACAGGCGTTGAACGGTATCGCCAATGCTCTGGTCGCACGTCTGATCTTTACCGGCTATGCCCACAGTTCGCGTACGTTGCTCATCTCATACCGTGAGATTGTCTGCAACCTGCTGGCCTTTTTCGTGTTGTGTCCGGCGCTGTTCATGCTTGCGGCTGAAAGCAGAACCGATTTTAACGAAACCGAT
The DNA here is from genome assembly GCA_028712665.1 of Desulfuromonadaceae bacterium. Classification (GTDB taxonomy): domain Bacteria; phylum Desulfobacterota; class Desulfuromonadia; order Geobacterales; family Pseudopelobacteraceae; genus JACRCG01. The sequence continues at coordinate 1,853 of JAQTRC010000034.1, forward strand.
CAGCGTATTCGCAATTCACTGATGCAGGATAGTCTGCGCATGGAACACATGCTGGAAACCTGGACGGATAACAGAAAATCGGCCATTATCCTTCTGGCTGAGATGGCGGCAACGCACTCACCTCAGGAGATGCAACCCAGACTGGAACAAGCCCATAAGTCGGATATCAATTTTAGAATCATCGGTCTTCTGAACAGAGAAGCGATAACCATCGCCTACTCTCCGCTGATCGACGAACTCGGGAAGAGTACCGTCGGCAAGAGCTACGCTGATCGTCCCTATCTCCCGATGCTTAAACAGACACTTAAACCGATGCTCACGGAAGTCGCAATGAGCAGGTTCGGCATCCCCAAGCCAATTGTCAGAATGATTGCGCCGGTAGTCATTCGTGGAAAATACGGCGGCTATGTCTCCGGCGTCCTGAACCTGGAGCAGATTCAGGAGTACCTCGACATGAGCGTGAGTCGGCATACCTCGCTCTACACACTGATTGATAAAAACGGCAACGTCATTATGTCCAACCGCTCCGATCAAACGGTGATGGCACCCTTTGTGCGCGGCAAAGGGTCGCTCAATCGTCTTGATTACGGGATAAGTCAGTGGGTGCCGGCCGTACCCGCCAATACCCCTTACTTCGAACGCTGGAAGCAATCTCTCTATGTTGCGGAAACCGCCATCGGAAACCTGGCGGAATGGAAACTTATCCTGGAACAACCGGTAGCGCCCTTCCAGAAAACGCTCTACGACACCTATACAGGCAAGCTGACCAGATTGTTCCTGATTCTGCTTGTAGCGCTGGCGTTGGCGGAATTTTTCAGCCGAATGATAGTTGGTACTCTGAGACAGCTTCGGACGCTGACGTACGAGCTGCCGCTCAGGCTGGCGACCGACGGTGCCGGGATTGCGTGGCCGGAAAGCGGTATAAAGGAGACAAATCACCTGATCAACAATTTCAGGGAGATGGCGAATACGCTCTCAAAACAGTTCGTCGAAATAAGGAAGATTGCAGAAGAAATGAGAGAATCGCGACAACAACTTCTGGACATCATAGATTTTATTCCGGACGCAACGTTTGTCGTCGACAACGACAAGAAGGTAATTATCTGGAACAGCGCGATGGAAAAGATGTCCGGGATCAGCAAGCCGGATATGCTCGGGCAGGGCGATTATGCCTATATGCTCCCCTTTTACGGGGAGAGGAGGCAAAATCTGCTTGACCTTCTGGATGCGAGCAATGAAGAGCTTGCCGCCAAATACCAGGACCTGTCTAGAGATAATAATGCATTGTCTGCGGAGACATTCTGCCCTGCCCTGTATGGCGGCAGGGGAGCATATGTCTGGGCGGTGGTGGCGCCGCTATTTAACACAAAAGGAGCTCGGGTAGGCGCCATCGAGTCGATCCGCGACACCACGGAGCGCCAGCAGACGCAGGAGGCGCTGAAACTGGCCTACTCCGAGGTGGAGATGCGCGTGCGAGAACGGACGGCCGAGTTGGATGCGACCAATACGGCATTAACCGCCGAAATCATTGAGCGCAAACATGCGGAAGAGGATTTGCATAAGAGCGAAGAAAAGTTCAGGGCACTATTTGAAAACGCAAAGGACGGTATATTTTTGTGTACTTCCCAAGGCGTCATTGTGTCGATTAACGAGGCTTTTGCCGGGATGCATGGGTACACCCATCAGGAAATGTTCCAGCTGGAACTGAAAGATATGGATACGCCTGAGACCTTCCGCATGGCGCCCGAGAGGGTACGGAAGCTATTGGCAGGGGAACCCTTGACATTTGAGGTGGAACACTACCACAAGGATGGCCACATCTTTCCGCTTGAAGTTTCGGCAAGCCTTATCAGCATCGGTGATGAAAAATTTATATTAGGTTTCCATCGTGATATCACCGAGCGCAAACAGATCGAGGATGATCTCAAAAAGTCCGAGGCGCTCTATCACTCATTGGTCGAGACATCGCAGGATCTGATCTGGCAATGCGACACCGAGGGAAGATACACCTACCTCAATCTGGCATGGGAGCATGTCTTTGGATACGAACTGAAGGAGATGCTCGGGAAGAAATTCGGCGATTTTCAGACCCCTGAAAATGCCGCGCGTGACCTGATCGAGTTCAACCGGCTAATGGAAGGAAATTCAGTTACAGGTTTTGAAACCACCCATATAGGAAAGTTCGGCAACGAAATCCACCTGGTCTTTAATGCTCTTTTCATGTGCGATGAGAATGGGGAGATAGTCGGAGCAAGCGGCACGGCATACGACATCACACAGCGCAAGCAGATGGAAGAGGAATTGCGGCAAGCCAAAGCCTCCGCCGATGCGGCCAACATCGCCAAGAGCCGTTTCCTGGCCACGATGAGCCACGAGATCCGCACACCGATGAACGGGGTCATCGGCATGATCGAACTGCTTCAGCACACCGATCTGACCCCGGAACAGCAGGGATACGCAGCAAGCGCCAAAAACTCCGGTATCGGACTGGTGAGCCTGCTCAACGATATCCTGGATCTCTCCAAAATCGAGGCAGACAGGGTTGAACTGGAAGCTTCAGACTTTGATCTGCAACAGCTGGTTTCGGATACCATAAACCTCCTCTCCGTTCAGGCTCACGCTAAATGTGTCGAACTTATCACATCTACAGATACCGGGGTTCCGACAGCCTTGAAAGGTGACGCAGGACGCCTCCGCCAGATTATCACCAACCTTGTCGGCAACGCCATCAAATTTACCCCCCGAGGCACTGTTACACTTCAAATCAGAAAAGATATCGAAGATGAAGACTCCGTCACCCTCCGTTTCCTCGTCCGCGACAGCGGTATCGGCATAGCGGCCGATAAACTGGAAAACATATTTGAGCCATTCACCCAGGCCGACAGTTCCACAACACGCAGATATGGCGGCACCGGACTGGGACTGACTATATGCAAGCGGCTGACGGAGCTGATGGGTGGAAATGTCGGTGCAGAGAGCATCGAAGGTGAAGGCTCCACCTTCTGGTTTACCGTTTTGATGGAGAAGCAAATGATGGGTGAAGTTGCCATCAACGTAGACAGTGGCAAGTTCCCCCCCACCCTGCCCCTCCCCCGCAGGGGGGGAGGGGACTCTCTCCAAGCCGCCGCCATCCGCATTCTGTTGACCGATGACGACCCGACTGCCCGGAAAATAGTGCCCCTGCTGCTGAAGAAGTACGGCTATCAGGTTGATGTGGCTGGTAATGGTAAAGAGGCGTTGCAGATACTTGAGAAAAACGATTATGCTCTGGTACTTATGGATTGCATGATGCCGGAAATGAATGGCTACGAAGTCACGGCCGTTATCCGTGATCCGGCTTCAGCCGTGCTCCGGCACGACATCCCGGTAATTGCGCTTACCGGAAATGCCATGAAGCAGGATCGTGACGTATGCGTTGCCGCAGGGATGAATGATCATATCCCCAAGCCGCTGATTTTGGCCGATTTGCTTGCAAAGCTCGAGAAATGCCTTAAGATTCAGGCTGATAGCCCTGAGGCTGAGGAGTGTTAGGTAAAAATTCGTATTATCAAAGGGTATGCTTATATTAATTGGATGAGCAGAACAGTAACAGTTTGTTTTTTTTAAGTAACCTTCATCCTTCACCTCTCCGTTTGAATACCTTCATACCTGACCTTGACATCCAATAAAACCGGGATATCATTTTTATAGAACTGAGCGGGCTGGGAGAAGAGATGCTTGAACAGGTCATGACTCAATATAACGAAGCCATAATGGACACCGACCGGGACAGGGCGTTACAGGTTGTACACGACGCTCTGGCTCTGGAGATTACACCGGAAGAGGTGGTGTTCGAGGTCGTGGTGCCGGCCATAGAGTTGATGATGAAATCGATCAGCGAAAACCAGGGGGTCAGCCTGGCCCAGCACTTCATGGCCGCCCAGATCGCCTCGGAGGTGGTCGATGATATGGTGCCCCGATTCCGGAAAGCACCACAAATTATCGGTCGGGTCGTCATAGGCACCTCCCAGGGGGATTTCCACGGCCTCGGAAAAAGAATAGTCGCCGGCTGCCTGAAGGCCATGATGATCGAGGTGACAGATCTCGGCCTCAACGTGGCGCCGGAGCGATTCGTCGATGAGGCGCTGGCCCATGATGCTCAGGTCATCGCCATTTCGTCCATGATGATTCACACGGCGCGGGGGGAGAACGGCTGCAGACGGGTGCGGCAAATCCTGAAGGAACGTGGAGTTGAGGATCGGATCAAGATCGCCGTGGGGGGGGCGCCGTATCGCTTCGACCCGGAGCTGTACAGGAGCGTGGGGGGCGATGCCTGGGCAGAAAACGGCATTACTGCGGGGAGAGTCATCACCTGCCTCATCAGGGAGGTTCGCAAATGATGAACGGCATGGAACGGCTGACAGCAGCGATCAACGGCACCTTGGCCGACCGTATCCCGGTTTTTTGCAACCTTCTGGACCAGGGGGCCAAGGAGTTGGGCCTCTCCATCAAGGAGTACTACGCCAGCGGAGAGCATGTTGCCGAGGCACAACTCAGGATGAGGGCGAAATACGGCTATGACTGCCTCTGGAGCCTCTTCTATGTCGGCAAGGAGGCCGAACTGCTGGGGTGCCGCAAGATAATCTATGCCAAAGACGGCCCTCCCAATGTAGGCGAGATGGTCATAAAAAAAAATGACGATATCTCCAGGCTCCAGGTTCCAGATGACATCACCTCCCATCCTGCCTTTGCCGAAGAGCTTAAATGTCTCCGTATTCTCAAGGCGGAGGCGGGGGGCAAATATCCTGTCTGCGCCTACCTGACCGCCTCCATGACCATGCCAGCCCTCTTGATGGGAATGGAAAAATGGATGCAGATGCTGATGATGGGGCCGGCTGGCCTGCGCGACGAACTGCTGACCAAGTGCTCTGACTTTTTTCAGAAACAGGTCGCCGCTTACCGCGCCGCCGGCGCCGATGTCCTGGTCTATTCCAATCCATTCGGCTCGACCGACTTCATACCGCGCACGTTCTTCGATGAAATCTCGCTTCCGTGGATGGAGAGCGATCTCGCGCCGGGTGGAACGGCGGGAGTGGTCTATTACTGCGGCAGCGCCCGCTTCAACGACGTAATCGAATCGGTCATCCAGAATTTGGGAATCGGAGTGTTCTACTTAAGTCCGATGGACGACATTGCTGAGGGGAAAAAGATTGTTGCCGGTCGGGGAGTGACCTGCGGAGTTATCAACGACATCATGCTCCTTGAATGGTCGAAAGAAGAGATCAGGGCCGAGGTCAAGCGGATGATAGAAGCCGGCAAGCCTGGGGGAAAGTTCCTCTTCGGCACACTGGTCATGCCGTATGCAATCCCGGAGGAGAATATCCGGACAATGCTGGAGGCAGCCTACGAATACGGAAGGTTTGATTCAGAATGACGACTCCTCCCCCTCCTCAGCTCCTCCTGGGGTGCGGTATTCTTCAGAAGGAGATCCGCTTTCTGATCGATAAAAACGGATGGCCGCTTGAGACGCACTTTCTCGATTCGGCCCTGCACATCGACTTCGGCAAACTCTCCCTGGCGTTGACATCGGCGCTTGATTGCCATGCAGAGCCTCAAGTTATAGTCTTCTACGGCTCCTGCCACCCGCAGATGGAGTCGATCCTCAAAGCCGCCCGAACGTTCCGGACTGCAGGACAGAACTGCGTCGAGATGCTTTTGGGGCCTGAGCGATTCTCCGCAGAACTGGAGCAGGGGGCCTTCTTTCTCCTTGAGGAGTGGGCGCGACGCTGGGAACGGATTGTGACCGCCACCTTCGGCACGAACCTGAAAGTCATCAGAGAGATATACCAAGGGGATAGGAGTTATCTCCTCGGCATTACGACCCCCTGTTCCGGCGACTTCAAGGCCGAGGCAGAGGAGGCGGGCAGGTTGGTCGGGCTGCCGCTCCGCTGGATGGATATCTCGCTGGACAATCTGGAAAGGGTGCTGCAGAAGGCGATGGAGAGAAGAATGCGAGCTGCATGATGCCAGAAACGACAACCATATCCTCCGAGGAGCTGGCGCACCTTAAGGAGCGCGTCCGGAAACTGTCCCAGGACAAATCGCACCTCCAGTTGATCAACAGTCTGATGAACAAGGTCAGCGCCGCGCAGGGGCTCGACAACATGATCACAACCCTGTTGAGCAATATCCTTGATGTAATCGGCGGCGTAAACATCATCCTCTACTTTCAGATAGACAACAATCTGTTCAGCGCGGATGCCTACGGCAGGCAGATGAAACTCGACCGGATCGACGACGAACTCGTGAGAAAGGCGTTTGAATTTCGCGTACCAATTGAGAACGAACACGACTTCAGCGACACCAGGATGCTGACCCCGGAATTTACCAAAGCCTACACCTGGGTGTTCCCTCTTCTGGCGGATCATGAACTGATCGGAGTGATAAAGCTCGAGAACCTTCAGATCTCAATGCGTGAACTGTATAGCCGGCAACCCTCCTTCTTCAGCTTTGTCGCATCTCTCCTGAAGAATGAGATACATGGCCGGACCCGGCTCAAACAGGCCAACGATCACCTGCGCGAGATGAACGAAAAACTGGAATTGGAGCTAGGGGAACGCAAGCAGATCGAGGAGGAGTTGATACAAGTCCGGAACGAACTGGAAGAGCGGGTGCGGAAACGAACTGCGGATTTACTGAGCGCAAACGAAGATCTCAAACAAGAGCTTGCCGCGCTCGAACTGGCGCAGGAGGAGAAGAACAGATACTCCGAGGAGATTTACGACCTCTATAACAATGCACCCTGCGGCTACCACTCCCTGGATGAAAACGGTATGTTCATCCGTATGAACGCTACCGAGCTGCAATGGCTCGGATATCAAGAGGAGGAGATAATCGGGAAGAGGTCATTTGCCGACATCATAACCGAGAGAAGCCGGCAGATTTTCAGGGACGCTTTCCCAAGATTCAAGGAGCAGGGATGGATAAAGGACCTCGAATTTGAATTAGTACGCAAGGATGGTTCGATCCTGCCGGTACTTCTCAGCGCTACTGCCATTACCGATCCGGACGGGAATTTCCTGATGAGCCGATCGACCGTCTACGACATAACTGACCGCAAAATGACTGAAGAGTCGGAGCATCTGCTGAGCTCCATAGTAGAATCCTCCGATGACGCCATCATATCCAAAGATCTGAACGAAGTCATTCTCTCCTGGAACAGGGGGGCGGAACGAATCTACGGTTATTCACCGGAAGAGATCATAGGGAAGCATATCTCGATGCTGATCCCTCCGGGACGTGAAGGCGAACTGCCGGAAATCATGACTGCACTTAAACGGGGCGAAAGGATCGAACACTTCACGACAGAGAGGATTCGAAAAGACGGTCAACGGATCTTCGTATCGCTTACCGTTTCACCGATCAGGGATGGGTCCGGTTCGATAGTGAGAGCATCGGTTATTTCCCGTGATATCACCGTACAGGTGCAACTGGCTGAACAATTGAAATCGCAACACGTTCACCGGGAAGAGCTGATTCGGGAGCGTACTGCAGAGTTGCTGGAAAGTGGGCGTGAGCTTCAGGACAACCAGCAGGCACTGATGAACATCGTGGATGATCTCAACCAGAAGACCGACGAGCTGGAAAAGGCAAACTCCAAACTGCGGGAGCTGGACCGGCTGAAGTCCATGTTCATTGCCTCAATGAGCCATGAATTACGAACACCGCTCAACTCGATCATCGGTTTCTCAAGCATCATCCGCGATGAATGGCTCGGATCGGTGAATCCGGAACAGAAGGAAAATCTCGATACCATCCAGCGCTCGGGGAAACATCTGCTCAGCCTGATCAACGACGTGATCGACGTTTCCAAGATCGAGGCGGGGAAGATAGAGGCACATTTCGAAGAATTCGACCTGTACGACCTGTTGACGGAAGCGGTTCAGTATGTAGAAAAAGAGATCCACGAAAAAGGGTTGGTACTTAAGCTGCAGATTCTGCATCGACAACTATGTACCGATAAACGAAGACTTATGCAGTGCGTCATAAATCTGTTGAGCAACGCTGTGAAGTTTACCGAACATGGTGAAGTCACACTGTCATCGGCCATTGCGAATATCGAGCATGCTACCGGACCGCAACAACCATCCTTGACTGAATACCCGCTGATCGACATTTCGATTGAAGACACCGGCATCGGCATTGCCGAGGAGGATATTTCAAGGCTCTATCTCCCTTTCGTCCGGTTCGACTCTTCCCTGAAAATCACGGTGCCAGGAACCGGACTCGGCCTTTATCTGACCAAAAAACTGGTCGTGGAAGTTCTGGGGGGCGATATAATGTGCAGCAGCAAAATAGGGGTTGGAAGCAGTTTCACCTTGAGAATTCCGGAGCGTATATATGAAAAAGGTACTGGTAGTAGAGGATAACGTAGACAACTTGCGGCTGATCACCTATGCCCTGCATCGCTACGGCTACGAGGTTATTGCCGCCGGGACCGGTTTGAAGGGGGTGGAGATGGCCCTGACCGAGCGTCCCGCCTTCATCATCATGGACATCAACCTGCCGGATATAGACGGTCTTGAAGCCACAAGGCGCATTCGGAAGAGCGGTGCAAACGGAAACATCCCGATTATCGCCATCACCTCCTATGCCATGTCCGGGGATATGGATCTGGTTCTGGAGGCCGGATGCACCGGCTATTTTGAAAAACCGATCGATCCTTTGACCATCATGGAGAGAATCCATGCCCTGCTCGGTTGGGACGGGCATTTACCACCCTCCCCTCCCTTGACGGGAGGGGATTGAGGGGTGGGTGAAGCTGCTGCGGAGGTTTACGTTGCAACTGCCTCCACCCCCTAACCCCCTCCCGCAAGGGGAGGTGGGACAATATAAATGAGCTGAGTAGTTACTTTTCAACTTATTTAAACAAGGAACTTCCCATGAACGTCCTGATCGTTGAAGACAGTGTCAGTGCCCGGAAACTCTTACGGATAACCTTTGAGCACTACCACTGTACGGTCTTCGAGGCTGAGAACGGAGAGGAAGGGCTCGAACTGGCCGCTCGCCACAAGCCGGACATCATAATATCAGACGCACTCATGCCGCGCATGGACGGCTTTCAGCTGCTGCGTATGCTCAAGGCGGATCCCGGACTCAAATCGATCCCCTTTATTTTCTACTCCTCCACCTACACCGGCGATAAGGAGGCGGAATTGGCTCTCTCACTCGGTGCGGAGGCCTTCGTTCCCAAACCGGCCGAACCGGAAGAACTCTGGGAGAAGACCTGCAACGTCATGAGAGAGTGGGAAGCACGTCACAGAATGCCTGCCCACCCGTCGATAGATGAGAGTGACGAACAGTATCTGCGGGAATACAGCCGGATTGTTGCGGCCAAACTGGAAGAAAAAGTAAATGAGCTGGAAGAGGCGTTGGCTCTGCGCATACAGGCCGAAGACGAACTGCGCCGCCTGAATGCCGGACTGGAGGAGCGGGTTGCCCTGGAAGTAGAGAAAAACAGCGTCAAAGACCGCATCATGGCGCACCAGGCGCGTCTGGCGGCCATGGGAGAGATGCTCAGCAATATCTCCCATCAATGGCGACAACCGCTCAACAATGTCTCGCTCCTCATACAGAATCTTCTCTTAGAATTTGAATCCGGCAATCTCAATCCGGACTCATGCCGCTCCTATGTAGCGGAGTGCATGAAAGCAGTGACATATATGTCCCGCACGATAGACAAATTCCGGGAATTTTATCAGCCTGATCGTACCAGGCAATTGTTTGCACTTTATCGTGCGATTTCTGATACCGTTTCTCTTGTCAGAGAGAGCCTGGAATCTCTTGGAATTACCATTGAAACGGTCAAAGAACATGACATAAACGTCAGTGGGTACAGGAATGAATTCTCACAGGTAATTCTGAATCTGATCATCAATGCGAAAGAGGCGATACAGTTACGGCATCCGGCGAAACCTTTTGTGAAAATTGTCTGTTCGCAAAAGGGGAAATCGGCGCTTGTTACGATCACTGACAATGGCGGGGGTATCCCGCCGGAATTGATGGACAAGATTTTCGATCCATATTTTACCACAAAGTTCATGTCGCAGGGGACGGGAATGGGGCTGTATATGTCCAGGATGATCGTTGAGAAACATATGGGTGGAAGGATCTCGGTCCGTAACAATGCGGCAGGCGCAGAAGTCAGCATTGAGCTTTTGCTGGAACCTGTTGTTCCAGTGACGCCTCGGGATGCGCCATGAAGAGCTCTTATAAAAACGGGGCGCCCATGAACGTGCTGATAGTTGAGGATACTCACAGCGCCAGGAAACTGTTGCGCATCACCCTGGAGCATTACGGCTGTACGGTTTTCGAGGCGCAGGACGGACTGGAGGGGCTTGATCGGGCAATTCGCCATAAGCCGGACATAATAATTTCGGACGCGCTTATGCCGCGCATGGACGGCTTTGAAATGCTTCGAGCGCTCAAGTCCAATCCGGAGGTCAGATCGATCCCCTTTATTTTTTACTCCTCCACCTACACCGGCGAGAAGGAAGCAGAACTGGCTCTCTCTCTCGGGGCTGAAGCCTTTCTTGCCAAACCGGTCGAACCGGAGGAACTCTGGAAAATGACTTGCGCAATCATGAGGGGATTGGAAAAACATAAAAAGGAGTCTGCGCAGCAGTCGATAGACGAGGGTGACGAGCAGTACCTTCGCGAATACAGCCGGATTGTCGCGACCAAACTGGAAGAAAAGGTGTTGGAGCTGGAGGAGTCGCTGCTTCTGCGCAAACGGACCGAAGAGGAGCTGCGCACCCTCAATCTGGAGATGGCCAGGGAGATTGCCGAACGGAGGAAAGCAGAGAATATCCTCAGAGAGCAGGAAGAGGAGCTGGCGACTATCTTCGAAAATGCCCCCTTCATGATGCTGCTTCTTGATGAAGAGAGAATGGTTCGCAGGGTGAATGGCATGGCGTGCAGTTTCACCGATTCATCAGTCAGCGAAATTCTTAACCGTAGAAGCGGCGAAGCGTTGCGCTGCATTCATGCTCTCGACACCCCCGAGGGATGCGGCTTTGGTCCGTATTGCCGTGACTGCGCTGTTCGGCTCGCCGTTCAGGACACATTTGCGACATCGCAGGGGCATCATCTGGTTGAAACGACTCTGCCGCTTACTTTCGAAGAGGAGGGACAGTCTGTAACGCTCCTCTTTTCAACCACAAAAGTAATGGTCGCACATCAGGCAATGGTTCTGCTCAGTTTTCAGGACATCAGCGAATACAAGAAACTAGAAGCAGAGCTGCATCATGCACAAAGGATGGAATCGATCGGTGCCTTGGCCGGTGGGATAGCCCATGATTTCAACAACATCCTGACGGTAATCATTGGTTACGGTGATATTACCCTCCTTGAAATGAGCGCTACAGATCCGCATCGTCAAAATGTAGAATATATGCTGCAATCGGCTCGCCGGGCGGCATCCCTGTCTCAAAACCTTCTCCTTTTCAGCAGGAAACAGTTCAGTGACAAGAAAAAGGTCGATCTGAACGAGATTGTGAGGGAATTGGAAAAATTTCTGCGGAGGATCATCGGCGAGGATATAATCTGCACGATCACCCAGGAAGAGGGGGCTATGCCGGTCTTAGCCGATGCGCATCAACTTGAGCAGGTACTTATGAACCTTGCCACCAATGCGCGGGATGCCATGACAAATGGCGGCTCCCTGTTGATCTCTACCGAACGTCTCCAGCCTGACGAGCAGTTCATTGCAGCCCATGGCTTTGGCAAGGAGTGCAGGTACGCAACGCTGACGGTTACGGATACCGGCATCGGAATGGATGAACAAACGCGTCAGCGAATCTTCGATCCATTTTTTACGACAAAAGAAATCGGAAAAGGGACAGGACTCGGGCTGGCTGTCGTCTACGGCATCATCAAACAGCATGACGGGCAGATAACGGTCGAGAGCGAAGCGGGACACGGAACCACATTCCGGATATACCTGCCGTTAATCATAGCGCCGGTGAGTGATAAAAGAATGGATCAAATGGATCCAAAACCGGTTGGGGGAACTGAGACAATTCTTCTGGCGGAGGATGACGAAAACGTTCGAAACATGATACTGTCGCATCTTGAGAGTTTCGGATATGAGGTCATTTGCGCGGTTGATGGTGAGGATGCAGTGCTGAAATTCCGGGAGAACATGGAACGGATCAGGCTTCTTCTATTCGACGTGATCATGCCAAAGAAAAAAGGAATCGATGCCTTTGATGAAATCAGGGAGATTGACCCGGACGCGAAGGTGATATTTGCAAGCGGCTATGCCGTTGAAGATGTTCACCAGAGAGCGCTGGAAGATGACAATATCATCGTGATCTCCAAACCCTTTTTACCATCCAATTTGCTGACAGTTATGCGAAGTATGCTGGACAAGAAGATTATTTGATACTTAATCCCTCATCCTTCCTTCAAGATTCTCTCCGCGACCTGTCGCAGCGTTTTGCGCCTGTCCATCGCATCCTTCTGCATGAAGCGATAGGCCTCCGCCTCCGACAGCTGGTTCTTCTCCATCAGAATCCCTTTGGCTTTTTCAATGATCTTGCGGTTTTCGATGATCTCCCGCAGGTCGTCAATTTTCTCTTTCAGATCTTCAATCTCTTCAAAATGCTGCAGAGCTATTTCTATGGCCGGCAACAACTCCTGCTGCCGGAGCGGTTTGGTTAAAAAAGCGGCAATTTTACTCGCCAATGCCCTTTTTACAGTCGCCCCATCGCAGACGCTTGTAAGCAGCATGATCGGTATTTTCAACTTTTTTCTGATTTCCTCCGCAGCTGATATCCCGTCCATTCCAGGCATGGAGACATCCATAACCACCATATCAGGAAAGCGCCCCAACGCCATCTCCACGGCGCTTTTACCGTCTGCGCACTCCATAACCTCGTCAAATCCGAGGTCGAACAACATGGTTTTCAGGTTCATTCTGATGATCGGTTCGTCATCGCATATCAGTATGCTCTTGCTCATGCCGTTTCCCTCCGTACAGAGGATTAGCATGAGACGTGCCACCTGTGAGTAACACTCTCTTCCAGGGATCTTTTTAAACATGTGCCATTTCTTGCACAATGCTTCAGTATCGTGTATACTCCCCTTCGAACCATCAAGAATTCTGGAGGTATCAATATGGAACCTATCGTAACCTACAAAGAGCGCTGTCGCCGCTGCTACTCATGCGTTCGCAGCTGCCCGGTCAAAGCCATCAAGGTCGATCAGGGTTTTGCGCAGATCATGTATGACCGCTGCATCGGTTGCGGAAATTGCCTGAGCTGCCCGCAAAACGCAAAGGTAGTTGTTGACCGCATGGTCAGAACCCAGGAGATGCTTGCCTCCGGAGCCCCTGTAGTTGCGGTGCTCGGCTGCTCTTTTCCCGCTTTTTTTCATCCACTGATGCCTGGCCAGCTGGTTGCCGCGCTGAAGAGCTTAGGGTTTTGCGAAGTCCACGAGGGGGCGTATGGCGCCCGCATGATCGCGGACAGCTATCGCGAGGCGATGAAGGATGGCGATAAACCGTTGATTTCGTCTCACTGTCCTGCCGTTGTTGATCTGATTGAGCGTCACTACCCCAAATTGGTCCCTAACATCATTCCGGTCGTCTCGCCGATGATTGCAATGGGACGCTTCATAAAAAGCGTTCTGGGAGAAAGTACCCGAGTAGTCTATGTAAGTTCCTGTGTTGCCGCCAAATTCGAGAAACAGTCTGATGAATCAGGAGCTATTGACGTTGTGCTGACCTATCAGGAGATTGATAAACTTCTAAAAAACCGGGGCATCACCCCATCGAATATGACCGATACGCCTTTCGACGGAGTTGATCCAGGCTACGGGCGCCTTTTTACTCTGGCAGGCGGCCCGTTCAAGGTGTTCGGCATAGAGCCTGATTTTCTTGACAACGAGATAGTAAGCGCCGAGGGCGAAAAGAACACCATCGGCATCATTAAGGATCTGGCATCCATGAGGATTACCCCTTCTTTTGTCGACCTTCGTTTCTGTTACGGCGGTTGCGTGGATGGTCCGGCCCGAGACCAGGAACTGAATTATTTTTTCAAACGCAAGCTTATTATCAGCCACAACAGAAGCGAACTCTCTTACGAAACTGCCCCGCACTACATCTCAAACTCGCTGATTCCGGATCTTACCCGCTCTTACTCGGACAAGTCGCGCAAACTGACCACCCCGGGAAAAGATGACATCAAGCTCATCCTGCATTCCACCAACAAATTTACGCTGGGCGACGAACTGAATTGCAGGGCTTGCGGTTACAATAGCTGCAGAGAACATTCGGTTGCCGTTTTTCAAGGGCTGGCCGACATAGAAATGTGCCTTCCCCACAATATGCAGCTGATCGAAGAGGATCGCGGCCGCTTGATTCAGAAATATGAATTGGCCCGACGCGAACTGGATCGCCAGGCCGGTGGAGACCTGATTGTCGGTAACGATCCCGGTATAAAGGAAGTAATGGGGCTTATACAGCAGGTTGGCCCTACACCGACTACTGTGCTCATCAGAGGCGAAACCGGAACAGGCAAGGAGCTCACAGCCCGCGCAATCCATCGCCAGAGTCTGCGCAATGACAAACCACTCATGACGGTCAACTGCACGACAATTACCGACTCGTTGCTCGAAAGCGAACTGTTTGGTCACAAGAAAGGCTCCTTTACAGGGGCGATTACCGATAAGAAGGGACTTTTTGAAGCGGCCAACGGAGGAAGCATTTTTCTGGACGAAATAGGGGATATCACCCCCAAGCTGCAGGCTGAACTGCTTCGGGTTCTTGACATGGGAGAGGTCCGTCCCGTAGGTGGAGTAAACACCAAAAAAGTCGATGTGCGCCTGATCGCTGCGACAAACAAGGACCTTGAGCAGGGTGTTCGTGACGGATGGTTCAGGGAAGATCTCTATTACAGGCTGAATGTGTTTTGCATATTGCTTCCACCTCTACGGGATCGTGTGGAATCCATACCTGAGCTGGCTCATCATTTTATCGAAAAAGCCCGAAAAAAACTGAATAAAACCATTGCCGGCATCGAAGAGCGTGCCGTCAAGGCCATGCAGCACTACCCCTGGCCCGGGAATATCCGCGAAATGCAGAATATCATCGAGCGCTCGGCTGTACTTGCTAAAGAGGATATTATCCGTCTGGAGAACCTCCCCACCATTTTCACCGACACTTATGAATCGTGTCATGAAGAAGATGTCACCCGCCGTCGCGTCTCGTTCAAAGCTGAACGTGAGCGGCAAGTGGTGCGTACCGAGAGGAATATAATTTCACGCTACCTCGAAGAGACAGATGGCAATGTGGCCAAAGCCGCCCGTCTTGCAAATGTCCCTCGCCGCACTTTTTATCGCCTGCTGGAAAAGCACGGCATAGAGGTTCAACGCTCAAAAACCTCTCAAATCTGAACACGCGACACTCACGCAATTTCTACTGCACCAGTTACAAAATTGTGTATACTTTTGGCCACATCTGTGCCATATTTGACACAGTATTTAGTTTGTGATATTGCAGACTTTAATTATAGGGTTTGCAACTGCCTGTCATTATACAAGTTTATATTTTTTACCGGTATTGGCACGATACTGGCTTATGTATACACAAAAGTTCTTTCGCGCAGAATATGATGTAAACCATAAAAAAAACTAAGGAGGAAGATTACAATGGGAAGAATGAGAGAAAATCCGCGATACAATGTCATTTCGATGAGGATAAGCGACGAAGAGCGCGAACACCTTGAAAGCCTTATGAACAAAACCCACAAGAGCGTCTCGGATGTTATGCGTGAAGCGATGGATTATTTCACAGCCAACTACGGAAATGGCGCTCTGAACCAAAAAGCCGCGTAACTGCTGGAAACTTATGAACAACAAAAGGCGGGAGAGGGCGCTCCCCGCCTTTTGTTGTTTCGTAATTACTCAGGGGACAGTAGCCAGAATAAACCGGATATTATTGCAGGAATTTCTTGAATAACCCGGACGGACCCTTCGAGTGCGGCAGTACTTGCCCGCTTTCCTTCTGAATTCAGAGTAGTTACGTTACATCCAACGTCATTTCAGTTTATCAAAATTTCAAACTGTTCCTGGTGAAATCCGGGTTTGGCACGGACGGTTACCCGTTTTTTAAACTTCTTCTCCAACTCCTCCAACCCACGCCGTTCCTCATCATACAAGAGATCTGCAACAAGCGGATGAACCGTAACCGTTGCCTTCGTCCCACGGATGTCAAGCATCTCCCGCCGCAACTCGCGGAAAATCTCATGGCAGATCGTAGTCTTTGACTTGATATAGCCGCGCCCTTCGCAGTACGTACAAGGCTCACACATCATTCGACCGATGCTTTCACGTACCCGCTTTCTGGTCATTTCCACCAGACCAAGTTCGGAGATTTTAAGTATATTCGTCTTCGACTTATCGCTCTTCAAGGCATCTTCCAGAGCAGTGAAAACCTTGTCGCGGTTTACCTCTTTTTCCATGTCTATAAAGTCAATGATGATGATCCCGCCAATATTGCGAAGACGTAGCTGATAGGCTATCTCCTTGACCGCTTCCAGGTTCGTCTTGAGGATAGTATCCTCCAGGTTGTGTTTTCCGACAAAACGCCCGGTATTAACATCAACTGCGGTCAGAGCCTCGGTCTGTTCTATGATGATATAGCCGCCGGATTTGAGCCAGACCTTCCTCCCCAGCGCACGGCTTATCTCTACCTCAAGCCCGTAATGGTCAAAGATCGGTTCCTCTTCGCCATAAAGCTCGACCGCATATTTTCTCTTATCCGCAAAAGTCGAAATAAACTGGACAACACGGTCATGGTCTGTCTTTGAGTCGACGATAATTTTGTCAACCTGCTCCGTTACGATGTCACGCACCACTTTTTGCACTACATCCAGATCGGAGTGTAATAGCGACGGCACTGCGGCCTTGTCTTTCCGCTTGGCAATCTCGTCCCAGAGTGTGGAAAGATACTGCATGTCGGCAATCAGGTCCTCTTCGCTTTTCCCCTCGGAGACCGTTCTGACGATATAGCCGGAACCGGGCTGCTTGAGTCGTTCCACGATCTCCCGAAGCCGTTCCCGCTCAACTTCATCCTCAATCCTGCGCGATATTCCGATATGATCTACAGTCGGCATGTAAACAAGATGCCGTCCCGGCAGAGATATATGAGACGTTATGCGCGCACCTTTGGTGCCGATCGGCTCCTTGGAAATCTGTACCAGCAATTCCTGCCCCTCCTGCAGAAGATCCTCTATCGGGTGGAGTGGGCGGAATTCAGTATGATTGTTGGCATCCTGCTCAGCACTGGACTCATCATCCTTTTTTCTACCGTCATATAGCAGTGATTCGTACTCCTCTATGGCATCAAAAACATCCGCCACATACAGGAAGGCGGCCTTCTCCAGACCGATATCCACAAATGCAGCCTGCATACCGGGCAATACCCTGACAACCCGCCCTTTGTAAATATTGCCCACAATACCTTTTTCGCGACTTCGTTCGATATAGAGCTCGGCAATTGTGCCGTTCTCAATCAGTGCGATCCGGGTTTCGTGGGAAGCAGCATTAATAACCAGCTCAGCTCCCATGGTGATTTTCTCCGTTTATATGAAATGTGAAATCGTGTTTATTCGATATTAGCTTGTTAAATATTATTCCGTTCATTGAGGCTGACAATATGAGCTGGTTTACGCATTCATACTGATTGTCACGGCTGGGCAAAGATCACTTCCAGCTTCTCAACATGGATATCATCTCCCATAAGCGCCTCATCACCGGTTATAGCCCTGGCAAACTCGACCGGCTTGCCCCTTTTGGCCACCAAAAGAACGCTCTTCCCATCCGCGAGAAGCGAAACAGTTTCGCTTCTCAGATCGACTGTCTGGGTCTCCCCCTTTTTTGTCCGCTGGATAAGAAAAGAACTGTGTGCCAAAAACTGCACACATTGCTTTGACAACTCGTCCGGGTCTGCCGCTGCTATGGTTATCTTGTAAAGTGTCGCATAAATCAAGGTCGAGATGGATGATGATTTGGCGTCAACCTCCTCCGATTCGAGAATCCGTAACCCTTCCGGCAACACCGCATTGAGGAGTTCTTGTACTTCCCGGGCTGTAATGCCGGAAACGACAAACATATCCATGTACTCAGCCTCGGAATCGACCCCAACAGAAGTCGCCGTTCCAAATGAGAAACGGGGGTGCGGATGAAACCCCTGCGAAAAAAGGATCGGAACTCCTCCCCTGCTGACAGCGCGCGTAAAAACAGTAATCAGCTCAAGATGGCTCAAATAACGCATGACCCCGTTTTTTGAAAACCTGAGTCGGATCCGCGCAGCGCTCCTATTATCAGATGGAATATTCGGTCGTGGAGGAAGGCTGACCATTTCAACAATCCGGTTTTTAACAACAGTGAAATCACAGACACCGCAGGCCGTGCAGCTGCCGTCGCGACAATCCTTCGTGGCCGCCTCCAGAATGGCCCTCTCACGCTCGGCCAGCAGAAAATCGCGGGTTACTCCAGAGTCCAGATGATCCCAGGGAAGGAGTTCATCCAGACTCCTTCTCCGAAGATACCATTCAGGTTGAATGCCGCATTCCGTAAATGCCTGCTGCCAGCGTTCGAGCGAAAAATGATCCCCCCACCCATCAAAACGGCAACCCAATTCGACGGCTCTGATGATTACCGGAGCCAACCGTCGGTCACCACGGGCAAAGACTCCTTCCATGAAAGAGAGCGACGCATCCTGCCATTTGAATCTGAGTTTTCGCTTCTTAAGGTCACAGTGCAGCTGATACTGCAGCTCCATGGTTTCCTGAATCGATATCTGCGGTTCCCATTGGAAAGGGGTGTGCGCCTTGGGAACAAAGGTGCTGACAGCAACATTGACATCCCCGGAAATCCCGGATCCCTTGGCTTGGTCCTTCACCTGCCGCGCAAGTGAGGAGATCTGCGTCACATCCTCCAAAGTCTCTCCCGGAAGCCCAATCATAAAGTAAAGCTTGATCAAACGCCATCCAGCCTTGTAGATACTGGCGGCGCCTGCAATCAGGTCCGCTTCGGAAATACCCTTGTTTATGACGCGACGCAACCGGTCGCTCCCCGCCTCGGGCGCCAGCGTAAAACCGGTCTTGCGCACTTTTTTTATCTCTTCTATCAACTCGTCTGTCAGAGTCCCGACCCGCAATGACGGCAGAGACAGTGCCACACGCGCCTCGGAATAAAGGGCCATAAGTTCAGTTACAAGCGGCGCCACGCAGGAATAATCGCCGGTAGAAAGGGAAAGCAGGGAGACCTCATCATAACCGGTAGCCTTCAGCGACTCCTCAACAAGCTTAAGAATTGTTTCCGGAGAACGCTCCCGAAGGGGCCTGTATATATAACCTGCCTGACAGAACCGGCAGCCGCGTGTGCAGCCTCTGGCTATTTCGATTGCCACTCTATCATGTACGGTTTTCATGAAGGGAACAACCGGAGATCCCGGATAGGCGGCCGAATCCAGATCGGGCAGAAAACGCCTCCGAACCGAAGAGTATCCAGCCCTAAGTGCTGTTATCCCGGAAATAGTGCCGTCCTGATGATACTGCGGCTCAAACAGTGCCGGAACGTAAACCCCTTGAATAGCAGACAGGCGTTCCAACAACTGCGCCTTGTTTTCTCCAGCCATTTTTGCCGCTCGTGCAGCTTGAGCGATCTCCAGAACGGCCTCTTCGCCATCACCCAACAGAACTGCGTCAATAAATGGTGCCAGCGGTTCCGGATTATAGGCGCAGGGACCGCCCGCCACGACCAACGGAAAGGCGTCCGGACGATCACTCGACAGCAGCGGAATATCGCCAAGCCGGAGCATGTTTATGATATTGGTGTAGGAGAGCTCGTACTGCAGCGTGAACCCAACAATGTCACATGACGAGAGTGGCGTTGCACTCTCAAGCGTTGCCAGCTGGAGGCCGGAGGCAAGCATCTGCGACTCCATATCAGGCCATGGAGCAAAAACCCTTTCCGCTGCAATCCCGTCAACTTCGTTGAGGATATGGTACAGAATCCGGAGTCCCAGGTGACTCATGCCAACTTCATAAACGTCAGGAAATGCAAGGGCAAAGCGAAGATCGGGTGCATCCTTACGGATGGAGCCCATCTCGCCTCCCATGTAGCGTGCCGGTTTTTCTACCGCGAGGAGATTCATGAATGAAATTAAGTTCTTTCCTAAATTTGAAAGTCGTTAATAATAGCAGATCGGATGCCGCTATGCAAGGTTAATAGCCGCATTTTTATTACTTTCTGATGAGGCATGCCACCCCCCTTGCGCTTTTTGCACCTTATGATTATCATGTGCCTATCCTGCATTATCCAAAATTTTATCTGCGTATGTGAGGAAACCTATGAACAGTGTCAAAACAACATTTTTGATGGGGCTTTTAACTGTGCTGCTGGTGCTCATCGGCGGAGCCTTAGGTGGCACTGGCGGCATGACGATGGCTTTTCTGCTGGCGGGCGGAATGAATTTTTTCTCCTACTGGTTCTCTGACAAGATCGTGCTCAAAATGTATAACGCCGTAGAAATAGCAGAAAGCGACAACCCCCGCTTTTACGGCATGGTTCGTCGCCTTGCCGGAAAAGCAGGAATCCCGATGCCCAAGGTCTATATTATACAGGATGACAGTCCAAACGCCTTTGCTACAGGCCGTAACCCTGATCACGCAGCTGTCGCCGCCACCACAGGGATCATGAGACTTTTAAATGACGAAGAACTGGCAGGGGTCATGGCCCACGAATTGGGGCACGTCAAGAACCGGGATATTCTTATCTCCACCTTGGCCGCCACCTTCGCCGGTGCAATTACCTATCTGGCCCATATGGCTCAGTGGGGCGCCATGTTCGGCGGCGGCCGGAGCGATGACGACGAAGGGGGGGGTATCTTCGGCATGATCCTGATGGCAATTCTGGCTCCGATTGCAGCCATGCTGGTTCAAATGGCCATCTCCCGTTCGCGTGAATTTGGCGCTGACGCGGCCGGGGCACAGATCAGCGGCAATCCGCTCTCACTGGCCCGTGCCCTCCAAAAACTGGAAATGGGTAGCCAACAGGTGCCATTGGCGGCCAATGCCGCTACGGCCCACATGTTCATCGTCAACCCGCTGACCGGGGGGGGGCTGATGTCGCTATTCTCCACACACCCCCCTATTCCTGAGCGTGTTCACCGGTTGGAAGATCTGTCGAGGACACATGATTATTAGGCGTGCCTCGAAAGGCCCTTACTCTGCGAATCCGCGTCAAGCGGCCTTCGAGACCCTGCTCCGCATCAAGAAAGAGGGTGGTTTTGCCGATCGCCTCATTGACATCGAACTTTCCGACGGCATTTTAATCGGGCCGGATCGGAGTCTCTATGCTGAATTGGTATTCGGCGTTTTACGACGTCAGGGGACACTGGACCATATCCTTCTGCAGCTGCTTGAAAAACCGCTGGCTGAGCTTGATCTGCAGGCACTGATTATCCTGCGGATCGGCCTGTACCAGCTGACCTGCCTCGACCGAATTCCTGAGTCGGCCGCCGTCAATGAATCTGTCAATCTTGCAAAATCGATCACGCCTCGTACCAGTGGTCTGATCAATGCCGTCCTTAGAAACTATCTGCGACGACGCGACATAATCAGCTTTCCTGATATAAATACCAAGCCAGCCGCAGCGATAGCGGCCCGGCATTCCCAGCCTGAATGGCTGGTTGAGCAGTGGATCGATCAACTAGGCATTAACGAGGCCATGTTGCTGGCAGAGGTTTCTTCGCAGCAGCCCCAGTTGACACTGCGCGTCAACACTCTCCGCTCCAATCGCGATGAATTGCTCCAGAAGCTTGAAAAGCAATGTATTGAGGCAAAGCCCTGCCGCTTCTCACCCGATGGCATAACAATTACGGGACGCCAAACTATCAGCACTCTTCCCGGTTTTGATGCCGGCCTGTTCGCTGTACAGGATGAGGCATCACAACTGGCCACGCAGCTCCTGGGAGCCGAACCGGGCGAACGGATCTGGGACGCCTGCTCCGCCCCCGGAGGCAAAAGCTGCCACATAGCGGAGCAAATGGATGATCGCGGCGAACTGGTCGCGACAGATATCTCCCGCTCTAAATTGGCGCTCGTTCAGGATAACGCACGCAGGCTGGGGATCAGCTCTATTTCAACGGCCGTTGCCGACCTGCATCAACCCGACACCTTTCCTGACGGCTATTTTGATCGCATCCTGCTGGACGCCCCCTGCTCAGGACTCGGTGTTATACGCCGTAATCCGGAAGCAAAATGGCGTCTTTTCTCCGGCGACATCACCCGCCTGGCCGCCGTACAGAAAACCCTGTTGAAGAATGCTGCTGTCAGATTGAAACCGGGGGGGACGCTGCTCTATTCAACATGTTCAACATCAGAG
>JAQTRC010000034.1:24386-28800 GCA_028712665.1 Desulfuromonadaceae bacterium
CACGCTGAAGCGGTAAATCATCTGCACCGCACTGTGCAACTGATAAAATCACTTGGCAAGAGGGCTGGCGTATCGCTTAACCCGGCCACTTCGCTTACGGCGCTGGACTACATACTTGAAGAGCTGGATCTGGTGCTTTTAATGACGGTGAACCCCGGCTTTGGAGGGCAGAACTTTATTGAAGCCTGCCTGCCGAAGATCCATTCATTGCGCGCCATGCTTGACCGGCGAGGCTGTGAGGCCGAATTGGAGGTGGACGGAGGTGTAAAGGAATCCAACATCGCACGCATAGCGCACGCCGGTGCAGATGTCTTCGTAGCCGGCAGCGCCCTCTTCGGCAGCAGTGACTACACTAAAACCATTGCAGCTATGAAGGCGCTGGCTAAAGAACCGCTGCTTTAGTTTTATATTTGAGACTCTTACAATAATCCAAAAAAATCCCCTCCCCCCTGGCGGACCCTCTGGGGCCTAAAGGGGAGGGTTAGGGAGGGGGAGTCTATTTCTAAGACTTTTGCAAGAACCTCATTTAATATATTTTTGAATTTGAGTTTATCTCTTATTTGAGGTAGAGTCCGACGCCATGCCAAACAGTATTCTGATCATAGATGATTCCGCTACGGTCCGGGAACAGATCATCCGAATCTTGGAGTCGTACAACCTCTTTTCCCGTTACTATGAGGCGGAGGACGGTCTTGAGGGCTTCAAAAAACTGCTCTCTTCTCAAGTGGATATTATTCTGTGCGATCTCGAAATGCCGCGTATAGACGGTTTCAAATTTCTTAGCATGCTCAAATCACGCCCGGATCTTCAGGATCTTCCGGTTCTGATCCTGACCGGTATGAATGACCGCGACCGCAAGATCAGGGGTCTTGAACATGGGGCGAGCGACTACATCACAAAACCCTTCGATCCCGAAGAGTTGGTCGCGCGTGTCAAGATTCATCTTAAAATAAAGAGCCTGCAGGATGATTTGAAGCGCTCCAATGAGCTGTTACTGGAGTTGTCCAACACTGACCATCTGACCGGCCTTTTCAACCGCCGCTACATGATGGGGGCGCTGGGGAAAGAGGTGCAGCGCAGCATCCGTAAGGGTGGCAATCTGTCGCTTATCATGCTCGACATTGACCACTTCAAACGTGTTAACGATACCTACGGCCATCTTCAGGGAGATGTTGTGCTGCAGAAAGTGTCTCTGTTGCTTCAGAAAGAGTTGCGCAGTTATGACT
Source organism: Desulfuromonadaceae bacterium (assembly GCA_028712665.1). Classification (GTDB taxonomy): domain Bacteria; phylum Desulfobacterota; class Desulfuromonadia; order Geobacterales; family Pseudopelobacteraceae; genus JACRCG01. Next base: position 25,613 of record JAQTRC010000034.1, read on the forward strand.
GTGCAGCCCGTTACGGAGGGGAGGAGTTTGTTGCAATCCTTCCGGATTCTACTCTCAAGGAGGCCGTTTTTGTGGCAGAGCGTATCCGACTGTCGATTCAGGGGGCTAAATTCAGCGATGAACTTGCGGGACTGAACCTCACCGTCAGCCTGGGAGTTGCCTGTTTTCCGCTTGAGGGTGTCTCTACGGTAGACGGATTTATAAAACTTGCAGACGATGCTCTTTACCGTGCCAAGAATAATGGAAGGAACCGGGTTGAATTCCAGGATCCAGGAGAAGAGGGGCACCCGCCATGAAGTTAAAACCGCACAAACAGAGCCTGATTGCAGATTCAGGGAATTACCACACAGGGCGTGCTTAAATGACGAGATCTTCCATGAGGTTATATATTAGAATTCTCATACTGTTTTCACTGTTTCTATTAATCGGCGCAGCTTCATTCGCTGCTTCGCCTCGAGTAATCGACCGTCCCCCACTCTCGGAACGCTGGTTCGGCATTTATCTGGACAATGAAAGAGTAGGCTTTTCGCGGCAAAAGATCAGTGAGACCGCAGAAGGCTATCTGATCTCCGGGGACAACAGTGTCAGCGCAAAGATAATGGGCTACACGAAAGAGATTTCGAGGCGCGAGAGTTATCTTGTTTCAAAAAATCTCAGTCTTCGCTCCTTTGATATCGAGCAGAGCATCAACGGTTTGTCATCGCGCGTCAGCGGCAAAGTCAGCGATGGCAACCTCCGCCTCAAAAATGAAACCAACGGCAAGAGCAGCGACAAACAGTTAAGGTTCAGGGGCGAAATTTTTCCGGAACCGGTACTGAACATCTATCCACTGATGCTGGACTCGTCTGCGGGCAAGGCATACAGGATACTGACCTTTGATCCGGAGGAGCTGAAGATCAAAGAGGTTACAATATCTGTGCTCGGCGAAGGAAAGACCCCTGAGGGGATCTCTGCATTGAAGCTGCGTAACACCCTGTACCCGTTCGTCACCAATGATGTCTGGGTCGATAACCAGGGAAACACGTTGATGGAGTCGGTACGGGATGGTCTGGTGACGACCAAAGTCGAGGATCCCGGAGTTCTGGGAGCTTTTGTGGGAAGCGTGGCGCTTTCAAAGAAAGACCTGATCTATGACTTCAGCATGATCCGGATCGAACCGCCCATCAAGGAGCCCAAAAAGCTGGTCGGGCTGGAAGTTGAGATCACAGGCTGGAACGAGGCAATTCCGCTGCTGCAGGGAGGGGGACAGACAGCTGAGAAACTGGGTAAAGAGCGTGTCGCCATCAGGACCGGATCGCTCGTCCAGCAAACCGAGACGCCTGAATCTGGCAATCCGGCAGAGAAATATCTCAAGCCTGCCGACAAGATAGAGTCCGATGCTCCCGAAATTACTGCCCAGGTCAAGGGGATTGCGGCAGGGGCAAAGAGCCGGGAAGAGTTGGCCGGAGCTCTGGCTTTCTGGACTGCCGATTGGCTTAAGGACACCGTGGCTGACGGTGGCAGCGCCTTGGCCAGCTTGAAATCACGCACCGGCAATTGCCAGTCCCACGCCCGCCTCTACACGGCACTGGCCAGAGCGGCCGGAATTCCGACCCGATTTGTCTCCGGCCTGGTTTATCTGGAGGGGAAAGGGTTTCTCTACCACAGTTGGGCCGAGAGTTTCCTTAACGACCGCTGGGTATCTATAGACCCGACCTACAACCAGCTTCCTTCAGACCCCACCCACCTGAAACTGCTGGAGGGGCACCTGCCGGAGGATATGGCTCCCATCGTCGCCATAATCGGTCGGATAAAGATCAAAGTACTGGAAGCTAAGTATTAGAAATTTCAATTTTCGGACTACAAATTAGTGCGGAATCGTCTTGCAGATGTCATAATTGCGGCGGGATACGGCTATATTTGAACGCTTAACCGTTGGTCTGTATAGATTTCCCGTTGCTGATATAAATACACTTTTTCTATACCTTAACTGATTCATGGCGAGGAGAGAACCAAAATGCCAATGAGACCGGAAACGCTGGCGGCAATCAACATGACCGAAGATGAGCTGGTAAAAAGTCTTATCAAGGATGTTCAGGAAGTTTTCATAAATATGGTCGGGGTAGAAGATCTGATGCATCTGCCGGTTCAGGTTGATATTACAACGCATTTCATGAAATGCCTGACAGCCATGGTCGGTCTGGCGGGTACCTATAACGGTCTGGTGAGCGTCCACATCCCCTGGCCTATGGCCATCTCTTTCACCTCTCTGATGCTTGGAATGGAAGTGACTGAAATCGACGATGACGTGAATGACGCCATGGGCGAAATCGCCAACATGGTCGCAGGCTCTTTCAAACAGCACCTCTCCAAAGGTGGCTCGGACATTCAGCTCTCCACCCCATCGGTCGTGAATGGTTCAGATTACATGGTTTCATCAGGCAGCAATCTGGAAAACATAACGCTGAAATTTGCTACCGACGATGAATGGTTCATGGTTGCTCTCACGATCGAAGACTAGTTATGTCCGTTACCCCATATCCTATTCTGGTTGTTTCATACGTCGATGAAACCAGAACGTCCCTTACGACGAACCTTGCCAACTCCGGCGCTTTCCCCACACCATGCGCAACCTTTTGCGAGGCCGAAAATCTGGCTCTCAATGGCCTCTACAGCGGCCTTCTTGTAGATCTCCCCTCAATTATAAAATCGAAGGGTGAAGAGAAAATTGTAGCCTATACCCTGACAAATTTTTTTCCTACCTTAAGGGTGAGGGCGATGGGATCCTTGATGGTTCCGATGTCCATGTCCGGGAGCGCCAAACAGGACAAGAGCCTGAACGACTTTCTCTCCAGAACCTGTCCGGCTTTTGAATCGAGAAAACTGCGCGAATTTCGACGTCATCCGGTCTGCCTTTCAACGCGTGTTCGGTACAGGGGCGAAGAAATCCGGGGATTCACCCTCAATCTATCCTGGGGAGGCGTTTTCATCGTCGATTTGCAGGCAGAAAAATACCTTATCGGAGACAAACTGACAGTTGAATTCATTGAATTTGAATGCGAGGTATCGGCTGAAGTCCGCAGGATAAAACCATGGGGAATAAAACGTTATGCTCCAGGGATAGGGCTCTGTTTTTCTTATCTGGACGAATCAGTTGAATCCGCGATAAATAGTGTCATTAAGACCCGGAAAGAGTTCGACCGCGATCG
>JAQTRC010000034.1:28900-33027 GCA_028712665.1 Desulfuromonadaceae bacterium
GGATAAAACCATGGGGAATAAAACGTTATGCTCCAGGGATAGGGCTCTGTTTTTCTTATCTGGACGAATCAGTTGAATCCGCGATAAATAGTGTCATTAAGACCCGGAAAGAGTTCGACCGCGATCGCTTGATGCCGTGAAGACTCTTCAGCGCGCAAAACGCTTTTCATAGCTACGAACTAATTCCAGCAGTCCCTTTTTCATCCCGCGCTTCCATGGCCCCACCGCTACCAGACGAAGGTTTTCGGGCGTAAAAATTTCCCGCGCAGTTTTCTGCAGTTCGGCGGCACCGATCCGCCTGGCCTCGGACCGGTCTTCTTCGATGCTCCGAACAACACCCATCAGCTCGCCCCAGCCATATCGCCCCCCCATTTCGTAAGCCGAATCCAGGCTGAACTCCAGATCAAAGATGTAGGAGTTGCGGACACGCTCCAATTCATCATCGGGAACAGGAGTATCGGTAATGCGGAACAATTCATCAAGAGTCGCTTCGACAGCATGGATCAATGTCTCAGGAGCCGTTGAGAGATCAAAAGCCAGACAGCCGGTCTCGTCATAAGCGGCGACGGCCCCCTCCACCGAATAAATTATTCCCAGTTCCTCCCGTAAACGGAGATGAAGACGCGAACCGCCGCCACCCGCCAGAATGCGCCGCAGAAAGCGTACAGACATGAATCGTTCATCTTCACGCGCAAGCCCGATATATGCCAGTTGCAGATTCATCTGACTGTCCGAATCCTGAACACATTTGATCTGCCGTTTATTTTGCGGTGATGAAAACATCCTGGCCGGGGGGGGCTGCTTACCCTGCCAGTTGCCGAAACAGTCCAGAGCAGCGGCAAATACATCGTGGCTACGTACAGGCCCGGACACAACGAGCACAGCGGAAGATGGGACATAGAATTCCATATGGTGTCTGGAAAGATCGTCTCTGCCTATAGAGGCAATGCTCTCCAGAGTACCGATAGTCGGAATCCCCAGGGGATGCCGGGGCCAGAGCAGCCGGCTGACGATGGTGTCCGGGTTGATCTCATCACCCCTTTCGTTCAGATCTTGCCGGGCCTCTTCGGTAATGATCCGTTTTTCGACTTCAATCCCGTTAAAGAGGGGGCGCTGCAGCATTGAAGCGAAAATCTTCATGCCGCTACTGACGTGATCGGGATGAACGCGTGAAAAGAAGCTGGTTGAATCGGCATCGGTGGCAGCGTTGGGCGCTCCCCCGATAACCTCGAATGCGGACTCGATCGCCATCGACGTCCCGAAATCGGTCGTTCCACGAAAAAGGATATGCTCCAGAAAATGCGAGAGCCCTTCACGGCCAGCAGGATCGTTGCGCCCGCCGACTTTCAGGTAGATTGCAAGCTCGGCCGCATGCAGATGCGGCATCTCGACACAGACGACCCTAAGGCCGTTTGCCAGGGTATGCAGGAAAGGGCGGATCATGGCAGCTCGCTCCTCATTTTTTTTATGCGTAGGTCGGCATCAGTGTCCCAGCGTCGACATATCGGGGAGATGTTCACGCTATTCATACCTCAGCGCATCGATAGGATTGAGGCCGGCGGCTATTCTGGCCGGGTAGAAACCGAAGAAGATCCCGACGGCTCCCGAGAAGAAGAAAGCTATCGTGATGGACTGGATTGAAATCAGGGTCGGCCAGGAAAGTATGCGCGACACGACAGTAGCGCCGATTGCGCCGAGTGCGATACCGATCAGGCCGCCGATCATGGTCAGGAGCACCGCCTCGGTCATGAACTGCAGCAGGATGTCGTTTTTGCGGGCGCCGATAGCCATGCGGATGCCGATCTCGCGGGTACGCTCGGTAACCGATACCAGCATTATGTTCATGATGCCGATACCACCGACGATCAGCGAGATGGAAGCCACCGCCCCAAGCAGCAGCGACATTGCCTTTGACGACTGCTCGGCCACCGCCAGGATCTCGGACAGATTGCGGGTCGAGAAGTCCGGGTCCTTGGCGTTAGTTATTCTATGGCGCTGTTTGAGCAGGCTGTTGATCTCTTCTTCTGCCTTTGCCAGCAACGCCTCGCTTCTGGCCTTGACCATTACGGCGCCGACCATGTTGGTATGGTTGGAACGGACCAGGTTACGCTGGGCTGTGCGTAGCGGGACAAAGATACTGTCATCCTGATCCTGTCCCTGCGGTGACTGCCCCTTGCGGTCGAGAACTCCGATAACGGTGAAAGGTATCTTTTTGAGTCGAATTATCTTGCCGACCGGGTCGACAGCTCCGAAAAGGTTTTCGGCTACGGTTTGCCCCAGCAGGCAGACCTTGGCCGCCCCATCAACATCCTGCTGACCGAAGCTGCGACCGCTGGATACCCCCCATTCACGGATATCGAACATCTCCGGAGTTGTGCCCATGATGACGGTCGACCAGTTCATGTTGCCGTACACCGCCAGGCCGGAGCTGCGGACCACAGGTGCCGACGTCTCAACCGAGGGGCATTCGCTCATGATCGCCTTGACATCGTCGCTGGTAAGCGTTTGGGCGCCTCCGCTTCCGGAACGCATACCGCCGCTGGTGGTTGATCCGGGGAGTACCAGGATGATGTTGCTGCCGATGCTGGCGATCTGCTGCGAGATAACATAGCTGGCGCCTGATCCGACCGCCATCATGGCGATCACGGCGGCGATGCCGATGATGATGCCGAGCATGGTCAGAAAAGAACGCATCTTATTGGTGCGGAGAGCTCGCAGGGCTATTTTGAGGGTCTGAAGGAAATCCATTATTTAGTGTCACCAATGATGAGACCGTCGCGGAAGGTGATCCTCCGCCCGGCGTAAGCGGCCACGTCAGCCTCATGAGTGACCATTATAATCGTTATGCCAAGCTTGTTGAGGGAGGTGAAGAGATTCATGATCTCCTCGGAGGTCGCGCTGTCCAGGTTGCCGGTCGGCTCGTCCGCCAGTATTACCGCCGGGTTGTTTACCAATGCCCGTGCGATTGCCACCCGCTGCTGCTGCCCGCCGGAGAGTTGGCTGGGGTGATTCTCCTCCTTGCCGGCCAGCCCTACCCGTTCCATGGCGGCCAGCGCTTTCGCACGGCGTTCTTTGGCATGGAGTCCGGCATAGACCAATGGCAGTTCGACGTTCTCCACCGCCGGAGTGCGAGCCAAAAGGTTAAAACCCTGAAAGACGAATCCGAGTTTTTTGTTTCGGATATCGGCCAGTTGATTTGTATCCATCCCCCCGACATCCAGACTGTCCAGCAGATATACCCCCGAGGTGGGGCGGTCGAGACAGCCGAGCAGGTTCATGCATGTTGATTTGCCGCTACCGGAGGCGCCCATGATGGCAACAAACTCTCCCTCGCCAACGGAGAACGAGACCCCCTTGAGCGCCTCAAACTGCTGTTCGCCCATGATAAAAACCCGGCGGATATCGGTCAGCGATATTACGGTTGGCATGACGTTATCAACCGGGTCAGTGCTGGGAGGATCAATACTTTCATATATTCAGGGTTATAATTCATCTGCTTCGCTCCTGTCAAATCCGCTGTTTGGCCGGTTTTTTCTCCTTGCTGCGATACTGCTGGCGCATCTCTTTAACGTGCTTCCTGATCTCCTTGCGTAGCTCGGGAGGTCCGATCACCTCGGCATTCATGCCATAGGAAAGTATCCAGGATACCAACTCCATCTGACCAGTCGCTTCAAATTCGATAGTAACCCTTCCTTCAGAATCGGTGCTGACATTCTGCCCTGGCATCCAGATCCGGTCCCTGACCGCGTGGGCAATCAGTGACGAGAATCGCACCCGCACTTTCATAGGGCTGTCGCTCACCAGGCCGAAGGCGGTGCTGAAATAGGCTTCCGGCTGGTAGCTATCCGGTATCTCAAAACGATGGCGTGTTACCTCTACCCCGCGGACACGCTCCAGGGCGAAAAGCCGCATGCCGGAGCGGTTTTGAGCGTTCCCCAGCAGGTAAATACCCCCCTTGTGGAAGACCAGCGTATAGGGATCAACTTCATAGTCACTGACCTCGCCTGAACCCTTCTTGACATATTTCAGTCGAATTCGGAACTGCTGCAACAGTGCTTTCTGCAGATCATCAACAAAGACGGCCACCGAAGAGTAGTCGCGCGCCCCGTGCAGAATCGGCAGAGAAA
>JAQTRC010000124.1 GCA_028712665.1 Desulfuromonadaceae bacterium
GCCCCTCCAAAACATAGCCAGATAAAACAACAAAAGAAAAGGAAGCCCTGAAATGTAGGAAAACAGGGACTCTTCCCGTATTAATTGTCAACAGATTACTCGATATTAGCTTACTTATCCTTTATGAATTGCACTTGCTCCTTTGTCTTCACCCAAGCATCCCCCGGCATCAATGGAGCCAGTACCTGCAACAGATACCGATACCGTGCCGCCGCCCGGTAGTCCCATGACGCCCCGATGGTAAGCAGTGGGCCTATATGTCATCGGGAAATATTTTTTTCAACAGGAACAGTATCTACGGTACGTCCCAGGCCTCCGAGGCAACCTGTGGGATCATGTTTGACTTTCAGCAATTTGTAAGCTTTGGGTTCTGTTTTCTATTCTTGACAAGACATTATGACCTGATATATTGACTTACTATATAGGTCATATGACCTACAATCTATTGTCAGGCAAACCATATGCTCGAACCTTTACTTGGATCCATAAGCAGCGAACGGGTTCTTGTCTTTCTTGCCGCCAGGGAAGAAGGATACGCCCGTGAGATTGCGAGTTTCTTCGCAACGTCTCTTACGCCTATTCAAAAGCAACTCGACAAGCTTGAGGCCGGCGGCGTACTTGTCAGCCGGACTGCAGGGCGAACCCGGCTATATACCTTCAATCCCCGTTATCCGTTTCTGGGCGAATTAACTGCTATTCTTGATAAAGCCATTTCATTCTATGACCAAGATCTTCAAGCGAGACTTCTTCTCAACAGGCGTCGCCCACGTCGAAAGGGAAAGCCTCTATGAGATCACTGCTCGGACTTTCAATCGGCGAATTAGCCGCATTTGTAGCCGAGCATCTACGCAACAGAGGAATCGATGTTGTACTGGTGGGCGGCGCCTGCATCTGCATTTATTCAGAAAACAAGTACAGCTCGTTTGACATTGATTTTGTCACAACCTGTTCGACCAGCCGCCGGAGAATTCGTTCTGCTCTCACCGAAATCAATTTTGTCGAAGAACAGCGGTATTTCAAAAATTCAGAAACTGACTTTTTCATTGAGTTCCCTTCAGGTCCGCTCGCCATCGGTGACGAACCACCTGTTGAAATCTCTACCCTCCGCTATTCAACCGGGACGCTTCGCCTCCTCTCCCCAACAGACTGTGTCAAGGATCGACTTGCAGCATACTACCACTGGAAGGATCAGCAAAGTCTTGAACAGGCAATTCTTGTGTCCCGAGACCACCAGCTAGATCTGGATGAGGTGCGACGCTGGTCAGAACATGAAGGATTTGCCGAAGTTTTCGATTCGATACGGGAGAGGCTTGATTCGCCATAGGGGTCCCGTATTTAATGAATAAAGCAATAAATACCGTAAAAATTGGTGGATTCAGCTGATGAAAATTTGACTACTTAAGACAACATAAAAGAAAAAGCCCCTGATTTCTCAAGGGCTTTTGGATTTGTCCGGATGGTGCCGGACTGCTAAATGGTGGAGGCGGTGGGAGTCGAACCCACGTCCGAAAAACCTAGCATCTGAGACTCTACACCGTTATTCCGTTGCTCGATTTAGCCATCTGCCTGCGCAACGAACAAGGCAGCCAGATGGCGATCCCGCTTAGGTTTCGGGTTGCGCTACGGGCGTTGCGCTTCCCTATCCGATAGTAAGTGACGCCCCCTTCCTACCATCGGCATCTCAGTCGGGGACGCCTGTTAAGCAGCTAGTGCAACAGGAGTATTATAATTGTCGGCAATTAATGCCGTGCAGGTTTATTAAGGTCGGCCGCCTGCCCCGACCCGGTGCTCCCCAGATTTTCAATTCCCCGTCGAAACCTTTACGCCCCCCTTATAACTTCTATCCTCTGCAATGGAATGTACTGATGCTGAATTAATAGTAGCCCCAATCCGATATCCCCGCAATGTAAATCTCGACATCACGATCACAGCTTGTTTTGAAATAACTTCTCATGGTACAAATGTTAGAACCGTTGTTAAAGCAATTGCGAAAGCTTCGGGGATCGCCGTGAAAAAACGACAGCAGACAGCATCGGCACTGAAAAAATTGAATGACAATCTGAGGGTTCTTATCAACCAAGCCCTCAATGATGATGGCGTTTCTTTAAAGGAATGGCTGTCACGGAAAACGCCCAATCTGGATAATGTCTGTTGTGAAAAGAAAAATTGTGCGGAAAAATCGTGTCCGGCCTACATGCAAAAAAACTGCAGATGCTGGCTGGTTGCGGGCACAATGTGCGGAGGCGAGATCCAGGGAATCTTTGCTAAAAAATACCGGTCATGCACGGAATGCGAAATTTACCGGGATGCCGTTTTCGCCGACGAGATAACGGAGTTGGAAGAGCACCTGATAGTTCTTGTCCACACACTTGTATGCAAGCAGGAAGAAATCAATTCGCTCGCCATTACGGATCATCTGACCGGTTTGTACAACAGACGCTACTTTGACCTGCTCATTCCTTCCGAGATCGAGTCAATGCTGAGAAATAACGGTGTCATATACATAACACTTATCGATATTGACGACTTCAAGCTTATTAACGACAAATACGGTCATCTTTTCGGGGATAAAATACTGAAAGAATGCGCCATGATACTGTCGGGTTCAACCAGAAAATCCGACTTGCTGGTCAGGTTTGGCGGAGATGAGTTCCTGATAGCGTCAAGTTGCTCGGAGAATGACGAAAACAGTGCCAAGATGATGCATCAAAGGATTCTTGAAAAGCTGGAAATCTGGAATGTGGAGCATGCTTACGAAGGGCTTGAATTGTCTCTCAGTTTGGGTTGCTCGGTTCTGAAAAAAGGGATCGGCCTGGAAACCGCCATAAATGAAGCCGATCGGAGAATGTACGAAAACAAGCTGATCAATACGCGCCATACCGCAACTCATCATCGAATAAAGTAACTGACCCGCCCCAAGACTAAATACCGGTTGTGTATTGATAAACAGCATGCAATCCCGAAGCGTCGAACCGATCCTAATCCCTGTTCCTGGCTTTCAGCGCCTGCGACATCTCACGCTGACTATCCTTGATCTTCATATCTTCACGCTTGTCATACAGCTTCTTCCCTTTGCCAAGTCCGATTTCGACCTTGACCAGACCGTTTTTAAAATAGAGCCGCAACGGAATTACCGAAAGACCCTTTTCGCGAATCCTTCCGTATAGCCGGTCGATTTCGCGGCGATGCAGAAGCAGCTTGCGGTTGCGGTCCGGTTGATGATTCTGGCGGTTGCCAAATTCGTAATGTGAAATATTCAGGTTGTGCAGATAAGCCTCTCCCTCACGCACCAGCATGAACGAATCGTTCAGATTGGCCTTGCCGGCCCGCAGGGATTTAACCTCCGTCCCTTGCAGAACCAGTCCCGCTTCAAGCTTTTCTTCGATAAAATATTCGTGATAAGCCTTTTTATTATTGCAGATCAATTTCTCACTCATGGAAACCACGATAACAGATAATCGTTTGAAAGGGAATGCTCATACTTGCATTAAGTCTTAGAAATCTATATAAGTTCATTATACTTAAAATAGTTTCGCTCTTATTATCAGGATTAGCGTGTTAACGAAGAGATATTGCCGGAATAGAACGTAAAATTTCTTCAAACTTACTAAAAGGACAGATGATATGAACGTATCTGAAACGTCCCCCTCCAACGGAGTCAAACCGACCTCAACCGACCTGCAGAAATCTTTCCTGCGACACTTGCAGTACACTCTCGTAAGGGACAAGTACTCCGCCACCAAGGCCGATCTCTACCTGGCGCTGGCCTACGCGGTGCGGGACGTACTCGTGGAGCGCTGGCTCGATACCCAGCAGTCGTACTATAACAACGATGCCAAGCGGGTCTACTACATCTCGATGGAATTTTTGATGGGACGTGCTCTCGGCAACAGCCTGATCAATCTTGGGATAATGGATGAGTGGCAGAGCGCTCTTAAAGAGATGGGAATAGATGTCGAGGAGTTGCTGGCACAGGAGTGGGATGCGGGGCTTGGCAACGGTGGCCTGGGACGTCTGGCGGCATGTTTCCTTGACTCGATGGCCAGTATGAGCCTGCCGGCCTACGGTTATGGTATCCGTTACGAATTCGGGATGTTTTATCAGAAGATCGTCGACGGAAACCAGTACGAAGCGCCCGATAACTGGCTGCGCTACGGCAACCCATGGGAGTTTGACCGGCAGGAGCATCTGCATAAGATCAGATACAACGGACGGGTGGTAAGCTTTAGCGATGAGCAGGGCGAAACACGTTACTCCTGGGTGGATACCACCGACGTCATGGCGCTGGCCTACGATTTTCCGATTCCCGGCTACTGCAACGAGACCGTTAATACCTTGCGCCTCTGGAGCGCCAAAGCTTCTCGCGGCTTCGCCCTGGACTCTTTCAACCAGGGGAACTATATGGGTTCGGTCGAGTCAAAGATGCGTACCGAGAACATCTCTAAGGTCCTATATCCGGCTGATCACGTTGCCGAAGGGAAGGAGTTGCGGCTGCGTCAGGAATATTTCCTGTCGTCGGCCACCGTGCAGGACATTTTCTACCGCTTCGCCAAGATGCACAACGATCTGAAACTGCTGCCGGAGAAGGTGGCGATACAGCTGAATGACACTCACCCAGCCCTGGCTATTCCTGAGCTGATAAGGATCCTTCTGGATGAAAAACAGCTTGGATGGGACACTGCCTGGGATATAGCCACTAATACTTTTGCCTACACCAACCACACCGTGCTCCCCGAAGCCCTCGAAAAATGGCCGGTGCGGATCATGGAAGAGATTCTGCCGCGTCATCTGCAGATCATCTACCAGATCAACGAATGTTTCATGAAACAGGTAGCCATCCGTTTCCCGGGCGACAACGACAGATTGCGGCGCATGTCGATAATCGGCGATGAAGGAGAGAAACATGTCCGCATGGCTAATCTGGCTATCGTCGGTAGCCACTCGGTCAACGGCGTGTCTGCCCTCCACAGCCAGATTCTAAAGGACGATCTGTTCCACGACTTCTATGAGCTCTGGCCGGAACGCTTCAACAACAAGACCAACGGCATCACACAGCGCCGTTGGTTGAAGCACGCCAACCGCTGGCTGGCCGACCTGATCTCTTCAAGGATCGGCGATGGCTGGGTTACAGATCTGGATCAGCTGAAAAAGCTGATTCCGTTGGCGGACGACGCTGAGTTTCAACAGCAGTGGATCGAGGTCAAACGCGCCAACAAGCGTGTCCTGGCCGATTATATCTATAAGAAAAACGGTGTTGTGGTTTCGCCTGATTCCATGTTCGACTGCCAGACCAAGCGTATTCACGAATACAAGCGGCAGCTTCTGAACGTACTGCACGTCATCACTCGTTACAACCGCCTGAAAGCCAACCCCGGAGCCAATGTTGCTCCGCGTACCGCCATCTTCAGCGGCAAGGCCGCCCCCTCATATTTCATGGCTAAGCTGATCATAAAATTGATCAATTCGATCGGTGCGATCGTCAACAACGATCCGGCTGTCAATAACCGGCTCAAAGTGCTCTTCCTGGCCAATTACAACGTCTGGCTGGCAGAGATGATCTTCCCGGCCTCCGACCTCTCGGAGCAGATTTCTACGGCCGGCACCGAGGCATCCGGCACAGGCAACATGAAGTACTCTCTGAACGGAGCTCTTACCATCGGCACGCTGGATGGCGCCAACATAGAGATTATGGAAGAGGTCGGACGCGACAATATCTTCATCTTCGGTCTGACTGCCGGGCAGGTCACCGGCCTCAAAAATGCCGGATACAAGCCTCTTGATTACTATTATCGAAACCAGGAACTTAAACAGGCCATCGACATGATCGGCAACGGCAGCTTCTCTCCCGGCAATCCCAATCTCTTCAAGCCGATCGTGGACGCCCTGCTGGGTATCGACAATTACCTGCTGCTGGCCGACTATGCATCGTACATAGCCACCCAGAACGATGTAGACAAACTTTATCTGCAGCCCCACGAATGGGCCCGCACCTCGATCCTCAACACCGCAGGCATGGGCAAGTTTTCCAGCGACCGTACCATCGACGAGTATGCCCGCGAAATCTGGGGCATCCATCCCGAGAAAATCAGCCGCCACAGCCGGCGTGACCTGTTCTGAAACAAACGGCAATGAATACGCCTGGCCTGTGGGATACTCAGAATAGATCCAGCGCCAGGACGCCGGCTTCAGCGCCGCTGGCCGAAAGGATGCGGCCGCTTGGAGTTGCAGAGTTCACCGGTCAGGAGCATCTGCTGGGTGAAGGGCGCATTCTGCGCCGCATGATCGAGAACGACAATCTGTCATCTCTTATATTCTGGGGCCCCCCCGGCTGCGGCAAGACCACCCTGGCCCACGTCATAGCAGCAGAGACAAAATCCCACTTTATCTTCTTCTCAGCCATACTCTCCGGCATAAAGGAGATCCGCGAGATATTTCGCGAGGCTGAAGGTTACGCCGCCCGCGGAATCAAAACCATCCTTTTTATCGATGAGATCCATCGATTCAGCAAATCCCAGCAGGATGCCTTTCTCCCCTATGTGGAAAAGGGTGTGGTCACCATCATCGGCGCGACCACCGAGAACCCATCCTTCGAGGTCATAGCTCCCCTCCTCTCCCGTTGCCAGGTGTTGACTCTCAATCGTCTCGAACCTGTGACACTCCGCAACATAATGGAACATGCCCTGGCCGACACGGAACGCGGTCTGGGCAACCTGAAGCTGACGGCGACCGAGGAGGCTCTAATCTTTCTCTCCGAACAATCCGGCGGCGACGCCCGCATTGCCCTCAACACTCTGGAGGTAGCGGCGGGATTGCTACAAGGAGAGGGGAGAGGAGAAATAATAACCCTTGAAATATTCCAGGAAGCTCTGCAGAAGAAGGCCCTGCTTTACGACAAGGGGGGGGAGGAGCACTACAACGTTATCTCGGCCTTCATCAAGTCCATGCGCGCCAGCGACCCCGACGCAGCACTCTACTGGCTGGCCCGCATGCTGGAGGCGGGCGAGGATCCGCTCTTCATCTTAAGACGCATGATCATCCTGGCGTCGGAGGATATCGGCAATGCCGACCCGCGCGCCCTGCAGGTTGCGGTCGCGGCCCTGCAGGCCTTCCAGATGGTCGGTATGCCGGAGGGGCGCATCATCCTTGGACAGGCGGTCACTTATCTTGCCACCGCTCCCAAATCAAACGCCTCTTACATCGGCATCGATGCCGCACTGGCCGAGGTCCGGAAAAGCGGCGCCCTGCCGGTTCCGCTGCACGTCCGCAACGCCCCGACCAAGCTGATGAAGGAGTTGGGTTATGGAAAGGACTACCAGTATGCCCATGATTATGATGATGGTTATTCCGGACAGGGTTGTTTGCCGGAACAGCTGGCTGGGCGAAAATTCTACGAGCCGAAAGGACACGGTTACGAGAAGAACATCGTCGAGCGGATGGAG
>JAQTRC010000125.1 GCA_028712665.1 Desulfuromonadaceae bacterium
ATTGATCGAGGGAAAGACATCCTACTCCGTTTTGACATTCTGCCTTCTCCGGCGATTGACGTAACCGCCCGCAATCTGGCCTGCTATCGCGCCTCCAAGAGTCAATGGGATATAATGCCAGCTAAGGCCCGCTTCAATTCGCAACAGCACGAGAAAAGGAATTGGAATGTGAACAAGCAGAAACCACATGAAGGAATATTTTCGGAAATTTTGTCGTATATAGCCACAAGGAACACTTACCATAAATGCCAAGATGACTAGACAGACCAGAATGATTAGACCTTGCAAGCACTACTCCTTTTCGGCATAGTAAGAAGTTGTATACCGTTTGTCAATCGGCTTTATAGCAATCCAAAAGAAACAGCTGCGACGGATACCCAGCCATAAAGTATGCGCTTCTAAGCGAGGCACAGAGATAAACATTACAAATGGTTATAAAGAGTTACCGGATCTTTTGAACTCACCATCACGTTTTGAACAAACAACGGGAGCTATGCAACATTCCCTGTTGTTTCGCTTGGAAGCGCCTTCTTTTGGCGGCGCTTCTCCGGCCAAAATGCAGTTTACTCGGTTCGTTGCATTATTGAGGTACCGTATATATGGAGAACCGTACGATGATTCAGGAAGGGCACCTGCTGGCGGTATTTAACTCTCCCCACAGGGTCATGAAAGCCGAAGACGTTCTTAAAGGGCTTGATCTTCAGGTTCTTTTGATTCCTGCGCCACGGGATCTTTCTACCGACTGCGGTCTGGCGCTTCGATTCAGCGATGAAGATAACGACAACATCATGCTTGCGCTTGTCCGGGAAAAGCTGCTGCCGGCTTTCGTATGCAGGCGAGTCAAAGGAGGCAGGTATGAAATTGTCTGGAACAATGACGATAATATTCATTAATCATAAGTGAGGCTGCCACAAATGGATACAATTGACTGCAGAAACATGGCCTGCCCGGCCCCGGTAATTTCAGTCAAAAAGGCGCTGGAAAACCTGGGAGAAATACGTGTACTACTCGATGATGGGGCCCCACGTGAAAATGTCGCCCGCTTCGCTGGAAATCGCGGGTTTACTGTGTTGGAAGAACAGAGCGATAACGGATGGGCATTAACGATCACGGCCGGCACTGGAGCAAATATTAAATCAACGCCTGCTTCTAACTCTGGAGACGTGGTCTTTCTGATAACCTCCGATCGTCTGGGTGACGGTCCCGATGAACTAGGACGCCTCTTGATGAAAAATTTTATCCACTCGCTGCTTGATGCGGGTGACCTGCCGTCTCGCATGATCTTTATCAATAGTGGTGTCAAACTGACAACAGAAGGATCGGATCTGCTCGAAGCACTGGGCAAACTGGCAGGGACAGGTGTAGAAATCAAGTCATGCGGTCTCTGCCTGGACTACTTCGGAATCAAGGACAAGCTGCTCTCCGGGAGCACCACTAACATGCTGACCACAGTGGAGACCCTCCTCTCGAATGAACGGGTAATACGGCTTTAAAAACAATTATTTCTTGACAGTTGTGGCGACAAGCTTTTATAGTACTCTTCTTTTGGTATATCTTTAGTATCCGGGACAGCACAACCTAAGATGTTTGACAGTTTATCCGACAAACTTGAATCACTCTTTAAAAAGCTCCGCGGCCAGGGGGTAATGACCGAGGATAATATCAAGGAGGCTCTGCGCGAAGTTCGCCTGGCGCTTCTTGAGGCTGACGTCAACTTTAAGGTCGTTAAGGATTTTGTAGAAAATGTCCGCGTAAAGGCGGTTGGCACCGAAGTGCTTACCAGCCTTTCGCCCGGCCAGCAGGTTATCAGGATTGTTCATGATGAGCTGGTGGCCGTCATGGGTGGTGGTGAGGACAATTCCCTCGACCTTGCAGCAAAGCCGCCGGTAGCAATCATGATGGTCGGCCTGCAGGGGGCCGGGAAAACGACCACCTGCGGCAAGCTGGGCAATCTGCTGAAAAAACAGAAACGTCGGCCGCTGCTGGTACCGGCGGATATTTATCGCCCGGCAGCAATCGAACAGCTTAAAACGGTTGGACGACAGCTTGGTCTGGAGGTTTTCAACTGTTCGCCAGACCAGAAACCGCTCGAAATCTGTTGCAAAGCCATGCAGTTTGCCGAACTGAATGGCTATGATACCGTTATACTGGACACCGCCGGACGTCACCAGATTGATGACTTCCTCATGAACGAGTTGGCTGAGATCAAGGCCGCCGTTCTGCCTCGCGAAATTTTATTAGTGGCTGATGCGATGACCGGTCAGGAAGCGGTCAGCGTAGCCGTGGGCTTTAATGACCTTCTGGATATCAGTGGCGTTGTACTCTCCAAACTTGACGGAGATGCAAAGGGTGGAGCCGCCCTTTCTATCAGGGCAGTTACCGGAAAACCGATAAAGTTTGCAGGAATTGGCGAGAAGCTGGATGCGCTGGAGGTATTCCATGCCGACCGGCTTGTTTCGCGCATTCTGGGAATGGGCGATGTTCTGACTCTGGTGGAAAAAGCCCAGTCCCTCTTTGACGTCAAAGAGACAACCCTGCTGCAGCAAAAGCTTAAGAAAAACCAGTTTGATCTGGAAGATTTTCTGAATCAGATGCAACAGATCAAAAAGATGGGATCGATGGAATCGATCATGGGCATGATCCCCGGCATGGGCAAGATGATGAAACAGATGAAGGGCGCCCAACCGAGCGAAAATGAGATCAAGCGGATCGAAGCCATTATCCGCTCCATGAC
This sequence comes from Desulfuromonadaceae bacterium, assembly GCA_028712665.1. GTDB lineage: Bacteria > Desulfobacterota > Desulfuromonadia > Geobacterales > Pseudopelobacteraceae > JACRCG01. The sequence continues at coordinate 2,735 of JAQTRC010000125.1, forward strand.
ACCTGGCGAACGCGCCAATCACAGTATTATTAACGGTAGCCGCAGATTGCGGATTTCCAAAGGGAGCGGCACAACCGTACCGGAAGTCAACCAACTGCTTAAACGCTTCACCGAAGCGCAAAAAATGATGAAACAGTTCCAGAAACTGGGTCCAAAAGGGTTTCTAAAAAGCATGGGTGGGCTCGGCAAGGGAATGATGCCGTTCGGATAAAACTAATTGCGCGTTTGTGCATTACAAAAAAAATTGAAGATGGAAAAATCAGGAGGAAACACAATGGCAACAAAGATCAGGCTTGCTCGGGCAGGCGCCAAAAAAAGACCATTCTACCAGATAGTTGTTGCTGATGGACGAAGCCGTAGAGACGGAAGTTTCATTGAAAATGTAGGCACATACGATCCAACAAAGAACCCGGCAGCAGTTAAACTGAATGAGGAAAAAGCTCTAGCATGGCTTGTCAAGGGCGCTCAACCCACTGATACCGTCCGCCAACTCCTCAAAAATGCTGGCATTCTTGACAAGGTGGCAACTCCGGCAACGTAAATACGTGTCCATTCCATCCCGGTCCGCCGGTCATTCTACATGAAGTAGAGGAATACCGCCATGAAGACGCTTGTTGAAACCATCGCGAAGGCACTGGTTGATGACCCGACTCAAGTAAATGCCACCGAGGAGACTGAAGAGGATGCTCTGATAATCAAGCTGACCGTCGCCAAGGAAGACATGGGTCGCATCATAGGCAAGGAGGGGCGAACCGCAAAGGCGATCCGTACTATCCTCAACGCAGTGTCAACAAAGGACAACAAGAAGGCTACCCTCAAGATTGTTGAATAGATGAATAATCCGCATGAATTGATTTCCCTGGGCAAGATCAGCGCTACTCACGGAATCAGAGGGCATCTGAAGCTTTATTCTTACTCCGGAAATATCGAAAGCCTTCAATGCTCCGAGACTGTTTTCCTGAAGGGGAAAAGTGGTCTGTTGAAGGAGGTTGGCCTCAAAACTGTTGCTGCACATGCAGGCGGTTTTATACTGGCGCTGGATGGATTTACCGATATTGAAGAAGTTCAGCCATTTGTGGGGAATGAGCTTTGCCTGAAACGGAGCCAGTTGCCTGAACCGGCAGAGGATGAATATTACTGGCGCGATCTTATCGGGCTCACAGTTGTTACCGATAAGGGCGTTGTACTTGGGCCAATCGCAGATATTTTCGAAACCGGCAGCAGTGATATCTACGTGGTGCGCGGCAATAACAAGGAATATCTGATACCAGCCATCGCCGATGTGATTTCTGTTATAGACATACCGGGTAGAAGGATGATTATCACTCCTCTGGACGGTTTGCTTGAACTATGATATTTGACGTCCTGACCCTGTTCCCCGGGATGTTCCTCGGCCCGTTTGATGAAAGCATAATCAATCGCGCCAAAGATAAACGGCTCATTGACATTTCGTTACATAACATTCGCGACTGGGCTGCTGACAGACACCAGACCGCCGATGATGCCCCCTACGGCGGCGGCGCCGGCATGGTCATGAAGGCAGAACCTCTAGCGGCATGTATTTGCGCCGTTAAAGCAATGAGACCAAACTCGACCGTTATCCTGACATCACCCCAGGGACGACGTCTCACCCACCGGGTCGCCTCAGAACTCTCCGAAAAGGAGGGCCTGATAATTGTTTGTGGCCGCTATGAAGGCATTGACGAAAGAATTCGCACTCTGTACGGTGAAGATGATATTTCGCTGGGCGACTTCGTTTTATCCGGCGGGGAAATTGCGGCAATGGCCATTGTGGACGCCGTCACAAGATTGATCCCCGGGGTGCTGGGAAGTAGCGAATCGGCCGAAACTGATTCTTTTTGTGATGGTCTGCTCGAATATCCGCACTACACAAGACCGCCTGAATTCGGGGGTCTGGCAGTACCGGAGACTCTGCTCTCGGGCAACCATGAACTGATCAGAAAATGGCGGCGCAAGGAATCGTTACGCAAGACCAGGGCGGTTCGTCCTGACCTGCTTAATGGAATTGAGTTGACCAGGGAAGACCGCAGGATGCTGGCAGAGATAGAGTTGGAAGATGCAAGTGCCGACTGATAATCTGGCCATTGCCCTGCTGCATTATCCGGTTTACAACAAGCACCGCGAGATTGTGACCACCGCGCTGACCAACCTCGACCAGCACGACATTGCGCGATCGTCAAAAACATTCGGTCTGGACAGATTTTACATAGTTACCCCGGCCGAAGAGCAGCGCAAACTGGCAGAGCGAATAAGCGGACACTGGCAGGTGGGATGGGGTGCCGAATACAACCCGGACCGGAGAATGGCTCTTGACATAGTGAGGGTCTGTCCCACTCTGGAGTCCGCCGTCACTGATTTTCAGGGCTCTTTTTCAAAACCTGTCAAAACTGCCATAACAGGCGCTGCGTCAAGAGAGGGAACTACTGCTCTTTCAACCTTCAGGCAGCTTTTGGAAGAGCGTGATCAACCGTATATTCTGCTTTTAGGTACCGGATGGGGCCTGACTGAAGAATCTTTTTCAATAGCAGACATCATTTTGGAATCAATTTCAGGTAGCGGAACATATAACCATCTTTCAGTCCGTTCGGCAGCTGCAATTTTGCTGGACCGACTGAGAGGCAGATAAAATCACAAAGAGTACCAAACAGGAGGAATTCAGGCAATGACCACCATCGATTTTCTGGAATTTGAACAAATGAAGAAAAACATCGTCCCATTCAAGGTCGGGGACACACTAAAAGTGCATGTCAAGATTGTTGAAGGTGACAAACAACGTATTCAGGCCTATCAAGGCGTCTGTATTGCCCGTCAAAACGGCGGTATCAGAGAATCATTTACAGTTCGCAAGATTTCCAACGGCATCGGAGTTGAGAGGGTCTTCCCGCTTCACTCGCCGAGCATCGAGAACATCGAGATAATGGTTCGCGGCCATGTCCGTCGCGCCAAACTCTACTACCTCCGAAAATTGCGCGGTAAGGCCGCAAGGATCCGGGAAAAGAAATACGTACCGGTCGCAAAATAAACCTAATAAAAGCCCCGCTACTGCGGGGTTTTTTTGATTTTAAAAAAAATTATGACACATCAGGGCGAACTCTTTTCAGCAGATCCTCCAGATACACTTGCATTAGAAAGAGCCGCATACAGCCTCGGTTTCAGCAGAATAGCCGGAGTTGATGAAGTCGGGCGCGGACCGCTGGCCGGTCCGGTCATGGCGGCGGCTGTCATTTTGCCTGTCGGGATGACTATCAACGGAGTTGATGACTCCAAAAAACTCTCTCATTCTAAGCGCGAGAGAATGTTTGATGTCATCATGTGCCATGCCCTCTCGGTCGGAATAGGCAGTGTCAGCTCCACCGTAATTGACCAGATCAATATTCTGCAGGCCACGCGTCTCGCAATGCTGTCAGCTGTTCTACAGCTCGGGCTACAGCCGGACTATCTACTGATTGACGGAATCAGCACTATAAATTCCACTATTCCACAGAAAACCGTTAAAAAAGGCGACTCATTAAGCCTTTCCATCGCCGCAGCCTCAATCATTGCAAAAGTAACTCGTGACAGGCTAATGACTTCTATGGATAGAGAATATCCAGGTTACGGATTAGCCGGCCACAAAGGATACGGAAGTGCGCAGCATCTGGAAGCGATCCGGCTTCTCGGCCCCTCCCCCATCCATCGTCTGACCTTCGGCGGTGTCAAGGAACATGTCTCATGACCTTCTTCCTGATAACCTTCCTTTCCATCTACGGCGGGATACACGTTTATGCCTTCTACAGGCTCCACTCTGCCTTTTCGCCTGGTCAGACCGCTACGGTATTCCTGATAATCTGGTTGTTGTTTATGACTCTTGCTCCAATGCTGGTACGATTGTCTGAAAGTGCCGGCATGGATCGTTGGGCCCTTTTTATTGCCTGGCCCGGCTATGTATGGATGGGTTTTATTTTTATTTTCGTTTCTTCACTATTTATGGCTGATGCGGCAAGAGGAGCATGCTGGCTGGCAAAGTATCTCTTCTCCTCATCAACGCCAGCTTTTCCGGCGTCCGCGATCACATCCAAGTTAGCACTTCTGACGGCTTTTGCCGCAAGCGTCTACGCCTGCTATGAAGCCCGCCAAATCCGGAGCGAGAAGGTAACCATCAGCTCTTCAAAGCTATCGCCGGATATCCCAAAGATTAGAATCGTGCAGATATCGGATGTACATATAGGCCTTCTGTTTCGAGAGGAACGGCTCAAACGCGTTCTGGATGTAGTCAGGGGGGCAAAACCGGATATTATCGTCTCGACCGGTGATCTGGTGGATGGAAAACTGAACCGGGAGGATGTCAAATCTCACCAGGGGAGTCTTGCCGCAATGCTGGCATCAGTAAATGCTCCGGTCGGCAAGTATGCCGTGACCGGCAATCACGAATCATACGCCGGACTACCACTGGCTCTTGCCTTTACCAGGGCAGCCGGTTTCACGCTCCTCCGCAACCAATCGGTAAAGCTGCCCAATGGCATAATAATTTCCGGTGTTGACGATCAGGCCGTATTCGGGATGGGTAGTAACCTGATAAACGCGGAGAGGGAACTACTGGCAA
>JAQTRC010000126.1:0-1187 GCA_028712665.1 Desulfuromonadaceae bacterium
AAAATGCGAAGCAACCACTTTACGCATAAAAAGCGGCTTCCGAGGTTTATCAGCCTGTTGAAACGGCTGCGCCCTCTGGAGCTGCCGGTCACCCACCGTCACAACAGCGTCGAACTCTTTCACGGGGGGAGACAGTTTTTCGAGGCGCTTTTTGACGCGATACGTTCTGCGGAACATACAATCCTGCTGGAATACTACATCATACACAATGATCATATCGGTACCGGACTTGCGAATGAACTGGCGGATGCGGTTCAGCGAGGGGTTACGGTCAAGCTGATCTACGATTATATCGGTTGTCTTGACACCCCAACTTCATATTTCAGAAATCTTTCCAAACAGGGGGTCAAGCTGCTGGCCTTCAATGTCCCCTCTTTCAAGCGCGGATTTTACGGGTTCGACAAACGGGATCACCGCAAGATGACCATTGTCGACGGTACATTGGCATTTCTGGGGGGATTCAACATCGGAGACAAGTATTCCGGTTGTGTGATCGACAAACAGAGCTTCCGGGATCTGGGGTTCAGCATCCGGGGCGAGGCGGTTGGCGAACTGGAAGCGATCTTCCACGAAACATGGAACGGCGAGGGGGATTATACCGCCACGTATGTGGCGGCGCGGCACTCCGGCGGGAAAATAGGGGATGCAGCCGTCAATATCATCAGCGGCGGCCCCCGTAAGCGGCGCTCCTACATCCGGGAAGCATTTCAGGTCAACATTGCCTCTGCGGCCGAGGAAATTTTGATTGCCACCCCGTATTTTGTCCCCGGCCTCCGTATTATCCGCTCACTTTTGCGGGCAGCAAGACGCGGGGTCAGGTTGCAATTGCTTTTGCCTGCGCGCAGCGACGTACCCTTGATGATGCTGCTGGGCCGCAGTTCATACGCCACTTTGTTGCGGGGAGGGATTGAGATATTTGAACTGGATCGCGAGATCCTGCATGCGAAGGTCATGTTGATTGATGGGGAACGGACTGTGATCGGATCTGCAAACCTCGACCAGCGGAGTTTCAATCGCAATTACGAGATTAACTGTATCGTGGATAACGCTGAATTCGGCGGGCAGATCAGATCGCTTCTGCAGGAAGAGATCGCCGCTTCCAGCCGGGTGGAGCTGGACATCCACGAGAGACGAGGTCTAGCTATTCGCCTTATGGAGCGTGTGGTCTCTCTTTTCGGCTGGTTCCT
>JAQTRC010000126.1:1287-7111 GCA_028712665.1 Desulfuromonadaceae bacterium
CCGGTCCCCTGCCAGAAGAGTCGTTGCCAGGCGCGGTCATGGCCGGCAATAAGCTTGCCTATCCCCTCCAGCAGAGGAGAAAGCAGCAGACGGCCGCTTTCGGTATGGCAGTGATAGATTCCTGGAAGCGCGTGGAAAAATTCCGTCCATCCGGTGGCGACGCTGTTGACGATGATGGCATTCAGCACTTGGCGCCGCAGCACTCCTTCCCTTTCGAAACGGCGGGCGGAGGTGCTGATGGTGGCCGGCAGCAGTTGCCACTCCACCTCTGCGCCAAGCGTCTCGACCAGACGGATATCCTCTAAAAAAGGGAGTGATTCTTCAAATCCGCCTGCATGCGACAAAGTGCGGTTATCCAACAGAAAGCCCTGATCCCCGCGGATACAGTCACCTATTGGGAGGCGAGCCTTGGCCTCGTAAAAGAACCAGGCCAGTGAAGTGGATTGTTCCGACCGGCGGAACTGGATTCCGAAGCGGGCGGCGAAAAGCCGCGAGCGGGATGCCCCCTTGAAACGGTAGAAATCTACGCTTTTGCTGACAGCGGCAGAGTCGTCAAATCGTGAATCGGCGTGCAGGAATAGCAGCAGTTTGGATGTTGCAATGGCGGCTCCGGCATTCATCTGCAGACCTCTCCCGCGAGCGGTTTGAATCAATCTGACCGGGAAACCGCACTCTGCGGAATGTTCGGCAACGACCTGCTGCGAACCGTCGCTCGATCCTCCGTCAGATAGGATCAGCTCAAGCCTGACGTTTTCCTGTGCGGCCAGCGAGGCTAAGAGACCCGGCAGTTCCGGAGCCTCGTTGAGAATCGGCACAATGATCGATATATCAGCTCTGTTGGAATTCATGGTCGGTAGCAGTGTATCCGAAACAACCGTATTTGCAATCTGAAGATGGAGCCTTGAGAGAATCCATGATCGACACCCACTGTCATCTCGATCTTGAACCGCTGGTTTCACACCTGCAACCTATGCTGCAGGACTCCTTTGCAGCCGGAGTCAACGAATTTGTTGTTCCCGGCGTACACCCCGGCGGCTGGCAGCGGATATCCTCGCTTGCGGCAGAATACCCGCAAATTTTCCCGGCCTTCGGCATTCACCCCATGCATGCGGCATCTGCCGATGACCGGTTCCTGCCGCAGCTGGCGGAGTATGCGCCGCAAGGCATAGCAATTGGTGAAATCGGTCTTGACCCGTCCTACTCGGTAACTCCGGCACTCCAGGAAGCACTCTTCCGCGAGCAGATGCGCATCGCGCTGAAGCTGGGGTTGCCGCTGCTGATCCACTGCCGGCAGGCTTTCCGGAGGACACTTCAGATCATGCGGGAGGAACATGCCGATCAGGTGGGGGGGATCATGCACGCCTTTTCCGGATCGCCCGAAATGGCCAGAGAGTTTATTCGGCTCGGGTTCGCGATCTCCATCTGCGGAACCATTACCTGGAAGAATGCCGTCAGGCCGCTTCGTCTGGCCGGCGAGATCGCTCTGGAACATCTTGTGCTGGAAACCGACTCACCTGATATGACTCCGGAACCGTACCGCAGACGCTTTAACCGCCCCGCCTGGATGGTGGAAACGGCCTCGCGCCTGGCGGAGATTCGGCGAATCCCGCTCGAAGCGGTCGCCGCTGCGACAACTGCCAATGCCAGGAAGGTATTGCGGCTGGCTGATGATATGGCAGCATGAAGCTGTACTTTCCGGAATTCTGTGTTAGTATTCATTTCAACTACGACTTCCATCAGGAGCTATGCGATGAAATATACTCTTTTTGCCTTGACAACTCTTGTTTTTACGATTAGCGGTTGTGCAATGTTCACCGCCTGGAAAAGCATTCCGCCTCCAGGCGGTTGTGACCAGTGCCATACCCTGCCGATCAGCAGCAATTGGCAGCTGAACTATCAAGTCGCAAATATTGCTGACGAACGGGGCCGCCTGAACTTCCAGACCCCTGAGTACAATAAAACGGTGTCGGGGAGGGATGTAAGCCCGCTTGAGGCCAAGAAGGTTGAGGAAAAGGCCTGCTTTGATTGCCACAAATCCCCTACGCCGCAGCACCGGGAGCGGAAGGGGCGTTTTCATCATTGAACCTGCCTGCTGTTTATAAAATTTCCCCGCCGTGCAACGTTTCGCTGCACGGCGGTTTAGTTAGGGGGACGAAATAAGGTATGGCGCTGCAGCATGACAAACGGATCGTCGGTCCGGAAACAGTCCGGATGCTGGAATTGGGGCATCCATGGGTCGTGGCCGACAGTTACACTAAAAAGTGGCCGGTGGGAAAGATCGGTCAGATTGTGGAGCTTTGCAACGGGGAGGGGAGTTTCCTTGCCACAGCACTGCTTGATCCGGGGGATCGGGTTGTTGCGAGAGTGCTTGCCCGCGAGCGAATCCAGCTGGACCGGCAATGGCTGATGAAACGTTTGCAGAAATCCATCGATTTGCGCCTCAACCATGCCGACCTGATCGAAACCGATGCTTACCGGCTGGTCAACGGCGAAGGGGACGGCTTGCCCGGACTGACGGTTGATCGCTACGCCGGCTACTTGATGGTTCAGCTTTACAGCGACGCCTGGCGGTCGCACACCGCTCTGCTCACCAAGGTTTTGCAGGATCTGTTGTCCCCCCTCGGCATATACGAGAAGGCCCGGCCTCGGGAGACCCGTGAGCTTGAGGCGGTCGGCGACGCGAAGAGCTACGGTCGCCTGTTGATCGGTGACCCGGCGCCGGAGAGGCTCGAGGTGCGGGAAAACGGCCTGACCTTTCTGGTGAGCCTTGAGCGGGGGCTGAACACAGGACTGTTTCTTGATCAGCGCCGGAACAGGCGTGACCTGATGAATAGGGCGGAGGGGAAGCGGTTCCTGAACCTGTTCGCCTACACAGGCGCCTTTTCGGTTGCGGCAGCTGCATCCGGAGCTAGCCGTGTGACCAGCGTGGACGCCTCACCCGGCTACAGCGACTGGGCAAAGTCCAATTTCGGTGTAAACCGGCTGAATCCTAAGCGGCATGAATTCATCGTCGGAGACTGCCTCGCTGTTCTTGGAGATCTGGCGCAGGGTAACAATATATACGACATCGTCCTGATGGATCCTCCCTCCTTTTCAACTACCTCAAAGAGCCGTTTCACCACCCGCGGCGGCACATCCGATCTGGTGACAGCGGCACTGAGGCTGCTCTCAGATGGCGGACTTTTGATCGCCTCCTCAAACCACCGGAGGGTGGATGTCGGCGATTATCTTAAGGAACTCCGGCGTGGCGCCTTGCACTCCAAATGCGACCTTAAGGTAATCTCCCTTCTCGGGCAACCGGAGGATTTTCCATACCCTGTCACCTTCCCGGAGGGACGTTATCTGAAGTATGCGGTCTGTGTGAAGTCGTAATTAAGGCTGAAGGTTGAAGTTTGATGGTTGATGAGGAGTAGTTAGAAATGTCGTGTGAAATAAAGGAAACTGACATAAAGATCGACTTCTACCGCGCCTCCGGACCGGGTGGCCAGCATCGCAACACGACCGATTCGGCGGTACGTATCCGCCATCTGCCGACCGGGATCGTGGCCCAGGCTTCGGAGAACCGCTCGCAGTTGCAGAATCGCGAGATTGCGATGGAGCGGCTCCGGCTTGCACTGGAAAAACGCGAGCGCAAGGTGAAAAAACGGATCTCCACCCGTGTGCCTAAGCGGGCCAAAGAGGTGCGCCTCAGCGTCAAACGGATCGTGTCGGAGAAGAAACGCCTCCGTTCCACTCTCGATTAGTAAGTTAGAATTTATTGTCTGCGTGTTTTTGCAGAGAATAAATTCGTTAACGCACTTATCCCGATTTACCGAGGCTAGCCGGCTTTTCCCAGAAATCGTTTGACTCACCACGGTTAACACAGTAATTTAGCATGTTTAAAGCTAGGAATAGCATTTGCCACAGAGCCACAGCCAAAAGTGGGCGCTTCTAAGCGAGGCACGGAGACAGCCAGTATAAAGGGCTGGACAAAATTTCCGGCAGTTAAACTTTTGATTTTTCCGGTTTTTAGAATATTTATATAACTCTGTGATTTCCTCTGTGTCTCTGTGTCTCCGTGCCTTAATTGCCGTTTCTTGTTTAAATTATGGAGTTACAGATGTTGCGCGCATATCTCTACCTAGCGGTTTTCATTCCGCTGACGTTTCTGTTCTCGGTAAGCTCCTTCGTCTCGACTCTGTTTGATGACACCGGCAGAGCTCATGCCTGGCATGCCCGGCTCTGGGGACGTCTGGGACTGGCCTTGACCGGAGTTCATGTGACGGTCATCGGAGCGGAGCATATTCCGGATGGGCCTGTCATCTTTATGAGTAATCACCAGAGCAACTTCGACATCCTGGCGCTTATGGCCGCCATGCCGCGCAGAATCCACTGGATCGCCAAGAAGGAACTCTTTGATATACCGTTTTTTGGGCCTTCGATGCGGCGAGGCGGCTATATACCGCTGGACCGCGGCGATGGCCGCAAGGCGCTGCAGAGCATGGATGAGGCAGCCGCTGCTATACAGAAGGGGAAGAGCGTGGTCATTTTTCCTGAAGGAACCCGCACACAGGACGGTTTTTTGCTCCCCTTCAAGAGAGGCGGCTTCATCCTCGCCCGCAAAGCGGCGGTGCCGGTCATTCCGGTAACCATCAACGGCAGCGGCAGGATTAACCCGGCTAACCAGATCAGACTGTATAGCGGTGATATCAGGATCATCTTGCACCCCCCCATGAATCTGCCAAGCGATCTGCGCAAGAGCGAGGCCGAAAGCTGGATGATGGAAAACGTGCGGGAAAGCATCGAATCCGCCCTGGAGCATTAGATGAGGATCGGCTATCAGTACATAGGATTGATCGTAGTTGGTCTGGCGGCAATCTGCTGGGGGCTTCCAGCCGCGCACCGCTTGAAGCCCCCTTTCGACATCGGCGCTGCCCTGGCGGTGCTGGTTGGGTTGATTATCGCCGTGATGGGCTTTCTTTTGACATGTATTCCACGGTTTTTTTAGTAAGTTAGAAGTTATTTTCTGCGTTTTTTGCAGAGAATAAATTCGTAAACGCACTTATCCCGGTTTACCGGGGCTAGTAAGTTAGAAGTTATTTTCTGCGTTTTTTGCAGAGAATAAATTCGTAAACGCACTTATCCTGTTTATAGTGGCCAGGTGGGCAAATGCCTCAGATGAATGAAAAGATGAAAAGCATTCTGGCGAACGGAATTACCATCATAGTCATATGCCTGTTGTTGTTTCTGGCGGGGACCTGGTGGAGGATGAGCGCCCAGTTCAGCCTTGGAGAAGAGGCGCTTCGCAAGGGGGATTTTCCAAACGCGGTGGCCGGTTTTGAGTCCGCGCTTCACATGTATATACCGTTCCACCCCACCATCGGAAAAGCTGCCGAACGACTCTGGCAGATCGGCGAAAATAACGAGAGACAGGGTGACGTTGCTCGCGCCCTGATCGCCTATCGCGCTCTCCGCAGTTCATTCTACGCCAGCCACTGGCTGGTGACGCCGGGTAAAACATGGATTGCACGTTGCGACAAAAAGATCGCTGCCTTGACACCGCTGCAGTGGGAGAGATAACCATGAATCTATTGGAATCAAACTCGGCGCTACAGATTGTTGCTTTGGGCGGATTGGGCGAAATAGGGATGAACATGATGGTCTACCAGTATGGAGACGACATCGTGATCGTAGATTGCGGCCTTATGTTTCCGAGTCCGGACATGCTCGGCATCGACTACGTCATACCTGACATCTCCTGGCTTCGTGAGCGCATTGAAAATGTGCGGGGCATCTGCCTGACCCACGGCCATGAGGATCACATCGGTGCGCTCCCATTTGTTTT
>JAQTRC010000035.1 GCA_028712665.1 Desulfuromonadaceae bacterium
CCGGTGCCGGCGGCAAAGTTAATGTCGTTGTGGCATGAACCGCAGTTCTTACGGGTAGGTTTGGCCTGCCAATTGGCCCCATCGACGCCTTTATGGCACTGATTGCAGTTTCTGATATCCTGAGGGTAGGTTTGCTCTTTGTAGGTCACCAAAGCGCCGTGTGGCAATGGTTTGGTCGGGTTGGCAACCGCTTCTGTCTGCGGCATCGCAGGCAGTTCTTCACCCATATGAATGCGGTGAATAAAAGTTACGAATTCACCCTCACCGGAGGTATTTGTGCTGGTGTGGCACATAACGCAGAGCTGGGTATTCGGGCGTGCGGCCTGATGGCCGCCAATATCGGCAATTTTATCGTGGCACTGGTTACAGGCTTCTGTGGTGACGATATCACGCGCAAATGCCTGCTTGCCGTTCGAATCAGTCAGCATGGCGCCGGTGGCAGGAATGAAGTCATAAGCCATGGCAAGTCTATTCTGAGCGAGGAAACTGGTGTTAACAACACCCGCTGCGGTGAGCGGACCGGTAGCGGTAACGCCAGGCGTTGCAATTGATGCTACCGTCACGCCGATGCGGTGTATAGCAGTCGCATCGTATGGCGCATTGGCGTTGGAGGTAATATCCGAGCCAAAGGTAATTGTATAGGTACCATCACCGTTATCGACAACGGTATAACCGGGAATCAAAACTGAACCGACAGGATGAGCCGTCAGATCAATGCCAACAGAACTCGAAGTGACAAGAGTTGTACCTGGATCAGCCGACGGCTTTGTAATAGCGCCGGTTACAGCTTTCATGCTGCTGCCGGTTCCGGTGGTGGCAAAAGCCAGCGGAGCAGGCAGTGAGATCCCTTTGTCGATGTAGTTCACCCAGTAGGAGCTGCTGCCATTTGCTTCAGGCACTAGCCTGGCAATATGCAGGCCAAAGGTTTTAAGACCGGTGATGCCCCCGCCGCTGACCTTATCAACAACCTGGATTTTGACGACCGGATTTTTTCCGGGAATGGAGGCGCTGAGGATTTTACCGGTAGGAATGACGTTATTCAGATCGTCATTAGTAAAGGTACTGGCGTCGAGAGTTCCAGTTGTCTTTACCGCATTTGTGCCGTTGGTGCCGTCGGCGCCATTCTTGCCGTCAGAACAAGCATTCAGCATGAGTGCTGCTGCTGCGGTTGCTAATAGCAGGCTTATTCGTCTACTTAACAGATGTTGCATACTACCTCCCTATTTGAATTTGGCTTACAATCTGGCTTCGATACTGCGATCAACAATCTTTCTGCTACTTTTCCCGCTCCTCCTTTCCTGAAGATAGTGTTCACTAAGACATTGTATGAGGTGCGATTATCTAACGGAGTCGGACAAAAACGTAGCGGATGGATTCTGACTGCTGCATCGGAGTACATTTATTCCATAGTCAGTCATTATTTGTGTTTCAGACCACTCTGCTTTCCTAAATCTGTTTGGATCTTTCATGGCTGAATGGTCAGCTAGGCTTCAGCAATTAAAAGGAATCGGCAGGGGATTGGAAATGCATTTTGGACAGAGTAATAAAATCAGAGGGTATTGTGAATCAGAAGAAGGCTGTATTTTTGTGTAGGATAAATGGAAGAGCGGTGTAGGAAGATCTACTTGGAGAGGTTGCTGGTTATCCAGTAACTGATGATATCGGCGTTGGTCCTCAAGTGAAGCTTTTCGAGAACCCTTGTACGATAGGTGCTTATTGTTTTGGTGCTTAATGAAAGCTCGCGGGCAATTTCGGTCATAGTCATGCCGGAAACCATCATGCTGACAAACTGGTACTCCCGATCCGACAGAAGCTTGTGAAGCGGGGCATTTTCCTGTTCTTCTCCAACCGCTTCGGCAAGAAGCTCTGCCTGGAAAGCATTTACATATCGTCCTCCCCGCAACACCTTTTCGATTGCGCCTTGCAACTCATCAGAAGCGCACCCTTTGGTTACGTATCCGGCAGCACCAGCCTGAAATGCCCTTACTGCATACTGTTCATCCGGGTGCATGCTCAATATTATAACCGGGATCTTCGGATTTATCTGCCGCAGTTGTCTGAGCACATCCAGACCGTCCCGGCCGGGCAGGGATATATCCAGCAGCACCAGGCTGTAATCATGATTGGAGACCATGTCAATGGCCTGCGGGCCGCTTGATGCCTCATCAAAATCCGGAGGTGGCTCCAGCAGTTCCCGGAGTAGCCTTGTGATCCCTTGCCTGACAATGGTGTGATCATCGACAATCAATATTTTTTTCAATTAGCCCCCTCCCCGACTATATGTGGAATTTCCAGACGGATTGTTGTGCCTTCCCCAGAAACTCCTTTGATGCTCAACTCTCCATGGCAAAGGCGTGCTCGCTCCTGCATCCCCATCACTCCAAATGCCTGAGGTGCATCTATCTCATTCTCGGAAATACCGCAGCCGTTGTCAAATATTTCAAGGACAAGGTCATTATTGTCGCTTCTGCATAGAGAGATACTGACCTCGGTAGCTTTTGAATGTCTGGCTATGTTGGTCAGCGCTTCCTGAAGTATCCGCATCATTGCAGTTCCAGTCTGTTTGTTCTGAACCGTTATGTCCTCAATCAGCAACAGATTGAATTCAATGCCACAGCGGCGCTTGAATTCGCGTGCCTGCCAGTCAATGGCCGCCGCCAATCCCAGATTATCGAGAAGCGGTGGTCGAAGTTCGGCAGATAGATCCTGCGCCTTCGTGATAAGCAGATCGAGGCTTGAACGCATAGCATTAAATCGTCCGATCAACTCGCTTTTTTCAGGCATAAACTTGTGCTCAATCCAAGAAAGATCCAGTTTGAACGCAGTCAGAGTCTGTCCCATTTCGTCGTGGATCTCTCGCGATATGGCAAGCCTCTCCTCTTCCCGGACCGATTCCAAATGATCGCTCAATGCGCCAAATCGCTGAATCACCGAATCCAGTTCAGCCGTGCGCGCCTTCACCTCCTGTTCAAGATGCTCCTTATGGCCGCGCAGCCGATTCTCGTTGATCTGATACCGGACGACCAGATGCTTCAACGGCCGAAACAACAGAAAAAATAATATGGGACAAAGCACGAAAGACAACAGAAACGAATCCAGCAGTATCTCTATATCCGGGGAAAAGATGGATGAATTTAACAACAGATAATGTACTATAAATTCCATGGTAAATATGCAGAGCACCAGTATAGCAACCAGTCGTAGCGGTGAGAACAGAATTTGCCGTTCACTGTGGGTTAATTGATGCTGATGCGATTTATGATTATCATCTTGATTCAGTTCTCTGTTCATAACTCCTTCTTTTATGGACCGGTTACTATTATAACAGACCATTCCCCTGACAGTTTACTAAACAAGTCAAGATTTGCCTAGTAATGTTTCGAAATGAAATGCTCGGTCGCAGTTCCCGCTGTAAACGCTATTTTAATTATCTCCGCAAAAAAAAATTGATTGCATCGCGCTTCATTGCTATGCTGTCCCGGCTGTAAATAGTTTCCGTCCGGAAAGGGCTCTTTTCCGCCATGGCCTTGTCAATCTGCAGGATTCCTTGTGCGGCGTACCGATGTACGCCTCCGCGCAATCCTTTGATTTCCTAGCCATGACGAAAAATTTCACCTTTTTAGAATCGGAAACCGGTAGTCCTCATCCGGAGTTTCCGGATGGGAACTAAATAATTGTCAGGGATGTGAATAATGGAACTTCATGAGCAGTTAAAATCCCTTGGTTCCGGTGCGACCGGCTACTCTTACGACAAGCCGGATGCAGGGCTTCTGGAAGCTTTCCCGAGTCCTTTTGCTCAATCCGGGATGAATCAGGTCGGGGCGGTCGGGACGCTGCACATTGAATGTCCTGAGTTCACCTGTCTTTGCCCAATGACCGGCCAGCCGGACTTTGCCAGGATCGTTATCGATTACCAGCCGGACACACTCTGCGTAGAGAGCAAGAGCCTAAAACTCTATCTTGGCTCCTTCAGAATGCATGGAGAATTTCACGAGGCGGGTGTAAACCGTATCTGCAATGATCTGGTAAAATTGCTCCATCCGGTGTGGCTGACCGTCCGGGGGGAGTTCACGCCGCGTGGCGGGATCCCTTTCTGGCCTACGGCGGAATTTCGTAAACAACCATAACAAGGAGCAACAATGTTCACAACATCCGACTTTAAAAAAGGACTCGTCATTCAACTTGATGGAGCCCCCTGCCTGATCACCGATGTAACCACCCAGTCTCCCACTGCCCGTGGCGCCAACACGATGGTCAAGACACGCTACCGCAATCTGATCACCGGACAGGTGTTGGACAAGACCTTCCGCTCCGGCGACAAGGTCGACGAGGCAGATTTCGGTCGTAGCAAGGGCCAATTCCTCTATGCCGACGGCGGACGGGGTATCTTCATGGATCTGACAACTTACGAGCAGTTTGAAATGGATGAGGAAAACTTCAAGGAGATTTCTCCTTATCTGCTTGACGGCACCGAACTGGTACTGGGGCTGTTCGAGGGGCGCATGGTCAATGTGGATCTGCCGTTGACCGTGGAACTTACGGTTACCGAGACCGCTCCGGTCCTGAAAAACGCCACCGCTACGGCCGAGGCAAAAGACGCCATTTTAGAAACGGGACTGAAAATCAAGGTTCCTCCCTATCTTGAATCCGGAGAAAAAGTCAAGGTGGACACACGGGACGGTCGCTTCCTGTCGCGGGCATAACCGCTGAAAACCGCTCTGACCCTTTAAGCGGGATAAGCGCGTTAACGGAGTTGTTTTCTCTGATAATCGGAGAAAACAACTTCTAACTTACTAATAAACTTGACAGCCTAAACGGTGTCCTCTAGTATGATATTTCCCTAAGGGCCTATAGCTCAGTTGGCTAGAGCCACCGGCTCATAACCGGTTGGTCCCAGGTTCGAGTCCTGGTGGGCCCACCAATTTCATACCGTGAGGAAATTACGCCGGATGCCGGCAAGATACTTGGGAAAATCCCTTATTCATACCTCAACACGAGAGTGCACACCGAAGGGTTGCACTCTTTTTATTTATAGTACATGAAAATGCCAAAAACGTCAGACATAGTTGGAATCATTAACAAAATAGCTCCAATGTCTTTAGCGGAAGGATGGGACAACCCAGGTCTTCAGGTTGGCGACCCAGGCGCAGAAGCCGGTCGCATAATGGTAGCTCTTGATGCGACATCAGACGTAGTTGCTTCAGCTATTGCCTCTTCGTGCCAGCTTCTGGTTACCCACCACCCGTTGATATTCAAACCGCTCAAATCAATCTCGACTGTTACCCGGCAGGGGAGCCTGATACATACTGCAATCAGAGCCGGTCTCTCTATTGTCAGCATGCATACCAACTATGATATTGCGACAGGTGGTCTTAACGATCTGCTTTCAAGAAAAATAGGACTCTTAGATTGCGTTCCTTTGCAGGTTACAGCCGCACAGGAGCTGGTAAAACTGGTAGTCTTCGTCCCGGCGGATCATATTGAGCAAATCAAGTCAGCACTTTTACCCCATGCCTGGTCGTTGGGCAACTACCGTGACTGCTCCTTTGCGACTGCTGGCGAAGGAACTTTCACGCCTTTGGAAGGTGCTGACCCTTTCATAGGGATGGTTGGAATACCTCAAAAAGTCTCTGAGCAAAGGTTTGAGCTGCTTGTGGAGCGCAGGACCCTGCCGCGAGCCATTAAAGCTTTTATGGCGGCACATCCTTACGAGGAACCGGCTTATGACGTTTATTCGCTTTTAAATGAGGGCGAAAAGCTGGGTCTGGGACGTATAGGGCATTTGCCCGGCACACTTACTCTGGCAGATTTTGCCGGGCAGATCAAAAAGACTTTGTCAGCACCTGGACTACGCTATGTTGGTGATCCGTCGGCCCTTTTGTATAAAGTGGCGCTCTGTAGCGGTAGTGGCGCTTCTCTTTTGCATGAAGCAGCCCGCGCTGGAGCCGACGTTCTGGTTACCGGCGATCTGAAGTACCATGAGGCAAGAGATGCCCAGGATTTAGGCATTGCCCTGATCGACGCCGGTCACTTTCCTACTGAGATTATTATGGTTGCTGAGATGACCGAGCAAATCGGCAATGCTATTTGCGCAGCCGGCTACAAAGATTGCCAGGTCGTACCGTGTTGTATTGAAACAGATCCGTTTAAAATATAATCAGGGACTTGATTCAGACAAAATCGTACCGAGGGGGTTAAATTTGAAAAAGAAACTCGAAACATTGGAACAACTTCAGGACATTGACCAATTGATCAATATCCTGAAAAACAGTCAGAAGGGCCTAAATGATGAGTTGAGTGATATCTCTCAGGCTGTTCATTTAGTCCGGGAGGAGGTGGCTGCTATGGAAATCCGGCTGGCTCAGCTTGAGAAGGAAAAGGCTGATCTGGAGGAAAACCACGCTACCGAGCTGGCAAATATTTGCAGATCTGAAACCAATATGAAAGAGATCAAGACCAACAAGGAGTTCCAGGCGGTCGGTCGTGAAATCTCCGCTGCTCGTAAACAGGTCGCTGATCTGGAAGAACAGATGCTGCTGAAAATCAGTCAGATCGAGGAGCTTGCCGGAGAGGTTGCAGTCAGGAAAGCTTCGCTTGGAGAACTGGTAGAGAATTCCGCCAATCGCGCCGCAGAAAAACAGGCGGAAATTGATAAGATTCAGCTGGATATTGATTCAGATACAGTCCGTCGAGACATATTGACAAAGGAAATGCCTGCCGCTCTCGTCAAGCGTTACACCACCCTGCGAGACCAGCGACGCGGTCAAGCGCTGGCGATTGCGCGCGATGGATACTGCCTTGGATGTAATATGCATCTCCCACCGCAGTTGTACAACAACCTCTTTAAACATGAGGAACTGCTTGCGTGTCCGCACTGCCAGAGGATGCTGGTTCTTAAACTGCAGCAATAGTAGTTGATTAGAGAGTTTGGTTGAAGTAGTCCAGGTGGCCGCCGCCGGTCTGACCGGTGGAGGAAAGTCCGGGCTCCATAGGGCGTGACGCTGGATAACGTCCAGCGGGGGTGACCCCAGGGATAAGTGCCACAGAGAGAAGTCCGCCTGCCATGGCAGGTAAGGGTGAAAGGGTGAGGTAAGAGCTCACCGGGTCTGGCGGTGACGCCAGATGCCAGGTAAACCCCGTCAGGAGCAAGGCCAAATAGGGAGGCGTCAAGGGCTGCCCGCCCATGCCTCCGGGTTGGCTGCTTGAGGCTGCCGGTAACGGTAGACCCAGATGAATGGCCATCGCCCGGCGAGGGGTAACCCGAACCGGGAACAGAACCCGGCTTACGGACTGCTTCAACCAATTAAGGAACTTTGTGGAAGATCAACAATTGTGGCAGGATGGAGTGCGGCTTCTTGAGAGACTTTTTAATGACATCCATCCTGCCAAGAAACATCAATTGACTGAATTGCTGGCTGATTACAGAAGAGTGAAGGGTTCTCTGGCTGCAATAGCCCTGGGGGTTGATTCGGATACGACATGCAGTGACTGTCAAGGGCAATGCTGCCTGAACGGCAAATACCGGATGAATCTCCTCGATGTTCTTTCACACTCTGCTGACGGCAAAACAGTTTTGCCAGACTTCTTACAGAGACCGCTCTGCCCTTACGGAACCAGACTGGGATGTACAATGGAGCCCGGCTTTCGTCCGGCTGACTGTATTACTTTCATTTGCGATGCGATTGATATGCGCCTGCCGATCTCGGCCAGAAACGATTTGAACGTGTACGAAAACGCCATCCGGGAATGTCAGCAGAAAGCCTCTCGGTTGTTGGGCCTGCCTATAACCACTCCAATTTTGCTGTGGGCGGAAAAATACCATACAGATAACCAATCCATACTTAAAGAGGCATTAAGTTGACTGCTACCAATGACATAGTTCTTATTCATGTTGACAACAAACCGGGATTTTATGCTCGTGTTGAAGAGATTGCGCCGGATGTGAAGCCCGGATGGTGGCAGGTCAAACTGCTTGTGCTAACGTTTCCATTACAGGTTTTCACCTGGATTCTTGATGAGTTCCAACTCGAAGGCGCCCCCTTCACCATGGGCGGAACTCCGTTGCGTCTGGAGGAGATTGTTTCACCGGCTGAGTTGGAGCGGATTGAAATAGAGAAACAAGAAAAGGAGCGCCAGGCGAAGATACGTCGTGATGGGGGTGCATCCAAGGTAATTTCACTTCAAGACCGCAGGAAAAAATGAGTATCATAAAAATGGCAGTTTGGCCACAGAGCCGCAGCCAGAAGTACGCGCTTCCAAGCGAGACTCAGAGGAAATCACAGAGTTTTATTATTATAATCTCAAAACCAAAATGGTGAAGAGATATTAGTAGCAAATACGCTCTAACTCTTTGTAATGTTTATCTCCGTGCCTCTGTGACTCTGTGGCAAATGCTTTATATAGGATTATTGACGCTAAACGGCGGCAAACAAAAGCCCTTCCGGGAAAAATCCGGAAGGGCTTTTTTGCATTTTAGGCCAGTTATTATTTGCAGCTGAAGTTTGCCTCGATTCTGCGGTTTTTGGCTTTGCCCTGCTTGGTCTTGTTGCTGGCAACGGGCTTGCTGAACCCGAATCCTTTTGCAGTGATCCGCTCAGGGGTTATGCCGAAGTTTTTATGCATATATTGTTTAATGCTGTCCGCCCGACGTTGTGACAGTTTCATGTTGAATGCTTTCCCCCCCACATTGTCAGTATGGCCAGATATCTCACCAGTTGCCTTGGGAAATTCATTCAAGAATTCTGCCAGTTTATCAAGGTCTGGCTTGTATTTGGGTTTGATGTCGGCTTTATTGGTATCGAACTGGACTGCAAGGATAGCGGGTTTATCACAGAAGCGCTCCGCAGCCGCGGCTTTCTGGGCGGACATAGCCACTGGAGCCGGCTTTGGCGCCGGAGGGGCGATTACGGCGACGTTGGCTCTGCTGGTTGTATTTCCACCGGGTCCGGTACAAGTCAATGTGTACGAAGTATCGGCGGTGGGGGTGATTTCTTTGCTACCCTGCAACGGCACCGTGCCGATAGCGGGCTGGATGGCGCAATCTGAGGCGTTTTGCGAAGTCCAGTTGAGATTTCCCGACTGCCCGCTGGTAATAGTGGCAGGCATCGCCGACAAGCTGCTTGATGGTTGTAGCGGTTCGGCTACCATCCGCACGGTTGCCGGAGCCGCCTTGGGCTGTGACGATTCCAGTGCAGGTTCCGTGAACCGCTTTGTCGCGGGTTTCACGCCGCCGAATGGGATGTAGGCGCCGAGGGTATATTCGACATTGCTGAATGTTGACCCCCCATAGCTGTAGAGGATGTGACGGACATCCCCCCGCAGGGCAAAGTTGTTGTTGATGAAGTACTTAAGACCTGCGCCGTAATCGTACATCGCGCGTGTCCGCCTGAAAGCGTCTCCCTTGATGGTTTCCATACCACCACCTGCGGCGATGAATGGCACCAGCACATTATCCGGGATGAAGTTGTAGATCAGTTCCGCTCCGGAACGGTAGGCCTTGAAGGAGCCGCCGCCTTGCGACGAATCGGTATTGACGTAGTCGAAAAGCCCTTCAACTCCTAACTGCTTGGTGAACGTGTAACCGACCCTGGCGCCATAGACCAGGTTGGTCTTCAAGTGCTGTTTGCCGTCGAAAGTGTAGCCGCCAATAATGGGAGAAAGCGAGAATTCGCCCGCTTTGACTCCGCCAAAAGCAACTGTTGCCGATAAAAGCAGAGACGCCAAAACAATTATACTTAACCTGTTTTTCATTACTATCCTCCTTTGTGAGATTGACTGCAGAAACAGGAATGTCCTGTTAATGCCGCTCAAGTCCGATTAGATGCACTAAAATTAAGCATCACAAACGCTTGAAGAGCATTCTATCACAAAGATTTCACAATGCAACCGCTTGGGGTAAAATCTTGCATTTTTAGCCGGCCTGCATTAGGCTCTGATTTTAGAATGAGTCAGATTGGCAAGTCAGTTGCCATAAATCAAGGAGGCCCCGCATGTTTTTCCCACAGTTTCGTGCCCGCAGGATCAGAGGTAGTGAAACCTTTCGACGGATGGTACGTGAGACATCCCTCTCGGTTAACGATCTGGTTTATCCCATGTTTTCGGCCTTTGGCAGCGGGATCCGAAAAGAGGTCTCCTCCATGCCCGGTATTTTTCAGCAGTCTATCGAACATATCGTTGCAGAGGCAAAAGAGGTAAGAGATATGGGGATTCCGGCAGTGCTGTTGTTTGGCATCCCTGAAACCAAAGATGCAGTCGGAAGTGACGCCTATTCAGACAACGGCATAATACAGGAGACTATCCGGGCGTTGAAAAATGAGGTCCAGGGGCTTGCGGTCATCACCGATGTCTGCATGTGCGAATATACCGACCACGGCCACTGCGGGATCATCAAGGACGGCGATGTTGACAATGATTCAACGCTGGAGTTGCTGGCGAGGGAGGCGCTGTCTCATGCAAAAGCTGGCGCTGACATGGTAGCCCCGTCCGATATGATGGACGGGCGGGTCGCGGCCATCCGCGAGATGCTGGACGAAAATGGGTACGATTCAATCCCTATCATGAGTTATGCGGTCAAATATGCCTCCGGCTATTACGGCCCGTTCCGCGAAGCGGCCGAGTCTACACCGCAGTTCGGAGACCGGCGCAGTTACCAGATGGACCCTGCCAACCGTTTGGAGGCGTTGCGTGAGGCGGCTTCGGACATCGAAGAGGGGGCCGATATTATCATGGTCAAACCGGGCCTCCCCTATCTGGATATCGTTCGGGATCTGCGCAACGAGTACAACATGCCTCTGGCGGTATACAACGTATCAGGCGAGTACAGTATGATAAAGGGCGCCGCCCAAAGGGGCTGGATCGATGAGGAGCGAGTCGTTCTGGAGACGATGACCAGCTTCAAACGGGCCGGGGCCGATATCATCATTACCTATCATGCCAAGGACGTGGCAGGATGGCTTGGACGCGGGAAGATATAAGTATAATCACCGGTATTAAAAGTTGGCTATGCCTTTTCCGGGATCAGTATTTCGGGGGCCTGTCCAGATAACGCGGCAGAACGCCACGAACCTCAACTACCGGCCCGTCTTCCAATTCATCCAGCTCACCTATGTCGTCCCCGTAATCGGTCTCTCCGGCGGCCCAGGCGTAAAGTTTTTGCGAGTCCAGTAAAACAGGTCTGCTCGGAACGCCGTAGATTCGATTCTGCATTTCTTCGTCGAACAGACCGATGCAACCGTGTGAGGCTGGCCTGCCCGGTAGATCACGGGCGTGAATCCAGTAGGAGACGTTGTCGTTTCCAATGTGGAAACGTATGGCGTTGTCCATCGGGTACTGTTCGGTTTCATCCTGAGTTTTATAGAGCGATGAGGTGTGAGTGAGGTGGCGCGCATCAATTCGGAACATACCTGTGGGAGTTTCGGTAGTGGCCTTGCCGGTCGCGGCCGGTGCGGAAAAGAGCAGTTTTCCATTTTCGTAAGCCCCAAGCCACTGTTCGGTTATGTCAACAAGAATATATTTTTCATGTTTGGCTGCAGGTCGATAGAAGTTGGGGAGTGGGGTGTAATTGCGAATATCGGCCATGTTATCGGGTACCTTGATGGTCATGCCCGGATAGATGTGCCGCCGGTCAACCCTGTTGAAGCGGGCTACCCAGATCCAATCCGTACCAAATAGTGACTCAATTGTCTGGTTTGGCTGTACAAAGTGAGCGTGCCATCTAATGCCATTCAGGCTGGGGTATTCAACGCGCGAAAGATCCTCGAAAGCCTTGTCCTCAAGCGATGCCGCCGGTTCATAGGTCAGGGACGGAGAACGCAAAACCGTAAAGCCGGCCAGCAGGGTGGTGAACAGACAGATCAGGACTATTTTGTGCGAGAGCCGCATCCGGCTGTAACGCATAAATGTGTTATCCTCACGGATGTTGATGGTTGGGGTTTGGGCTGAGGTTGACATCATAGCGATTTATCTGCCACTATTCAACTGTTGTAACAGAATAAGCCGGAAAATATCCGGTTTCGAATTCGAAACCGGACGTAGTTTGGCTAACTTTATCTGAATATTGCTCAACAGATATGGCAGGGGGTAAATATGGCCGTCCCGGATTTACCGATACAACCGCGCACATTCAACCAGTTTGCAAGCGATAATTATGCCGGCGTCTGTCCGGAGGCCTGGCAGGCGATGGAAGAGGCCAACCACGGTTTTGTATCATCGTATGGTGATGATTTATGGACAGAGCGAGCCTGTGAATCAATCCGGCAACTCTTCGAGACGGATTGCCAGGTGTTCTTTGTTTTTAACGGCACGGCGGCCAATTCTCTGGCACTGGCCGCCCTCTGCCGTTCATACCACAGTGTGATTTGCCACGATCTTGCCCACGTCGAGACCGATGAGTGCGGCGCCCCTGAATTTTTCTCGAATGGCACCAAGATCCTCCATATACAGGGGCAGGAAGGGAAGCTTGACCTGTCGGAGGTTGAACGGGCCATTACACGCCGCAGTGATATCCACTATCCCAGACCCAGAGTGTTAAGCCTGACGCAAGCTACCGAGGTCGGCACAGTTTACACCCCTGACGAGATCCGGACGGCGAGTGAATTGGCAAGCCGCTATGGACTCAAGGTGCAGGTGGATGGAGCCCGCTTTGCCAACGCAGTTGTGTCGCTCGATCTCTCCCCTGCCGATATCACCTGGAGGGCCGGGGTTGATGTCCTCTGTCTGGGGGGCGCAAAAAACGGCATGGCGGTGGGAGAAGCGGTCGTCTTCTTTGACCGTGAACTTGCCTCTGAATTCGAGTATCGCTGCAAGCAGGCCGGGCAACTGGCTTCAAAGATGAGATTTATCTCGGCTCCCTGGATAGGAATGCTAAAAGGAGGCGCCTGGCTCAAAAATGCCAGACACGCCAATGATTGTGCCGCGTTGCTCGAGCGGGAGCTGGCAGAAATTATCGGTGTCAGAATCATGTATCCACGTCAGGCCAATTCAGTTTTCGTCGAGATGCCGGAGGTGTCTGTCAACCGTTTGCGTGCCGCAGGATGGCATTTTTACTCTTTTATCGGATCCGGCGGAGCGCGCTTCATGTGCTCGTGGCAGACAACAAGAGAGGATGTGTTTCAGCTTGCCGAAGCCGTCCGAACCGCCTGCGGTGGAGATCGTAATTGAAAAATCCGGAGGATTTATATGGTAAAGACGGCAACTTTTGAGGCGTTACTGGCGGATGCCGTTCCGGATGGTAATGGAGGATACACGTTTACGCTGGAAGGGAAGAGATATGCATTGAAGGAAAAGGACGAAGTACGAAAAATAGCAGAAGAACAGGGGTACATAATTATATACTGAAGAAGGTTTTAGTCGTTGAAAAAAGGCCCATCTTTTTTAGGAGATGAGCCTTGTAAATTTAAACCAGCCTGCTTTACCCGGACAAAAGAGGATAACTGTGTTATCGAAATTATTTTCTAACGCACTAGAAACTCACCCCAACCCCGCCGGCCATAAAATCGAGTTTGTCGTCAAACTGGCGCCGGTATTCCGCGTTAAGGAATATTGGTCCGATTGGAAAATTAAGACCGGCAAGGCCAACCACACTCCCTTTCGTCCCACGGTGGTCATGGAAAATCAGTGCCTGTCCGAGGCCAGCGTAAGGCTTTACGAAAGGAATAGGCGCATGAACCTTGAAAAGTGCGATGATAGGCAGGGCCTCGTCACGTTTGAAGGTGCGCTTATTGTCCTTGTCGATCATTGAATAGCCCACTGTTCCACCGATTGAAACCAGGCGGTTCAAGAAGAGGTCGCCAAAAACTTCAGTGTAGTTTCCGGTCTGCCCGACCGTAGTTCCGGCACGCAGGCCCAGAGCGATGGAGTCGGAGGCAATAGCGCCAGTTACCATGGAGAGCAGGGCGAATAATGTCAATATACTACGCTTCATGATGGTTCTCCTTTTTGATTTGTTTGGAATGACAGGGAATAATATCTGCAATTTTAAAAATATTCAAGGCCTGATACCGACAGGGGAAATTTACTGAGAATGTAGTGAGGCAATTATAATACAAGATTGGCTTTGTAATGGGCCGCCAAATCAGATTCGTTCGTATGCACGATGACTCAATAAATGAAAAATACCCATTTTCTGCTATACTTACATAATCAGCCAGGTTATCGACATAGACAGTGAGGAGTCGACAGTGCGGCAAATAGGAGCAGCTTTTTTTATCGTCCTGTTTATTCAGTGTTCCACTGTTGCCGCCGATTATTCCGATCCGGACAAGGCATATCAAATGGGTGACCATGCCCGCGCTTTCACTGAATATATCTCGATTGCAGAACGAGGGGATGTCCGGGCCCAGCTGAATGTCGGCTGGATGTACTACTATGGCGAGGGGGTGCCTCAGAATAAAGCCATGGCTCTGGATTGGTATCGAAAGGCCGCCAAACAGGGGGATGTTACCTCCATGTTCAACCTTGCTTACGCTTATGAGCATGGCGATGGCGTGATACTGGATTTGAACGAATCCCGAAGGTGGTACGGGAAAGTGGCCGAACAAAGAAATGCGCTGGAGCATTTGGATTTTAAACGGCTTACAAAGACTTTTTTGACTCCCAACAGTGCCCAGACAAGCTTTGCCAAAATTGGGGGCAAAAAAGAGAGACTTTCCGTGGAGGCGAGCAAAGAACGAAGGATTGATGGAGTTGCATCTGCAGTCTCAGAAACAAGACGCTTGACCGCCGCCCTGCGTGAAGAGGAGCGGAAGGCTGACATAGCGGCATCCAACTGGCGCAAGCTATACATCAGAAATTCCATGAATACGGTTAAATTGCAACCCGCATCGGCTCAAAAACCTGTTGAAACGGCACCCACCCGCATGGGAATTAACGATGAGAGCACGTTATCTCCATCAGCAAATACGAAACCCGGGATGTTCGAGTATCCACGCCTGGAAAGAATTCGCCGGAGAGCAGAGGCTGGAGACACAAATGCTCAGGTCGCCATGGGGTGGATCTACGGCAGCGGCAAGGAAATTCCTGTAGACAAAGCCAAGGCGGTCAAGTGGTATCGCCTGGCGGCGGCGAAGGACAATCTAAATGCACAGCTTGCTCTTGGGTGGATTTATTTTGATGGACAGGGATATGAACGCAATCTGGAAGAATCACTCTTCTGGTACAAAAAAGCTGCTGCCCAAGGGAACATAAAGGCCAGGCAGATGCTAAAGAAAATAGAACGCCTCATGCGTTGAATCTGCATTTGGTTTTTGCATCAAGCTTTCTAACTTGACGAAAGATTTGATTTGTTACCATGGAGTTCTCGAACAGAAGTTTGAATGCATCTCACAAATTCCCGCCAACAGATACATATTAATCAAACTCCCGGAATCAAGCTCAATCTGTTGCTGGTATGACAACTTTGTTGCAGTTGGTATTACAACATTTAACTATTCCTAAAAAAGTAATGTAAAGAAAATTTGCCTTGCATTTTGAATATTATTTGTGTAAAGAATATCAGTATCGCGAGTCTATGGCGGGTTATGCAGAGTCTGTCCCGCCATTTCACTTTAATGTCCACCGTTCAATTTCTGATCGGTGGAATTTTATTATCAATAAAAGGGTGTTTCGTGAAAAAGAAAAAAATGATTATTTCGCAGGAAACTATGGACGTTGACTTTGTCCGTAAAGTCGAGGCCCTTTCCGGCACTTCGGTGCGTCGTTGTTTCCAGTGCGGAAAATGTTCGGCCGGTTGTCCCATGGCGACCTTCATGGAACATCCCCCCAACCGGGTGGTCCGGTTGCTGCAGCTTGGCCAGTGGCAGCGCATCCTGGCCGGCCGTTCCATCTGGTACTGCGCCTCCTGCGAGACCTGCACGACCCGATGCCCAAACAAGGTCGATCTGACCTCTATCATGGATGCCCTTCGCAAGTTGTCGTGGGATGCGGAAGGGGCTTCCAAGGAGAGCTATGTGCAGTTGGCCAACAAACTCTTCCTGCAGAACATCCGCACCTACGGCCGCCAGTACGAAATGCGGCTGGCCGCCGTCTTCAACGTCAAATCCGGCCAGTTTCTGAAAGACCTTATGCTCGGCCCCAAACTGATCTCCAAGGGAAAGCTGAAAATGTTCCAGAGTAAAAACAAGAACCTGTCCGAAATAGAGAAGATCTTCACACGGATAGAAGAGATGCGCAGGAAGGGCGAAGCGTTGTAATAAACCAGTGGTCAGGAGTCAGAAGTCTGAATATCTAATCTCTCCTGTCTCCTGAATTTTGCATTTACAGGATCATTCATGAAAGAAAAGCTCAACTACTCCTACTACCCTGGCTGCTCGCTGCACGCCTCGGCCGGCGAATATGACCTCTCCACACGCGAGCTGTTCAAGAAGTTGAAGATCGGCCTGACCGAAGTACCTGACTGGTTCTGCTGCGGCGCCACCCCGGCCCACAACGTCGATGAACTGCTGTCGTTGTCTCTCTGTGCAAAAAACCTGGAGCTGGCCGATAAAGTTGAAGGTGACTTGGCAGTGGCCTGCGCCGCCTGTTTTTCGCGGCTCAAGACCACGCAAAACGTCCTCTCTGAAAGCGAAGTCAAGCGGAAGCAGGTGGAAAAGGCCATCGACGCTCCCGTGATACTGGACAGCCATGTCAAGCACCTGCTGGAGATTTTGGCCAGGGACCTGGGCCCTGAGCGGCTGGCCCAATCGGTCAACAAACCGTTGTCCGGCCTCAAGGTCGCCTGCTACTACGGCTGCCTCCTGACCCGTCCGACCGATGTCCCGAACCTGGACTGTGTCGAAGCGCCCACAATCATGGAAGACGTATTGAAGGCGGTCGGCGCCGAGACCGTTGCCTGGACCCACCGCATGGAATGCTGCGGCGCCAACTTCACCCTCTCGCGTCCCGGAGTGGTAATCCAGCTCACCAACGCCATCCTCGACTCGGCCAAGGCGGCTGGTGCCGACTGTGTCATGGTTGCCTGCCCCCTTTGCCACGGCAACCTGGATATCCGCCAGAAAGAGATTGAGGGTGTCTATAGCGTAAACTACAACCTGCCGGTCTTCTATCTGACCCAGCTGGTCGGCCTGGCAGTGGGACTCGGCCCGGACAAACTCGGCCTAGCCGCCATGATGGTCAACCCGTTGCCACTGTTAAAAGAAAAAGGGTTACTGTAGGGGCGCTGCTTGCTGCGCCCAGATGCATGAACCTGAAAGAAGGGCGCGGCAAGCAGCGCCACTACAAGGAAATATAAATGTCACGAATAGGCGTATTCGTCTGCCACTGCGGCGAGAACATATCCAGAACGGTTGATGTGGAGCGGGTTGCGGCCCAGGTGGGCAAGCTGCCCGGCGTGGCCTTTGCAACCGATTACAAGTACATGTGCTCCGACCCCGGCCAGAACCTGCTCAAGAAGGCCATTATCGAGCAGAAGCTCTCCCACGTGGTGGTTGCTGCCTGTTCGCCCCGCATGCACGAGCGGACCTTCCGCAAGGCGGTCGAATCGGCCGGTATTAACCCCTTCCTCTGCGAGATGGCCAACATCCGTGAGCACTGTTCCTGGGTTCATGAGAACAGGGAAGAGGCCACAGTCAAGGCCATCGAGATCGTCGGCATGATGGTCGAGCGGGTCAAAAAGAACCGTGTCCTCCCGACCATCACCGTCCCGGTCACCAAGAGGTCGCTGGTCATCGGCGGCGGCATCGCAGGAATCCAAGCTGCGCTGGATATTGCGGATTGCGGCCACGAAGTCGTACTGGTCGAACGGGAGCCCTCCATCGGCGGCCACATGGCCCAACTCTCCGAAACATTTCCGACGCTTGACTGCTCCCAGTGCATCATGACCCCCAAGATGGTGGACGTTGCCAACCACCCTAAAATCAAACTCTACAGTTATAGCGAAATTGAACTTGTCGAAGGGTACATCGGCAACTTCCAGGTAACGATCCGCAAAAAGGCCCGCTCGGTCGATGAAGACAAATGCACCGGTTGCGGTCTATGCATGGAAAAGTGCCCCATAAAGAAGATTCCCAGCAAATTCGACTGCAACCTCGGGATGCGCACAGCCATCTACGTTCCTTTTCCCCAGGCCGTACCCAACACTCCGGTCATAGACCGGGAGAACTGCACCAAGTTCAAAACCGGAAAATGCGGCCTCTGCCAGAAAGTCTGTGGTCCCGGAGCTGTCGACTACGAGCAGGAGGACAGACTGATTGTTGAACCGGTTGGCGCCATCGTTGTGGCCACCGGTTTTGACCTCTATACCATCAACGAAAAGCCCAAGGGTTCGATGATTAAAGGGTACGGCGAATTCGGCCACGGGAAAATACCCGATGTCATCGACGGCATGACCTTCGAGAGACTGGCCAGCGCCTCAGGTCCCACCGGCGGCAAGATACTGCGCCCCTCCGACGGCAAGGAGCCGAAACAGATAGTATTCATCCAGTGCATAGGATCGCGGGCAAGGGAAAAGGGTATCTCCTACTGCTCCAAAGTTTGCTGCATGTACACCGCCAAACACACGATGCTCTACCACCACAAGGTGCATGACGGCCAGGCCTATGTCTTCTTCATGGATGCCCGCACCCCCGGCAAAAGCTACGACGAATTCTGGCGGAGATCGATCGAAGAGGAAGAGGCGGTCTACATCCGTGGCATGGTTTCGCGCCTCTACCAGAAGGGTGACAAGATCGTAGTCATGGGGAGCGACATCGCCGTCGGCGTCCAGGTTGAGATCGAGGCCGACATGGTCGTACTGGCCACTGCCATTCAGCCCCAGAAGGGTGCCGACACTCTGGCACAGAAACTGGGCATCTCCTACGACAAATACAACTTCTACTCCGAGGCCCACGCCAAGCTGCGACCGGTTGAATGTGCCACGGCCGGTATCTATCTCGCAGGCGCCTGCCAGGGACCGAAAGACATACCGGACACCGTAAGCCAGGCCAGTGCAGCAGCAGCAAAGGTCATGACCCTCTTCGCCAAGGACCAGCTGGAGCGTGAGCCGATCGTGGCCAGGGTCAGGGAAGCGGGCTGCGTCGGCTGCTTCTACTGCAAGAAGGTCTGCCCCTATGGTGCGGTTGAGGAGAAGGAGATAAGAGACCGCCAGGGCAACCTCATCAGGGTGGTGGCATATGTCAACCCCGGAGTATGCGGTGGCTGCGGCACCTGCCAGGCCACCTGCCCGTCCAAGAGCGTAGAACTCGATGGCTATACCGACGAACAGATTGTCGCGATGATAGAAGCGTTATGACAAACAAGATCAAAGGCAATGGAACGCGGAAAAGGCCGGATTTGTGCGGATCGGCGCGGATTTGGAGTCAAAAACAGAGAGATTTTGGGTTAACCCAGATATTTAATAATCCGCGCTGATCCGCCGCATCCGTGTAGATCCGCGTTCCATTAAAAAGGTTATTATGCATTCAGAAAAACAGAAACACTCGTTCGAACCGAAAATCATCGCCTTTGTCTGCACCTGGTGCACCTACGCCGGGGCCGACCTGGCCGGCACCAGCCGTATGCAGTACCCCTCCAACGTACGGGTACTCAAGTTCCCCTGCACCGGCCGTATCGATCCTGTGTTCATCCTCAAAGCCTTCCAGCAGGGAGCAGATGGAGTGCTGGTTTCCGGCTGCCACCCCGGCGATTGCCATTACATCGCCGGCAACTTCCACGCCCGGCGCAGATTTGCAGCATTCCGCAAACTGCTCGAATTCGTCGGCGTCGATCTGAACCGTCTGCAGTTTTCGTGGGTCTCCGCCGCCGAAGGGGGCAAATGGGTCGAAGTTGTTACCGATCTGACCGAAAAAGTGCGCGCAATGGGGCCGATGGCCGAGTTCAAACAGCTGGCCCTGGAGGAACAGTGGTCCGGCACTATCGGCACACCGGAATTGAAAGAAGCCTACAACGCAATCTGATGGGATTTACATGACTCAGCCAATCGACACATCCATCTACATCGCCATCACCGAGGCCATCCGCGATGAGGCAAAGCGCCTCCTCCTAGAGGGGCAGGTCTCTGCCGTTATCGGCTACGCCGGCGCCCGCCGCAAAGGTTCGGCTCAACCGGTCATAATCAGCCAAGCCGAAGATGCGGCGAAGCTGATCTTTTCCCCTGCCAGCGTCAACAATCTGGCCCTCTACCTGACCAAGGCAAAAAAAGAGATCCCCAAAAATGGGAAGATCGGCATTGTCGTCAAAGGGTGCGACCTCAAGGCTATTGTCGGGCTTATGGGAGAATCGCAGTTGAAACGCGAGGAACTCTACCTCATAGGTGTCCCCTGTGCCGGGGTGCTGGCATCTACGGCTCAGCCCTCTACCGGACTGACCGCAGAAACCATAGCCCCAAAATGCACCGAATGTAACGCCCATCTGCCAGCCGGCTGCGATTATGTGCCAAACGTACAACTGCCGGCTCCACTGCAACTGGAAGAGAAGTACATTGCCGAAATTACCCGGTTGGAGGCATTGACTCCGGTCGAACGCTGGGCTTACTGGAAAGAGCAGTTTGCAAAATGCATCAAATGCTACGCCTGCCGACAGGTATGTCCGTTCTGCTTCTGCGAACAGTGCCTCTGTGACCGCAATAAACCGCAGATGGTGGAGAGCACCCCACGGCCGGCCGGCAATACCGCCTGGCATATCGTGCGCGCCATGCACCTGGCAGGAAGATGCGCCGGTTGCGCCGAATGCGAACGGGTCTGCCCGATGGATATCCCATTGAATCTCCTCAACCGCAAAATGGCCAAAGAGCTGAAAGAGCTGTATGCCTACGAGGCCGGTTTCGAGGTTAATGACAAGGGACCGCTTTCTACTTTCGATGAGAAGGACGATCAGAGCTTTATAAAATAAAAGCTAAAAGGTTTTACATGCAAAAGTACATTTCTAAACAAAACCTGAACACTCTCCTTGATACGATGATAGCCGAAGGCACCCGTGTTGTCGCACCATGCTTGAATGCCGGTATACCGCTGTACGAACCGATCAAGAGTGCCAGTGAAATGGTCACAGAACTACTGCCGCGCCGATCGAGCAAAGAGGCCTTCTTTCCGGTCTGCGAAGATATCATGTCCTACGCGAAAGAGGGGCAGCATGTCAGCCTGAAGGACATCGACCCGTCCCGATTTCAAGAGACGGTGCTGGTTGGGGTACGTCCATGCGATGCCGCTGCTATCCCTGTGCTGGATGCGGTCTTCTCCTGGGACTACAAGGACGAATTCTTCCTGGAACGCAGAAAAAAGACAACTATCATCGGCCTGGCCTGCACCGACGCCGACGATGCCTGCTTTTGCAGCGCCGTCGGACTCTCCCCGGGAGAAACCAAAGGGAGCGACCTCTTCCTGACCCCGCTGGAAGGGGGGGGGTACGCCTGCGAGACCTTCAGTGATAAAGGTGAAGCGCTCATCACCAGCCACAAGGAACTGTTTTCAGAACAGACAAAAGCCAAGGCGCTCCCGCTGGCCGAACCGCAGACAGAAAAAATAGATCTAAAGAAGGTCAAAGCCTGGCTGGACGGACACTTTGAAGATCCGCTCTGGGATTGCATCGCTGTACGCTGTGTCGGCTGCGGAGCCTGCGCTTTCGTCTGCCCGGCCTGCCACTGTTTCGATATCGTTGACGAAGGAACCGAAAAAGCGGGCAAACGGCGTAAAAGCTGGGATGCCTGCGGCTTCTGGAAGTTCACCCACCACGCCTCCGGGCACAACCCGCGGAACTTGCAGCCCAAACGTTACCGCAACCGCATCATGCACAAGTTCAAGTACTACGACGACAAGTTTGGACAAACCCTTTGCAGCGGTTGTGGCCGTTGCGTTCGTATCTGCCCGGTCGGGATTGATATAGCGGCCATCGTTGAAGAGATAAGCAAGAAATAAAGGCAATGGAACGCGGACCCAAAGGGCCTAAAGAAAAGGCCAGATTGAAGCGGATCAACGCGGATCAGATCTCAGATTTTGGATTTACCCCAGCGCCTTAAATATCCGTGTACATCCGCCGCATCCGCGAAAATCCGCGTTCTATTAAGAATTGGAAGTGAACATATGTGCAATAATAACAAGAACATCTACCTTCCCTATCTGGCCACCGTCGCCGATGTAATAGACGAAACCCCGGACGTACGCACCCTGCGTCTTGTTTTCCAGGACGAGCAACTGATAGAGAGCTTTGCATACCGGGCCGGACAGTTCGCCGAATACTCCGCCTTCGGAGCCGGTGAATCCACCTTCTGCATCGCCTCATCACCAACCAGAAAAGGGTACATCGAGTGCTGTTTTCGGTCGGTAGGGAGGGTGACGGAGGAACTGCGTCGTCTGGAAATAGGTGACACTATGGGGGTTAGGGGCCCATACGGCAACTCCTATCCAATTGAAGAGTTCTACGGCAAAAACATCGTCTTCGTCGCCGGTGGCATCGCCCTGCCGCCGCTCAGGACCCTGATCTGGAACTGCTTGGATCTGAGGGACAAGTTCGGAGAGATTACGATAGTTTACGGAGCAAGAACAGAAGCCGATCTGGTTTACAAGCGGGAGTTGAATGAGTGGCAGGAACGGAAAGATGTGCGGCTGGTCAAGACTGTTGATCCCGGCGGCAATGGACCGGAATGGGACGGCAGAGTCGGTTTTGTGCCGACAATTCTTGGGGAAACGGCGCCAGCGGCTGTGAACACGATAGCGCTGGTGTGCGGCCCGCCGATCATGATCAAGTTTACCCTGCCGGTGCTGGAGAAACTCGGATTCAGCGACGAACAGGTTTACACGACACTTGAAAACCGGATGAAGTGCGGCCTGGGCAAATGCGGACGCTGCAACGTGGGGAATGTATATGTCTGCAAGGATGGCCCGGTCTTTACCGCCAAGCAGGTCAAGGCCATGCCGATGGAGTTCTAGCCAGCAATGAATATCGGCAATCTGCGTCGTCTTTAGGCGCAGCTTACACACTGTCCGTGTGCTTCGAGACGTTCTCCTTGACGACCGGCATCCGGGCGCTTCAGATTTTGAACGTACGATGTAACTAACTATTTCCCGAGCGTTTCTTCTATCTTCTTCAGATCAAACCCCACTATAATTCTCCCGTTAATCATAAAGGTCGGGGTGGAATCCACTCTGTGCTTTTTTGCTATTTCCAGCTGTTCCTCCTGTAGTCTGGTCCCAGCCTGGGTTGATACCAGCGGAGGTGCTGCATCCAATCTCCCTGACATGACATCATGGTATGCCTTGGCCTTGTCAGGCATGGAAAGGATGAAACGGACTTTTTCCTTCGCTCTGGAGTGAATGGCGAGCGGGAAGAAAAAAACGTGGCGGGTTATGTCGCTGCGGCCATCAAAATATTTTGAAGCTTTACGGCAGAAAGGGCAGTCCGGATCAGTGAATTCGATGACTGTTATCTTCCCGCTTCCGATAGTGATGGATTTGGTCAAATCCAGATCGGCAGCAATCGCTGTACTACAAAGAAAAGTTACAATCAACAGTATCGGTAACAGCGCTACCGTTTTCATAATATTTTCTCCGGTTCATTTTATAAAACTGCGCCCTTTTCACTCCGAGCAGGGCAAAAGAATGATAATCTCACTCCCCTTGCCGTTTTCACTCTCCGCCCAGATCACACCGTCAAAGCTTTCCACAGCCCATTTGCAAAATGCCAATCCCAGTCCGGCACCCCCTTGCTCCCGTCCGGAACCACTCCGATACTGTTCATAGCGATCGAAGATGCGTTTCAGCTCTTGCGATGGGATGCCGATGCCAGAGTCGCGGACGCGTATTCTTACGAAGCGGGTTATCTCCGAAAAATGTTTGGGAATAGAGGCATAGATAGGAATCCGCAGCCTTTGTGTATCAAGAGAATTCTCAAAGTAATCGCAGGTTACAACGATCTCGCCTCCCAGAGGGGTGAATTTCAACGAATTACCCAGCAGGTTGCCCATAATCCTGACCATTGCCTTTTGGTCAATGGCGATATCAGGAAGAGAACTGTCAAGATTGAGCGAAAGTCTGATACCATCATGTTCGGCCGTTTGAGAGAACTGTGCGACGACTTTCCGGATAATCTCTTCGAGATTGCAGTGCCGAATGGCCAGCGGCATTTTTCCCGCTTCAAAACGCCTGATATCAAGCAGATTATTTATCATCGTTATCACTTCGTTGCAGCTGTCAATTGCCGATTGAAGATATTCGATCTGTTCCTCATTAACCGGGCCGAGGCGCCCTTCGCGGATGATATCTATAGAACCGATTACTGCGGTCATCGGATTTTTCAGGTCATGGGAGAGCATCAGGTAAAAGTCTTCTTTTTCTTGTTCAAGCCGCATTTTCTCGATTAATGTCAGGCGGTGATTTCTGGCCCGTTTAATACGCTGGAGCAGATCAGCCATGGCAAACGGTTTGGAAATATAGTCTTCAGCTCCGTTTTTCATACACTCTACAGCCAAATCTTCGCTGCCATGACCGCTCATCATGATAACTGAAGCATCGCAGTTCGAATCCCGGAGGAGTTTCAGAACTGTTATGCCGTCTAGGTTCGGCATACTGATATCAAGCAGTACCTGAGAGAAGCGGTTTCCACCCAACATCATCTCCAGAGCGGTCTTGCCGTCATTTGCCACCGATGTGTCATAACCTTCCTCTTCCAGGTAAAGTTTCAGTGCGGTAGCCATATCAGCGTCATCATCTACGATAAGTATTTTTTGAGGCGGAGAAACAGCCATAACTAACTCTCCATTCCGGTCAGGTATGCTTCGGCCATCACGAGGTCCTCGGGAGTGGTTATTTTAATATTACTATAATCTCCCCGGATTATACAGACCTCTCCACCTGTGCGCTCAACCAGTGAAGCATCGTCGGTGCCTTTAAAGCCATCTGCCTCGGCAGAGAGATGGGCGCTAAGGATAATACCGAATCTGAACGACTGGGGTGTCTGAGCCTGCCAAAGTTCTCCACGCTCAGGGGTGCAGACCACAATTCCGTCCCGCACGGTCTTGATGGTATCCTTGACCGGAACCGCCACCAACGCGCCATGCCGTTTACTGGCGACATCAATAGATTCATTCAGCATAGCTTCCGTTACCATCGGTCTGACACCATCATGGATTAAAATTACATCGTTGTCCGATACGCTCGCCCGCATGGCATTAAGCCCGTTCATCACAGAATTCTGGCGTTCTTTGCCGCCTGGCACGATTGCAACCACCTTCGTGAAACCGCAGGCATCGACGATATGTTCACGACAGTAGGGAATTTCTTCAGCCGGAATCACCAGATAAATTGCGTCGATCAGGGAAGATTTCTCAAAAACAGAGATGGTACGTGCGACTATCGGCAAACTGCCAAGTTGCAAATACTGCTTGTTGATTGAAGCCCCCATACGTTTACCCATACCGGCGGCTGGTATCAGGGCTATAGATTTAAATAATGCCATAAACTATTTCTCCGCAAGCAGTGTAGCAGCTTTTTGAAGAGATGCAAACAGAGGAGCTAGATCCCTGTCAAGCAAGGTGCGGACATCCAGGAGAAAGCGATCTCTCTGAATGCGGCCCACAACCGGTGGAGTGGTCAGGCGGAGGGTTGATTCCATCTGGAGAGGAGTTGCTCCGTCGATGCGGATTTCGATCAACGTCGTCGGCAGTTGCAGCAGAGGGAAGGATCCCCCGCCGGCGCTGGATTCGCCAGGATGCCGAGTGAAGGAGATTGATTTAGGAAGACGTTTTCGCAGATAGCGGATCATTCGGTCTGCTCTTTGGGATATTTTCTCGGATGACATGGTCAACATCCGGAGTGTAGGTATAGCTGCGAGGGCCAGCCGTTCGTCACGGTAAAGCCGCAAGGTGGCTTCGAGAGCGGCGAGGCTGAGTTTGTCCATGCGTAGCGCGCGCAGCAGCGGGTGGCGTTTCATGGCTTCTATCAGGTTTTCTTTGCCGACGATGATGCCGGCCTGCGGACCACCCAGCAGCTTGTCGCCGCTGAAAGTGACAACATCTGCTCCGAGAGCCAGATACTTTCTGATGGTTGGTTCACCTTTGATGCCGTAGGGTGAAAGGTCGACAAGGCAGCCGCTACCGGCATCCAGCATGACCGGAATCCCTGCTTCGCGTCCCATGACTGACAATTCGGCCAGCGATGTTTCGGCGGTAAAGCCTACGATGGCAAAGTTGCTGGCATGAACTTTCAGCAACAGAGCAGTGGCATCGGTTATGGCTCCCTTATAATCGCGGCCGTGGGTGCGATTTGTGCAACCTACTTCGACAAGCCGGGCTCCGCTCTGGCACATGATTTCAGGAATGCGGAATGATCCCCCGATCTCAACCAGTTCGCCGCGAGAGACGATCACTTCGCGGTCATTGGCTAGGGACGACAGTGCCAAAATCACAGCGGCTGCGTTGTTGTTGACCACCAGAGCGGCCTCGCAGCCGGTCAGTTCGCGCAGAAGTCCTTCTACATGTGAATAGCGGGAACCACGTTCACCGGTGGCCAGGTCAAATTCGAGGTTCGAATAGCCGACTGAAACGGTGTGGATGGCCTGTTCGGCCACGTCAGCCAGTGGTGAACGCCCAAGGTTGGTGTGTACTACAACGCCGCTGCCGTTAATAACGCTTTGCAGGCTGGGAAGAGTCCGGCCTGACAGTTCGGAGGCTATCAAGCAGGCAATGTCGTTTAAGTCCGGCAGAACGGTCAGTTCGCCGTTATTAACAGAGTGTCTAAGAGCGGCAAGAACCTGACGGGCTGCGGCCAGAACTTCGGGACGAGGATGTTGATCCAATAGAGTAAGCACGTTCGGCAGTACCAGAATCCTGTCAACTTTTGGTATCTGCCTGAGTATCTCCTGTTTGCTAGACATCAATTTCATGGTCAACCGATGTCGGCATGGCCCCACCTATCAGCACGCGACCACCATATTCGGCATTTTTTCGTACAAGTTCCTCTGCCTTGTCAGCATCTTTTCGCCGGAAGGCCTCAATAATCTTATCATGCTCCTGTACTGAAACCGTCATCCGGCCAGGAAGACTTAG
Source organism: Desulfuromonadaceae bacterium (assembly GCA_028712665.1). Lineage (GTDB taxonomy): Bacteria > Desulfobacterota > Desulfuromonadia > Geobacterales > Pseudopelobacteraceae > JACRCG01. Next base: position 26,966 of record JAQTRC010000035.1, read on the forward strand.
AGACGTTAACCTCAGTCGCTGGAATTTGGTTACCAGCCCTGTAATCAAATCACGCAATTTTTCATTGTCGGCCGTCCTTATGAAAAGATCGTGAAAGTCGCTGTGAATTTTGAAGAAGTGCCTGATATCATTTAGTCTGGCCAACTCGGCAAGCTTGTCATTGATTGCCTGAAGCCGGTCAAGGCCCTTGCTGCTGAATTTTTCGCAGGCTCGGCGGGCGGCATACCCTTCCAGGATACTTTTGATAGCGTAAAATTCTTCGACGTCCTTGGGGCTTAATTCTTTAACAACCGCACCCCGGCGAGGAATGACAGACAAGTAGCCTTCCGATTCCAATTGACGGAAAGCTTCGCGGATCGGTGTCCGGCTGATTCCGTAGCGTTCGGCCAGTTCCGGTTCGGAAACTTTGCTCCCCGCAGGAAGCGCCCCGGAGATAATTGCATCACGTATGTTTTCGAGTATTTTTTCGCGAAGTGTCTGATGTTTCTCGATAGTTCTTTTCATCACAGTCCTGGCGCCAATTTTTTTTACATTGTATACAGTATGCACGATTTGTCAATCTTAACTCCACGGTTTTAGACTTTATTTCAAGCGTTGGCAGTAAAATATTCTTTGCGATAAATATAACTTTACTCTTGGTATTATCAAGAAAGCTGCTTGTAATTTACTCCCCTTGAAGGTAGTCTGTCCCAGTTATGGATCCTGTGCGACACCTGAAAATATCGGTTCTGGTCCTCCTGATGCTCGTAACCGGAGGGACGACCGGCTTTATGGCCATTGAGAAATGGCGGTTTCTGGATGCCCTTTACATGACGGTCATTACTTTGGGAACCGTTGGTTTCAAAGAGGTTCACGACCTCTCTGACGGTGGCAAGATGTTCACCATGGGTCTGATACTGGTTGGCGTAAGCGTATTGGGTTACATTGTTGGCAGCCTGGCCCAGATCATGTTTGAGGGGCAGTTCCAGCGTATAATTGGGAGGAAAAAGGTGGAAAAACAGATAGATTCACTTCGGGAACATTACATTATATGCGGTTTCGGCAGAATCGGTTCCCTGATCTGCAAGGAGTTCAAAACCAACGATCTCCAATTTGTTGTTGTGGAAAAAAGTGTCGATACGCAGGAGAAACTTGATGAAGAGGGCTACCTGCATATGAGGGGGGATGCCACGCTTGATGAAACCCTGCTAAAGGCCGGTATCAAGAGGGCTAAGGGGTTGATTTCGGTGGTTACCTCCGATACGGAGAACGTCTATATAACTCTGACCGCTCGCGGCTTAAACCCGGACCTCTATATCCTCGCACGCTCCGGTGAAGAGGGCTCGGACTTAAAGCTCAAAAGAGCAGGGGCAAACAAGGTGGTCTCCCCGTATGTGATTGGTGGCAGCAGGATGGCTCAGTCGATTCTGCGCCCAAATGTGGTTGATTTTATTGAGATCGCTACCGGCAGCGAACACATGGATTTGCAAATGGAAGAGATCGCAATACCCCCGCATTCGGCTTTTGTCGGAGAAACTCTGGTCACTTCCGGCTTCAGAAAAGAGATCGGAGTAATTATCGTCGGCATCAAGAAGGCTCATGGCAAGATGATCTTCAACCCTCACTCTCAGTCCAAAATTGAAGGAAACGACACATTGATTGTCCTTGGTGAACCAGAGTCGATAGCCAAGCTTGAGGACCTGGTGGAGCGGACCGCCACGGACTCGGTCATCAAAGAACACCGGAAAGCACAGCAATGAACCATCTAATACATGCCCATGTTCCATATGCACGTCTGGGAGAGCATCTGGAGTATGCAATTGCCAATCGAATAAATCCGGAAGTTTATCTGTCGGCCGAATCGCTCGACCATATTATTTGGGAGGAACTGACCGCCCACGCCGAGGCATTGAAGAGTGCGGGGCTTGCCACAACAATCCATTCTCCGTTCATGGACCTGAATCCTGGCGCTATCGATACAACTATTCGTGCTGCGACCCGCCGTCGTATCCAACAGGTCATGAAGGCCGCAGAGGTGCTTTGCCCAAGGGTGATAGTTGTCCACCCCGGTTTCGACGATTTGCATTACGGTGACAATCGGCTTGAATGGTTGAAAAACAGTATCGATTTCTGGCGGGAGTTCGTACCTCAGGCACGGGAACTGGGCACAATCCTGGCTGTTGAGAATATCTTCGAAAAGGAACCGTCAACGCTCAGAGCTTTGCTGGATGAGATTGATGACCCCTGTTTCCGGCATTGCTTTGACATTGGTCACTGGAATATGTTCACGAATGTTTCAATGGAGGGGTGGTTCAGCGAACTTGGCTTATATATCGCCGAGGCCCACATTCACGATAATCACGGACAGAGCGATGAACATCTGCCTGTAGGGGAGGGGGAGATAGATTTTGCCCTCTTTTTTCGGTTACTCTCCAACTATGCCCCGGAGGCGGTCTGGACGATAGAGGCCCATAGTGCCGAGCGGCTTCAGCGGGCGCTCGCCAATATAAACGGTTACATTAACTGAGCCCCTTGCAAATCTCCTAAAACTTACTCCCCCTCCCTTGACGGACCCGAAGGGCCTAAAGGAGGGGGCTGGGGGGTGGGTGAAGCTGCAACATGATGATTTCATGGCAACCTCCCCCCCCACCCTAACCCTCCCCCGCAAGGGGGGAGGGGACTTTTCGGACTTTTGCATGAACCCTCTAACTGAAAGGATTATGAATGTCTGAAACAATCCTGGTAACCGGCGGATGCGGCTACATAGGGAGTCACGTTGTCCGTCAGCTCTCCGAATCGGGTCGTAAGGTCGTGGTTTACGATAATCTCTCCACCGGTTTCAAGAATGTGCTGATTAATGGCGAAGAGTTTATGGAGGGTGATCTGGCTGACCGTGAATCGCTGGACGAGCTATTCCTAAAATATCGCTTCAGTACGGTCCTGCACTTCGCTGCCGCCATCATCGCACCTGAGTCGGTTTCCAAGCCGCTTAAGTATTACTTCAACAACACCCGCAACACTTTGGGACTGCTGGAAGCCTGCGTCAAACACAGGGTCAAGCGCTTCATCTTCTCCAGCACCGCTGCGGTCTATGGTATTCCAGATGGAGGGGTGGCTTCGGAGGAGAGCGCTCTCTCACCGATAAATCCCTATGGCACCTCCAAACTGATGAGTGAATGGATGCTGCGGGATATCTCGGCTGCACATGGTATGAAGTACGTGGCTCTGCGCTATTTCAATGTTGCCGGCGCCGATAGGCAGGCCCGCATGGGACAGCGCACTCATGAGGCTACGCATCTGATCAAGGTGGCTTGTCAGGCGGCCCTTGGGATGAGGGAGTGTGTCAGCATCTATGGGACAGATTATCCTACCCCGGACGGAACCGGTATCCGGGATTACATACATATTGAGGATCTTGCTTCCGCACATCTGTTCGCATTGGAGTACCTGGAAAAAGGTGGGGAAGCTGCCGCCATGAACGTCGGTTACGGACGCGGCAGCAGTGTCAGAGAGGTATTGGAGATCGTCAAAAAGGTGAGTGGTGTGGATTTTGCTATTGTAGAGGCAGAACGGCGACCTGGTGACCCCGCGTCATTGGTTGCCAAAGCCGAAAAAATAGGGCTGCTCACCGGCTGGAGACCCCGCCTTGATAATCTGGAAGCTATTGTGGCTGATGCCTGGCGTTGGGAGAGCAGGCTGGCGGAAAGATCCAGTTAGTTTATTCCTGTTATCTCCCGGGCCTTTGCCAGAACTTCGTCAGGGTTGAACGGTTTTGTCATATACTGGTCAGCTCCAACTTCCCGACCCATTTCTTTGTCAAACTCCTGTCCTTTGGCCGTCAGCAGAACTATGTAGATTCCGGGCATGTTAAGCTCGTTCTTAACCTGGTTGCAGACCTCAAAACCATTCATCTTCGGCATCATAACATCCAGAAAAACCAGGCATGGGCTTTCTTTTTTGATAATTTCCAACGATTCATCGCC